>JAJDHH010000021.1 GCA_030266105.1 Eubacteriales bacterium OttesenSCG-928-K08
CAACGTTCCCTGGGCGATTTTGATGGATCCAACCTCCGCCTGCAATCTCAAATGCACAGGCTGTTGGGCCGCGGAGTATGGCAACCAGCTGAGCATGAGTTATGATACGCTCAACGATATCATACTCCAGGGCAAGGAAATGGGAACATATATGTATATTTACTCCGGCGGTGAGCCGCTTGTAAGAAAAAAAGACATTATTGCGCTTTGCCGCGAGCATCAGGACTGCATGTTCCTAGCATTTACAAACGGCACGTTAATCGATGAAGCATTTGCTGATGAAATGCTGGAGGTTAAAAATTTCGTTCCCGCAATCAGCATTGAGGGCTTTGAAGAGGAAACGGATGACCGCCGGGGCGCCGGTACCTACCAAAGCGTAATTCGCGCAATGGAAATTCTTAAGGAACGCAAGCTTATATTTGGGGCTTCCTGCTGCTACACAAGCAAAAACACAAATGTAATCGGCAGCGAAGAATTCTTTGACGATCTTATTGCGCGCGGCTCAAAATTTGCGTGGTTTTTCACATACATGCCCGTTGGTGTGGGTGCGCCTACCGATTTGATCGTATCCGCACAGCAAAGGGAATTTATGTATAATCAGATACGCGCATTTAGAAAAACTAAACCACTATTTACAATGGATTTCTGGAACGATGGTGAGTATTCGAAGGGCTGCATAGCGGGCGGGCGCTCTTACCTGCACATCAACGCAAACGGCGATATTGAGCCTTGCGCATTTATCCACTACTCCGACTCGAGTATTTATGAAAAAACCCTGCTGGAGGCTTATACATCGCCATTGTTTATGCAATACAGGCAAAACCAGCCATTTAACGAAAATCATCTTCGCCCCTGCCCGCTGCTGGATAACAACGGCAAGCTTGCCCAAATGGTGCATGAAAGTAACGCGCACTCAACAGATATGTCGCAGTTGGAGGATGTGGACGAGCTATGCGCAAAATGCAAAATGGCAGCACAGAACTGGCAGCCTGTGGCGGACCGGATATGGGAAGAAACACAAGCACAAAAACCAGATGTGGCCGAAAATAAAACGTTTAAGTACGGTCAACAAGCAGGATAGGCTTAAAATCCGCAGGAATTCAACACACAAAAATCCGCGTAACATATCCCCCCACTATAAACTACAGCCCCGGCAAATGCCGGGGCTGTAGTAATAACTAATACTATGTTTATCTTTTTCTTTACGCGTTAGAAAGAATATACATAACGATAAATAACGCGGACAGGATGTACATAAGAACCGGAACTTCCTTGAACTTGCCGCGGAAGACCTTGATGAGTGTGTAGGCGATGAAACCAAAGCCGATACCATTGGAAATGGAATAGCTAAATGGCATGATCGCGATTGTCAGGAAGCAAGGAAGCGCAGTTTCAAAATCGTTCCAGTCGATTTCCATTGTGCTCTTGAGCATCAACACGCCAACGATGATGAGCGCAGGCGCAGTCGCAGCAGCAGGCACAATACCCGCGATTGGCGCAAAGAAGAATGCCGCCAGCACAAACAGAACACCAACCACAACTGAAGTCAGGCCTGTGCGCCCACCTTCGCTGATGCCCGTTGAGCTTTCAACAAAGGTTGTAACGGTGGATGTGCCAACAACAGCGCCAGCGCAGGTTGCGATCGCGTCGGCGATTATCGCCCTATCGCCCTTGGGCAGGTTGCCATCCTTATCAAGCATGCCAGCATTGCTCGCAGTGCCAACAAGAGTGCCGACTGTATCAAACATATCGCAGATAATAAGTGTGATGAGCGCTGTTATGATTGGCATAATCCCAATCGCACCCAAGCCTGCAAAACCTTCAGTAAACACTTTGCCAAATGTGGGTGCGAGTGCTTTAAGGCCCAGGAAGGAGATGCTTTCAGGCAGCTGCGTTACCATCACACCGGGGACCGAAGGATCCGCTTTGAACAGGAAGCCAATCAAAGTGGTGCCGATAATGCCAATGAATATTGCACCCTTAACTTTGTAAGCCATCAGTACGCCGGTGATAATGAGGCCGATAAGCGCAACAAGCGCGGGGCCTTGAGTGATGTTGCCAAGCTCTACAAGGCCAGCGGGTGTGGTTTGGATGATGCCCACGTTAAACAGGCCAATCAACGAGATAAACAGCCCGATACCAGCGCCGATCGCTTTTTTGAGCGAGGCCGGGATCGATGAAATGATGATCCCACGCAGGGGAGAAATGGCGATGATGAGGAAGATCACGCCGGAAATCAGAACCAGCGCCAGTGATGTTTGCCACGGAATACCCATGCCAAGGCACAGCGTGTAGGTAAAGAAGGCGTTGAGGCCCATGCCAGGTGCCTGTGCGAACGGTGTGTTCGACATAAAGGCTGTCAGCAGCGTGCCAAGCGCTGCCGAAAGGCAAGTCGCAACCATAACGGCGTTAAAGTCCATCCCCGTGGCTACCAACATGCCGGGGTTTACAAAGATAATGTAGGCCATCGCGAAAAACGTTGTTAACCCTGCGATGATCTCAGTTCGAACAGTCGTATTGTGCTCCTTCAACTTAAATAGTTTTTCCATGATACCCTCCCTTTCGACATAAAAAATTGCGAGCAAAAATAACCGCAAGGATAGTATATCATATTCCTACTCAGATTGTATATTTTAAAATTGTTTACAATTGAATATCATAATAACCGAAAAATATCTACATATGTTATACTTATCATAAAAAACGGAGGAAACGCATGGATTATCAAAACTACGCAAAATGGTCGGCCGCTGCGCTGGGCTTACGCAAGGCGGAGCTTGTTTTTAAGCGGGCAAATGTGCTAAATGTGTTTTCCGGCGAGCTTATTAAGCAGGATATTGCTGTTGAAAACGGCGTGATAGTAGGCCTTGGATCATACGAGGGCGAGACAGAAATTGACCTTAACGGCAAATACATTGTGCCGGGCTTTATCGATGCGCACCTGCATCTTGAATCAACAATGGTTGCCCCGCCGGAGCTTATCCAAAACGCGGTGCAAAAGGGCACCACAACATTTATTGTCGACCCACATGAGGCTGTGAATGTATCCGGTGAAGATGGGCTTAGCTACATACTGGATCAAACCGAAAACGCAGCCGCAAATGTTTATGTCATGCTGCCAAGCTGTGTGCCTGCAACCCCATATGAGGACAATGGCTGCAATTTTGACGCAACGCGCATGCAGCCCTACGCCAAGCACCCGCGTGTGCTTGGCCTGGGTGAGGTGATGGACTATGTTTCCGTTATAAACGCAGCGCCCGACATGCTTAATAAACTCAGCCTTTTTGAAAACAAGGTTAAGGATGGCCATGCGCCGGGGCTGAGCGAAAAAGAAATCGCTGCCTATGCGCTAGCTGATATCGCAACGGATCATGAGTGCATTGCTTTTGATTATGCGCTTTTGCAGCTCCGTAACGGCATGCAAGTGCATGTGCGTGAAGGCTCGGGCGCACGCAATCTCGAGGCCATCATTTCCGGGGTAGTTGCACAAAAAATCGACACAAGCGGCTTTTCTTTTTGCACTGACGACAAGCATATCGATGATATCCAGCGTGAGGGCCACATAAGCCACAACATACGCAAAAGCATTTCGCTTGGTCTCCCTGCGGCAAAGGCATACCAAATGGCCACAATTAACGCCGCGCGCTGCTATGGCCTTAAAACCCTTGGCGCAATAGCTCCCGGCCGCCAGGCCGACATTGTTGTGCTGGATGATTTTGAAGGCGTAAAAATACACTCTGTATATCATAAGGGCACACGCGTTGATAACAAAACTCAGCACTTGGCGCCTCCTTGCCCAAATGCGCTAAAGCAAACCATGCACGCAGCTCCTTTAAAAAAAGAGAACCTTGCTGTTGCTGCGTTTAACACTCCGCAGCCTGTTATGGAGGTTATCCCCGGGCAGATCGTAACCAAACGCGCCGATGCCGTTTTGCCGCATGCAAATGGTGTTTTTGTTCCCAATAGCGAGTTTAACAAGGCAGCTGTTATCGAGCGGCACAAAAACACGGGCAAGGTAGGTGTCGCTCCAATAAAGGGCTTCAACTTGAAGGGTGGCGCCATCGCTTCAAGCGTATCGCATGATTCTCATAATATCATTGTTGTTGGCGATAGCGATGAAAGTATTCTTTTGGCAGTAGAAGAGCTCATAAAAGCCCAGGGTGGTTACACAGTCGTTCGTGAAGGGCAACCGCCACAAACGCTGCCGCTGCCCATTATGGGGCTGATGAGCGATGCGGGTTTTGATGTTATGGAAAAAACGCTTGCGCAAATGACAAGCATAGCTCATGAGATGGGTGTGCCAAGTGGAATGGAGCCCTTCACCGTGCTTTCCTTCATAGCGTTGGGTGTTATACCTGAAATTCGTGTCATGACACGGGGAATATTTGATGTTGGCACGCAAAAGTTTCTTAGCTAAAATGGTTATTTGATTGATGATAATAAATATCCCCGGCAAAAGCCGGGGATATTTATTTGGCAAGAGTAGCATACTCTACTGGGAAGTTAGGCCTTGTATTTTACGGATTAAGAAAATGCAGTTCCCCATCATAAACAAGCTCTGCGGGGCCTGTCATCATAACGGTTCCATTCTCAAGCCAGTCTATATGAAGTGTCGCAAGCTCAAGGTGCACATCCACCGAGCGTTCGGTGTCCCCATTAAGCGCGCATATAACGGCCACACCACAGCTGCCCGTGCCGCAGGCAAGCGTTGGGCCAGCCCCTCGTTCCCAAATACGCATTTCGATATTGTTACGATCCACAACCTTAATAAAAGCGACATTTGTCCGCTCAGGGAACACGGCGTGGTGCTCGATTGCCGGGCCATAAGTAAGCACATCGAATGTCTTGGGGTCTTCCACTGGAACAGCCGTAACAGGCACGCCGGTGCGAACAGATGAATATGTGAAACGGCGGCCATGCACATTCAACGAACGATTAAGGCACTGGCCTTCGCCCTGCACAGGCACATCCTCGCATTCAATGCCGGGCTTGCCCATATCAACCCGCACGGCTGTCACCTTACCTTCATCATCAATCACTAACTCGGGGCGCATCACACCCGCCAATGTTTCCACATCAAACGATGGGGATTTTATAACTCCGCGCTCATAAACATATTTTGCAAATGCGCGAATGCCATTTCCGCACATTTCGGCTTCGCTGCCATCGCTGTTGATAATGCGCATTTTAATATCGCATGTGTCGGAGTTTAGCACAAGCAAAATCCCATCCGCGCCAACGCCTACCTGCCGATGGCAGATTTTTGGCACAACGGATACAAAATCAAAGTCAGGGAACTCTCTTGCATCTATGAGCACAAAATCGTTGCCCGCACCATGAACCTTAGTAAAACGCATAATACCTCCAAAACCCGCGCCAGAAATTTATTTCGCTGTTTTGGCGCAGCTATTAGTATTATACTTGAGAAGAAAGAATTTCTGTACCCTATTTTAAATTTGTTAAAAAAAATTCATACTGTACAAAAATCGGGTAAAGGTATTATTATAAGAGGTGGTAGTTTTAATATTGTTTACAAAGGAGATTAGACTTGCCATCACTTCACTTTATATACAACCCCGTAGCGGGAAACGGACTTTCCCAAAAAGCCTTTGAAAAAATGCAAGCCTTGCTCGATGAACGGCAAATTCCGTACTCCTTCGCCGAATCTCAATACGCAGGCCACACATGTGAGCTTACCCGCCAAGCGATGGCTGATGGGCACAGCTGCATAGTTGCCGTTGGTGGGGACGGCACTGTTCGCGAGGTTGCCATGCAGCTTGTTAACACGAACATTCCCTTTTCTTTTTTGCCATGTGGCACCGGCAACGACCTTGCGCGTGCGCTCCACATGCCCGATGACCCTGAAAAAGTGCTCGATATGCTGCTCAATAACGCACCCCGCCCTATGGATGCGGGCACCACAAATGGCGAACTTTTTATAAATGTATCCGGATTTGGCTTTGATGTGGACGTGTTGATTTACACAGAGCTATACAAAAAGCGCTTCCGTGGTTCGCTTGCTTATGTGCTGGGGCTGCTGCATGCGCTCAAGGATCTAAAGCTTCGAAAAATACATGTGGAAACCGCCGAGGGGCTCGTGTTTGACAGCAATGCTCTTGTTGTTACCGCTGGAAACGGCACTCACTTTGGTGGCGGCATGAATGTCACTCCGGAAGCCACACCATTCGATGGCCTTTTTGATGTTTGTGTTATAAGCGATGTTAAGCTATCCACAGTGTTTCGTGTTTTGCTCAAGTTTATGAAAGGCAAGCACCTTGGTTTGCCTATCGTTAAATATTTTAGGAGCAGCGAATTTACTGTTTCAAGCGATCCCCCCTCTCCGCTGGAGCTGGATGGCGAAATTATGCTTGAAACCCCCGTCACTTTCAAAATACTTCCTGGTGCGTTGCAGGTTATTGCCAGCGAACAATAAAAGCACAAGCTAAAAAATCAAACTGACGTAAAAGCCCGGCGGATATCCGCCAGGCTGCTTTATGCCTTATGAACTTTTCCAAGCTTAAATGCTACTTTTCAGGTTCTAATAATGCCTTTGTGCCATCGATATGGTCATAAAGTATGGAGACCGCAAGATCAGTATCTCTTTTTTTGCAAGCATCAAGCAGTTCCATGTGCTGTTGTTTAGATATTTGATGATAAATAGATTCGTTGTAGTACGCACGAATATAGCGATCTACATTAGCGTGCATTTGCTCAATCAGCCTAAAAAGCATTTGGTTTTGCACAGGTTCGTACAAGGTGAAATGAAAGCATGAGTTAAGCTCTTCAAGCCGGTTTGGTTCGGTGATTTGTAACGACTCCTGAATAACCGCCTCTGCGGTTTCGATCGTTTCATTCTCCATAATGGGAATCGCCTGACGCAACGCTCCGCATTCCAGCAAAGCGCGCACATCCATAATATCGATCATTTCTTTAAGGCTGAGTTTTGTAACAATCGCCCCACGGTTTGGGTAAATGCGCACAAGACCCTGCGCTTCCAGTTGCCTGAAAGCTTCGCGAACCGGAATGTGGCTCACATTAAGCGCTGCTGAGATTTCATCCTGCCTAAGAGGCATGTCCCCCGGTAAAAGGCCACGAACAATCGCTGCGCGAAGCACCTGAAAGACCCAATCCCTCGCGGCCATGGATCTGGGCTGCATTTCACTTGCGATTACTCCTAAATTAACGGTGATGTGTTCCTTCATGCGTAATTAACGCTGCACTTGGGCAGCTTCCCCCCTGTCCAGTTGATAGGTATATAAAATGTAATATAATTTATAGTAATTATATACTATTTATTCTATCTTCACCAGCCTTTTGACGAAGAAAAATCACCACCCCTATGCCCCCGCCCCGGCATCGGCTCCGTCTGCTGGCTATCCGCCACAATAAACGGATTTGTTGGCATTACAATTTCCACCCTCCTGGAGGCAGGCCCAACAACCTCGGTTTGCGCAATTTTGAGCTGAGGGTGCGCCGGAATAATATAATACGAATAAATTTCTCCCATTACAGCTTGTCTATCCACATAAGATAGCTCGCCAACGCTTCCCGGCCATTCGCCTAACTGCACAGTGTTGCCATACGCATCCTCGCGATACAAACGATAGAGAATAAACTCAAGCTCCGGCGTAAATGTCAAAACAGGATAACCTTCCATGCCAAGCTCTCCCGAAAAAAGTGAAGGCGGCGAAGGCACAACCCAATAATCGCTCACGCTCGTTGGTTCGGTTCCCGCTGCAAAAACTTCTCTAGTTACGGCTGAGGCAGGAGTTAATGCACTTGCCAGCACCGCAACATGCGAACTTTCCAGAGAATAGCCGTCAATCCGCACCTCCGATACACTTTCCGGCTGCAAAAACACAGGAGCCGCTTGCGCATCCTCATATATTTCGCCAAACAGCCGCAAAAGTATCAGCGCAGGATATTTTCCGCCCGTCGCATCGGCGGGCAGCACATTTCCGTTCCCTGATTCATCGTATCCCATCCAAACTGCCACAGCATACTCAGGGTTGTAAGCCGCCATCCAGGCATCGCGGTTGCCATCCCCCTCCCCTGTTGTTCCGGTTTTTCCCGCAAGCTCAATGCCCAACGTATTAAGGCGCTTGCCTGTTCCGCTTTCAATGGCGCTTTTAAGCATATCAGTGAGAATATACGCGTTTGCTTCGCTCATAACCTGACGGTTTTCAGGTTCGTAGGCGTACACTGTTTGCCCGTGCTTATCCTCAATGGACATAATGAGTGAAGGTGTGCTGTAAATCCCGCCACGCGCGAATGTGGCATACGCACCGGCGATTTGATAAGGTGAAACACCAAAAGTAAACCCGCCCAACGCAAGCGTCAGGCTGGTGTCATCCTCATCAAACTCGATCCCAAGCTGACGGGCAAAGCTTTTTGCGTTTTCCACACCAATTTCCGAAAGCACCTTAACTGCCGGCACGTTAAGCGAGTGCATAACCGCCTGACGCATGGTTACCCAACCACGATATGATTCTCCAAAGTTGGATGGTTGGTAGCCGTTAAAATCAGTCGGTTCATCCAACATCATCGATACTGTTGTGTATCCATGTTCTTCAAGCGCCGGTGCATAGGATAAAATTGGCTTAATCACGGAACCCGGCTGCCTTCTTATTCGTACAGCTCTATTGTATTCAAGCGCGGTGGTGCTTTGCCTGCCCCCCATAAGCGCTGCCACCCCGCCACTTTCAACATCCACCAGCACAAGCGCGGCCTGAACGGCATCCGAATTTTCCGGAAAAAGCTCCTCATCCAGCATCAGCTGCTCGCAGCAAAGCTGAAGCTCGCTATCAAGCGCGGTATTTATGCGATAGCCGCCCGCCAGCAGCTCGGTCATTGAAATGTTTAGCGCCTCGCACGCCTGCTGCAGCGCACAGTCGATATAATAACCACGCGTATCCTTTTTGAGCGAATTTGTCAGCTCAACCTGCTCTGCCTGTGCGCTGCGCATCGTTTTCTCATCGATATACCCATATTCGTTCATAAGGCGTAAAATCAGGTTTCTTCTTGATGTGCTCGCCTCCATATTCAAATGTGGAGCGTAACGGGATGGGCCTTTTAGAATGCCAGCGAGCATGGCCCCCTGCGCAACGGTTAAATCCTTTGCTGAAACCCCAAAGTAACCTCTGGCGGCAGCTTCAATTCCATAAAAACCGCCACCGAAGTATACATAATTCAAATACATCTCCAGAATTTCGTCCTTTGAGAATTGCTTCTCCATCTGATAAGCAAGCACGGCCTCTTCAATTTTGCGGGACATCACCTTTTCATCCGTCAAATGGCTTAACTTTATGAGCTGCTGGCTGATTGTTGATGCGCCCTGCACATATGCGCCAGCCTTAATATCCTCCCACGCCGCGCCTAAAATGCGAATTACATCCACCCCCACATGATCGTAAAACCGAGCGTCCTCCGCTGAAATGAAAGCCTGCCGCACATGGCTTGGCACATACGCGAGCGAAACCCAAATGCGGGTTTCGCTGCCGGAAAGGCAGCTAACCTGCACGCCCTGATTATCATACACAAGTAATGATTGCTGCACATCAAGAATTAGCCCTGAATCAAAATCCTTCCAAGCGTCCAGCTGCAGTATATACGCCGAGCCAAACAGGCAAAAGCACACAAAAATTAATGTGATGGCAAGCAACACCCGCCTTAAGGCCTTAAAGCGCTTTGCCTGACGAACATTCTTTTTGCGTTTTTTATCGTTAACGTTGGTCTCCTGTTCTTTTACCCGCTCCATCCGCACGTTTCCTCTCTACAATAACTACAGCAATATTTATCATTCCCACTCCGTGCGTATTTAACAACCCGTTAGGCACAAATTACAAAAACAAAACTATCTTTGCCGCTATAAAACAAAATTTGCGCAATAAAAAAACGGCTTTTCGCCGCTAATACTCCAAAAAGGGGAATTACCTATAATCAATCATAACAAGGACTTTATTTGCAGAACTGTTGAACATCAATTCGTCAGCAAGGTTGCTCACAATGTGCAAGCCGCGGCCATGCTCCGCATCATTACCCGAAGGCCCCTTTTGCAGTTGGTTATGACCTTCGCCGGCATCGGATACAAGTATGTGAAGTTTTTTATCCTTTGAGCAAATTGCAGACATTGTTTGAACAGGCACCTTGCCGTGATTTATTGCATTACAACAAAGCTCGTGCAATATGATTTTCATATCGTACCAAAGCTCTTCATCAACCTCTAGATTTGCGCGAACATCGTTTAGCATGTTGCGCAACACAACGCGCATTTGCTCCGGCGTGGAAAAAGTATCCTTAAAACTCCATTCCGGCATTTGAACCACTCACTCTTAGCGCAAAATTGTACACCAAAAAACGTACCTGCGCACTATACTTTATAAATCAACACGTGCGCAGGGTTTCAAACAGCATTTATTAAATTATTTGAAAAAATATTGCGTTAAAGGGTTAAAATTGTATTCAATCTATCATATTATGCAAATAATGTTAATCCATCAAGCGTTCGCGCAGTTTATCAAGCACCTTGCGCTCCATTCTTGAAACATACATTTGTGATACGCCCATATCTTCAGCAATGCAACGCTGGCTTTTGCGATGCACATAACGCTGGACGAGAATTTCGCGTTCTTCTTCGTTGAGCTGCGCGAGGCATTTTTTTAAAAAGTCCGCATTTTCAATGCCCACAAATTCTTCTGATTCTACGCCAATCAAGTCAAAAAGGCTCCTCTCACCATCCTGACTTTGCACAGTTTCATCCAACGAAACGATTTTAACGCTCGCTTTTGCTTCCATCAATTCATATATGGTTTCTATGGGCAGCTCCATGCTGGCTGCAATTTCATCGGGCCTTGGCGGGCGATCAAGCTGCACTGTTAACGATTCCTGAACCTCGTACATCTTTTTGAGCATCTCGTTAGCGCGGCGTGGCAGGCGTATTGAGCGGCTACGATCTCTAAAGTAGTTTTTTATTTCTCCAATGACAGATGGTGTTGCAAAGCTGCCAAACTTTACATTGCGCGTGTGATCAAAACGTTCAAGCGCACGAATAAGCGCCAAGGACGCAACCTGGAACAGATCGTCGTACTCAACGCCACGGCCGACAAACTTTTTTGCCGCAATTTCGGCAATATACAAATAATGGGATAGCAGCTCATTTCGCAAATCCACATCTTTTGTTGCGCAATACTCTATGAGCATTGCATCAAGATTAAGAGCTTCCTCCATCGCGCAAACCTCCTTAGGTGATCCACATAGGCAAGATCATGCCAGCGGCATTTTGAATATCTCAAACACGCGCATATTATCCTGCTCGGTTTGGGACACTTCGTCTACCAATGCTTCCAGCAAAAACATGCCGATCTCCATTTCAGCGGTTTGTTCTGTCTGAGCAGCAACAGGTGCGCAAATGCGCGCACGGATCCCTTCCTGTTCCTCATCCTTCCACAGTTCCATTTCGATCTTTGCTCCTGCATCCCCCATTAACATCAGGCAAGCCTCAGAGCATGCTGTTTTAACATCTTCAATGTCATCCACATCAAAACCGGCCTGCCCGGCGATGGAGCCTGCAACAAGGCGTGCAGTCACCAAAAACTCGGGCTTTGCCGGAAATGTCAGGCTAACATGCCCGCTCATGATTCCACCTCAATTCCAAATGAGTTTTCAAGATTGGTTATTACAAACAGCTTATAAATGCGCTGCTTCATGTGTGTCATCGTAATTGCGCCGCCATCCTCCTGCACTATTTTGCGCAGCTTAACCAAGGCGCCAAGCCCCATACTATCCACAAAATCAAGCTGCGTGCAGTCCAGCTCCAGCCCGCCTTTTTGCTTGCTTAGCAGTTGTTGCACGGCCTCAATCAGTTTAGGCGCCTGCACTGCATCCAGCTCACCACACAGCTGGCCGGTCCAAACCTTGCGGTCACTATCAAAATTCGCTTGCTTTAACATTGCAAATATCCTCCCTGTTCTATTTGATCAAAAAGCCACAATAAGGGCAATGTTGCTTGTCGCCCTCCACCTTTTGCCCACAATTTCCACAAAAATATATGTCTTCCTCTTCCTTGTGGTGGCTCTGATTTAGTCGCCTTCCACATTTGCTGCAAAACTCATCAGCGTTTGCAACAACACCACCGCAATGCGTGCAATATTCAAGACCTTTGTGCGCTAAAATTCTCTGATTGCAATCGTGAATTTCTTTTTCGCATTTGTGAATTTTTACTATAATATCATTATATGGGCTATCGGCATTCTGCTTATTATCCGAATAATAAAGCTTACCCAGTTCAAACTGCAGGTCTTCAATATCGGCTTCGAGCCTGCTAATCTCTGCATTCATTTTTGCAGTTTCGACCAGCTCATTTGTTTTTTGTGATGCGCTATCCGCAATATTGCTAAGCTTTTTCCCAAAGCGTGAAAGCTTGTTCATATGAAAAACTCCTCTCGCCTGACCTATTATAACATTCTATCACAATCCCCGCAATGCCGCTAAATGACAACCTTATGCTTCAATCGCGTATATTCCGGCCAAAACTTCCCCTATGCTTCCGGCACAAAACGAACTATATAGCGGTGCAGGTTTTCAAAAGCGATTTTTTTTATCGTCTCCTTGGAAAGCCCCTCACGCTCCAGCGCAACAAGAACATCCTGCATGTAGCCGCTGTTTGGAATATCAATCGGATATTTTGTCATGCCGTCAAAATCCGAACCGAGCGCGCAGCAATCCTCCCCGCCAACATTCAAAACATGTAAAATATGCCGCACAATGTCATCAATGGATGCCTCGGGGCCCGCGCAAAGCTGCTTAGGAAAAAAATTCACACCAACCACACCGCCACGCGATGCAATTTCCCGAATGTATTCATCAGGCAACGCACGCGGAGTGCTAAACACGTTTCGCGCATTTGAATGGGAAGCGAATATGGGTGCCCTTGCGATTTTTAACGCATCCTCAACGCCTGCATCATTCAAATGCGAAACATCAAGCGCCATGTTTAGCTTATCCATTTCCTGCACAACCTCTTTGCCAAGCGATGTTAAGCCCTTGCCGCTACGTTTCATTGCAGCACACGCCAACTCATTATTAAAATTCCACGTAAGCGTCATTGCGCTTACACCAAGCCTGCGAAGCACCCTGAGCACCGCAAGGCTGCCCTCAATCGCCTCGCCGCCCTCAATTGTCAGCACGGTTAATATTTTTCCTGCTTCGGGGCGACTTCCTTTTGTGAGCGGCTTCATAATGTCCGCATTTGCATCCAGCATGCGATAATACGCATCTATCATTTCCAGGCACTGCTGCAGATATGGTGTTTTTAGCGCACGATCCACCCACACAGCAAAAACCTGCAGCGCCACATTGCCCTTTTGCATGTATGGCAGGCTGATGGCCTGATCATCCTTCACGCTTTTAATATCATATCCGTAGTTTACCATTCTGTACAAAAAATCGCAGTGCGCATCCGCCACCGGATAGCTCATATTTTTCTCCTCCTACGATTGGTTGCTCCGCACTTTTATAGCATCTTATAAAATAAGGATATGCGAAAAAGCATATCCTTATGGTTTATTCAGCGCACAATTTTATTTTGCGTAATCTATCGTCCGTGTTTCACGGATTACGTTTACCTTAATCTGCCCGGGGTATTCCATTTCGGCTTCAATACGCTTGGCGACTTCCTTTGCCATCACAATCGTATCAGCATCGTGAACGGCTTCGGGTTTAACGACAATGCGCACTTCACGCCCCGCCTGAATGGCGTAGGATGTATCAACACCCTCGAACGAGTTTGCGATCTCCTCAAGCTTTTGCAAGCGTTTGATGTAGCTTTCCAAGGTTTCGCGCCGTGCGCCCGGGCGCGCAGCAGAAATCGCATCCGCCGCCTGCACAAGCACAGCCTCAACAGTCTGCGGTTCAACATCGCCATGGTGCGCCATTATGCAATGCACAACAGCGTTGTTTTCACGATACTTTTTAGCTATATCCGCACCAATCTGAATGTGCGGCCCTTCAACCTCATGGTCGATCGCCTTGCCAATATCGTGAAGCAGCCCGCCCCGCTTTGCAAGCGCAATGTTAGCGCCAAGCTCAGCCGCCATTACACCTGCAAGATGTGAAACCTCTATTGAATGCTTGAGCACATTCTGCCCGTAGCTCGTGCGATACTTCAAGCGCCCAAGCAAACGAACCAGCTCGTGGTGCAGGCCATGCACATCAACATCCAGCACAGTTTGCTCGCCAACCTCGCGGATTGTATTATCCACTTCGCGGCGTGCTTTTTCGACCATTTCTTCAATGCGTGCAGGGTGTATGCGTCCATCGAGGATTAGCTTTTCCAGCGCGATGCGCGCAACCTCTCTGCGCACGGGATCAAAGCCGGAAAGTATCACGGCTTCCGGCGTATCGTCGATTATTAAATCTATGCCCGTCGCCGTTTCAAGCGCGCGGATGTTCCTTCCCTCGCGCCCTATAATTCTCCCCTTCATTTCATCGTTAGGCAGCGGCACCACCGAAACTGTTGTTTCGGCAACATGATCCGCAGCACAACGCTGAATAGCCAGCGACAATATGTTCCTGGCTTTTTTATCCGCTTCTTCTTTTGTTTTTGCTTCTATCTCGCGCAGTAAAAGCGCTGCGTCGTGTTTAGCTTCTCTTTCAACATTACTCAGCAAAATTTCCTTTGCTGCATCCATTGAAAGGCCCGATATTTTTTCCAGCTCGGCAAGCTGCTGGTCATGCAGAGCGTTTGTTTTTTCTTCCAGCGCATCGATCTGCTGTTCGCGTTTTTGGATTCCCTTCTCACGCTGCTCAAGGCCATCCTGCTTACGTTCGAGCGTTTCTTCCTTTTGGAGCATTCTGCGCTCGGAGCGTTGCACTTCATTTCGTCTTTCTCTTAGTTCCTTTTCGCTTTCGTTGCGTAGCTTAAACGCTTCTTCTTTTGCCTCCAGGATTTTTTCTTTTCTAAATTCCTCTGCGCTTTTTTGCGCTTCATCCACCATTTTTGTGGCTATATCTTTCTTTTTTGCGATTTCATTATCAGTTGAATTTTTTATGTACAAATACCAGATTGCCGCGCCCGCGACCAATGCAACCGCTATGCTGACGATGAGAACCCATACGTCTACCACTCAGATCATCCTCCAATATATATAAAAATGTAACCAGACAAAAGTTGCCTGGATTGCATACAAGCAGTATTCCATTAGCCCGAACGGCACATTCCGGTCAACAACCCAAAACTCACGCCAAAACACCAGCTTTAGCGCCGAAATGTATATTCATGAGTACACTACAAGTCTGCATAGTAAATCATTCTGATTGTAAAACCTTTGAGCAAAAATGTCAAGTTCGCGACGGGTAACATTTGTTTGTTAATATCACTAAAACAGGCTGATTTGATTGCTGCTTGGCATCCCCTCAAAGCAGCCGATTTCCTCCAAAGCATCAACGACTGCTTTGTTGGCGCCCGTTCGGGAACGAAAATCCTCTATCGAATAAAACTTTTCGCCCTGAGTGTTTTGCGCAATGCCTCTTGCGGCAGTTGCCCCAATTCCCGCAACAGCTGAAAACGGCGCACGGATGCCTTCTTCCTCAATTATAAAAATTGACGCATCTGATTTATAAATATCCACAGGCAACAGTTTTATGCCGCGAAGATTCATTTCGTAAACCACTTCCAGTATGGTTAGCAGCTCCTCTTCCTGATTGCTCGCTTCCTTGCCCTTTGCCTTAATATCGCGGATGTTATTTAGCACCTGCTTTTCGCCGCCCATTGCAAAACGCACATCAAACGCATCGGCTCTCACACTGAAATACACCGCGTAAAACGCTTCCGGGTAATGCATTTTAAAATACGCAACACGAAAAGACATCATAACATATGCAACAGCGTGCGCGCGCGGGAACATATACTTGATTTTTTTGCAGGATTCAATGTACCATTCCGGAATATCCTGCGCACGCATGGCAGCTTCCATATCCGCAGTCAGTCCTCTTCCCTTTCGGACATTTTCCATGGTTTTGAATGAAATTGATGGTTCGCACCCATGAAGTATGAGGTAATTCATAATATCATCGCGTGTGCATATTACCTCGGATAGCGTTGCCGAGCCATCCTTCACAAGCAGCTGCGCATTGTTTAGCCAAACATCGGTTCCATGAGAAAGCCCTGCAATGCGCACAAGCTCCTCCATTGTGGTTGGTTTTGTATCCATCAGCATTTGCCGCACAAATGATGTGCCAAATTCAGGCAAACCAAGGCTGCCCGCATCGCCGCCGCCAAGCTCCTCCAGCGAAATGCCAAGCTTGCTTGTGTTATTGTAAAGGCTAAGCGTATCCGGATCGTTCAGGGGGATCGCCCGCGGATCAATGCCTGTGATATCCTGCAGCATTTTTAACGCCGTGGGGTCATCATGTCCTAAAATATCCAGCTTAACAAGGCGGTCGTCAAGCGCATGAAAATCAAAATGTGTTGTTATTGTGTTTTTCTGCTTTTGATCCGCAGGGTATTGTATTGGCGTAAACTCAAGTATGTCGTTTTCCTTGGGCACAATTACAATCCCCCCCGGGTGCTGCCCTGTTGTGCGTTTTACACCACTGCAGCCCTTACACAGGCGGTCAATTTCCAGGCGGGTAGCTTGCTGCCCTTTCTTTTCAAGATATTTCATCACATAACCGTAAGCGGTTTTTTCTTTCACACCGCTTATTGTGCCTGCACGAAACGCGTTTTGCTGGCCAAACATTTCTTCTGTGAATTTGTGCGCCACCGGCTGATAATCCCCGGAGAAGTTCAGGTCGATATCGGGCGTTTTATCCCCATGAAAACCCAAAAACACTTCAAAAGGAATTTCGAAACCCTCTTTTTGATATTGTGAGCCACATTCCGGGCAATCCGCATCGGGCATATCCACACCGCAAGCATACTTTTTACGATCCACATCAAAGTCGCTATGCTTGCATTTGGGGCAAAGATAGTGGGGCTGCAACGGGTTTACTTCCGTTATGCCCGCCATCGTCGCAACAAAGGAGGAACCCACCGAACCACGTGAGCCAACAAGATAACCATCGCTCAGCGATTTTTCAACCAAACGTTGCGCCATTAAATAGAGCGATGCAAAACCATTGCCGATAATCGAGTTAAATTCCTTTTCCAGCCTTTTTTGCACTATCTCAGGAAGGTTTTCGCCATATAGTTCATGCGCTTTATTAAGCGCCATTTCCTGAAGCAGCTCCTCCGCGCCCTCAATTTTAGGCGCAAAGGTGCCATCCGGGTAGGGTGCAAGCTCCTCGCACATATCAGCAAGCGCATTTGGAACTTCCACAACAACCTCATTGGCGGCCTGCTCGCCAAGGTAAGCAAACTCTTCAAGCATTTCATCCGTAGTTTTGAAATATAGCGGTGTTTGCTCCAAAGCATCCGAAAAGCCCATTTCGTTTAGCAGCACACTTCTAAACACAGCATCCTCCGGGTTTAGGAAATGCACATCGCATGTTGCCGCAACCGGTTTATTGCATTTTTTGCCCAGCTCAACAATACGCCTGTTTAGCGCGCGCAATTCTTCCTCGTCTCCCACCGTTCCGTTGCGCAGCAAAAAGGCATTATTTTTAAGCGGCTGTATTTCCAGATAGTCATACCACGAAACAAGCTTATCAAGCTCCTGCTCGGCTTTTCCTTCAAGAACAGCGCGGAATATTTCGCCCTGCTCACAGGCGGAGCCAATCAATAATCCCTCACGAAAAAGGTGAACAAGGCTTTTGGGCAGCTGAGGCTTTTGATGGAAAAAGTCGATGTGCGCATGGCTAACCAAGCGGTAAAGGTTCTTTAGCCCCGCTTTTGTTTGTGCAAGCAGCACCACATGGTTATATTTTGCGCGTTTTGTTTTACCCTGCTGGGCCTGCTCCACCTCCGGCGTAACAACCGGGATTGTGTTTATGCCAAGCTCCTTAATCCGTGCAGTAAGTTTCAAAAAAACCTGCGCTGTGGCGTTAGCGTCATCAACCGCACGGTGGTGGTTTTCCAATGGCACATTAAGATGCTCGCAAACAACATTAAGCTTGTGGCTGCGCAGCTCAAACAGAAGATACCTCGATAACATCAACGTATCCGCATATGGCTGTGGAAAATCTATTCCATAACGAGAGCCATGCTCGCGAATAAACCCAACATCAAATGACGCGTTGTGCGCAACAAGCAGGCAGCCATCACAAAAATCATGGAAGCTTTCAAGCGCCTGCCTTGCCAAAGGCGCATCAGCAATCATTTCATCCCTTATTCCGGTCAATTCAATTATGTTTTGGGGAATAGGCACAGGCGCTTGCACAAATGTGCTAAAGTGGCCGCAAGTTTTACCATCCACAATTTTAACAGCGCCAATTTCAATGATATGCCCCTGCTCAGCCTTTAAGCCTGTGGTTTCAATATCGAACACAACACAGGGTTGGTTCATCGGCAGCTGCGTAGCATCCTGCTTGAGATAACCCTCAACCCCAAACAAGATTTTTACGCCATGCTTTTTGCCTGACTTTGCAGCATCAGGAAACGCCTGCACAACCCCATGATCCGTAATCGCGATTGCTTTGTGCCCAAACCTCGCAGCCATTTTAACGGCTTCATCAATATCGCTCACCGCATCCATGGCGGACATCTTTGTGTGCAGGTGCAGCTCCACCCGCTTTTGCTGCGCCGTATCCTTGCGCCAACGTGAGGGTAATGCAACCATATCTTGAATTTGCACGGTTAAATCATGGGAAAACTTGTCATACACACAATCGCCGCGTATGCGCATCCAGCCTTCATCCTTGGCCAAAGCCTTTAGTTTTTCGGTCAATTTATTAAGCTGCCGGTTTTCGACAAACGCTTTGCAGCAAACCGTATTTGAAAAATCGGTAACTGTCACAAACAGCAGCGCACGATCCGGATTTTTGGGCAGCAAACGAACCTCATGCCCAATTAAGCGCCCCTCGATTGTTACGCGGCCTGCTTCCTCGCTCAAATCGGACATTGGCGTAAGCGTTGGCCTTAAAATCTGTTTTCCTAACAAAACAGTTTCTTCTTCAGCGCTCGCATTGCTTTTCGTTTGTGTTGCACTTTTTTGCGGTGTGTCAAAAGCCGGCGTGTTTATTATTAAATCCACTGCAAAGTCAGGCAAATGTTCTGCAAGCAATGCTTGCAGCTTTTGTTCCTGCTCTTTTTGAATAGGGCTGGAGCAATAAAAAACAACCGTGAGCCCATTTTGTTTAGGTTTCCATTCCGCCTTCACCAGTGTAAGCGCTGCGGCCCAATCCCCTGCGCGCAACAGCAACTCCTGCAATCCCCTGTTCAAAACGTCCCTCCAACCAAACTGTTTGCTTCCTTAATCAATAATCTAATCATTGCCTCAGCATCACCCGAGGCAAACTGCTCTCCATTTTTAAAAAGCACCCCATTATCCTTGCCAAAGGCTATGCCCACATCCGCTTCTTTAGCTTCGCCCGGCCCATTTACAGCGCAGCCCATAACCGCCACGGTAATAGGTTTCCCCTTTTGAGGGAGTTCCTTTTGCACACGCTGCACAATCTCCTCAAGCTGCACATTGCAACGCCCGCATGTTGGGCAGCTGACTATTTGCACGCCTTCGTGCCTAATATTCAGCGCTTTAAGTATACTTTTTGCGGCAAAAATCTCCTGCACAGGATCACCCGTGATTGAAACACGCATCGTATCCCCAATGTCATCCAAAAGCAGTGCACCAAGCCCCGCCGCTGATTTTACAAGCGCATCCTCCCCAAGGCCCGCCTCAGTCACACCAATGTGCAAAGGATAATCCACCTGCTTTTGAATAAGCCTGTATGCCTCAACCGTGTTTTTTACGTTTGAGGCCTTAAGCGAAATCACAATATCAAAAAAGCCTTCGTTTTCCAACAACCTAACATGCGAAAGTGCACTTTCCACCATCGCTTCTGGTGTGGGGCCGCCATATTTTCTGAGCAGATCACTTTCCAGCGATCCGCCGTTTACCCCCACACGAATTGCCAGCTTATGCGCCTTTGCGCATTGGCAAAGCGCACGCACACGGCTTTCCCCGCCAATATTGCCGGGGTTTATCCGCAGCTTGTCCGCGCCATTTTCAGCAGCAGCAATTGCTAAACGATAATCAAAATGAATATCCGCCACCAGCGGGATATGAATTTTTTGCTTTATCCGAGGAAGAGCTCTTGCGCAGTCCATATCGTAAACCGATAGACGGATTATTTCACAGCCCGCCTCTTCAAGCGCGAGTATTTGTGAAACTGTCGCCTCAACATCCCGAGTCTCCGTATTGGTCATGGATTGTATTGTAACGGGTGCGCCACCCCCAATAGGCACTTTGCCAACGCACACCTTTTTAGTCATTTAATAACCCCCGGTAATAAGCGCCCGAATATCCGAAAATGTGAGGAAGATGATAAGCGCAAACAGGAGCATGAGCCCAATAAAATGCACCATACCTTCCCGCTCGGGTTTAATGGGCTTGCCTCGTATGCCTTCAATTGTGATGAACACAAGCCGCCCGCCATCAAGCGCCGGCAGTGGCAGCAGGTTTATCATCGCCAGGTTTACGCTAAGCAATATTGAAAGGCGCAAAATGACCTCAAAATTTGTGCGCACAACAGCGCTTATAAACGAGATTGTGCCCACCGGCCCCATAACATCCCCTGAGGAAACCTGGCCCTTAAAAAGGCCGCCAAAGAAGCCAAACATTTCGCGCACCATGGAACCAACATAAAAGAACGATTCTCCGATCGCCTCAAAAAAACCAAAATGCTTGCGCACACTTGTTATGCTTACGCCTATGAGGTTGCGACCGGCTTCTTCATTATAGATGTTCTGCACAAGTATATCCTGCTTTACGCCATCGCGCTCAACGGTGACGACAAGCTGGTTTTCCTCAACAAGCCTGATTTTTTCAGAAGCATCGCTGACATACTCGATCCTGTCGCCGTTGATCGCCCACAAAATATCCCCTGCTTTAACGCCCGCAATCGCTGCGGGGCTGGTTTCTTCAGGAGCCTCAGCAACTGCAGGAACCAAATTACCATAGGCGGACAGCGTAACGATCGCAAACAAAAGTGCAAACAGCATATTCATAAGCGGGCCGGCCAATATCACCAAAAAGCGCTTCCATGGTTTTTGCGCGGTGAAGCTTTTTGTATCTTCCGCTGCTTTATCCTCTCCATAAAACTGGCACATGCCCCCAATCGGAAGTGCGCGAATGCTAAAAAGGGTCTCCCCCTTTTTGCGGGAAAATATCTTTGGCCCCATGCCAATAGCAAACTCCTGTATTGAAAAACCCAGCAGCCTGCCCACGCCAAAATGCCCCAGCTCGTGCACCATAACCAATATGCTCAGCACAACAAGCGCCGCCAATATTGATAAAATATTTGAGAAAACTTCCACTATTTTGCGTTCCTTTCAACAATATGCCGCGTCACGCGGGCGGCAGGCCAAACAAATTATTTACGCAGTTTCTTGTTTGCCTATCCACATGCAAAATATCCTCAAGGGATCGAATTTCCTGCTTGGGTACATGCTCCAAAGCATAGTCAACCGCCTTTTGAATATCCAAAAACCCAATCCTGCGCGCACAGAACAGCTCCACCGCAACATCATCCGCCGCATGATACACCACAGGCATAGACTTTCCCTCATTAACTGCATGATATGCAAGCCTGATTGCCGGATGATCATCCCCTGAGTAAAACGTCAGCTTGCTCACTTCATCAAGCCTGAGCGGCGCAATCTGCCTGCGCTTGCGTTCGGGATAAGTCAGCGCATATTGTACAGCAAGGCGCATATCGGGCGCCGCAAGCTGTGCGATAACAGCACCATCCATATACTCTACCATAGAATGTACGATAGATTGTGGATGAATCAGTACAGAAATTTGACTATTTTGTACCTGAAAAAAATGTGCCGCCTCAATCACCTCAAGGCCCTTGTTAAAAAGAGTGGCCGAATCGATAGATATTTTTGCGCCCATAGACCAAACGGGGTGCTTTACCGCCTGCTCCGGAGTGACTTCTCTAAGTTCACTTTCATTCATGCCAAAAAATGGACCGCCTGAAGCAGTCAGTATAATTTTCGAAAGCTCCTCTTTTGTTCCATTTTGCAGGCACTGGAATATTGCTGAATGCTCGCTGTCCACCGGAATAATATGCCCACCGAATTGATCCAGCGTGCGCTTAACAAGCGGATACCCGCAAACTATGCTTTCCTTGTTCGCAAGCCCAACTGTTTTGCCCGCCTCCAAAGAAGCCAGCAGCGGCAAAAGCCCGGCAAGGCCGGACAATCCGTTTATAACAATATCCGCCTCAGGCAAAGCCGCCAGCTGCGCTGCAACACCTTCTCCGGCTTCCAAAACAACGCCTGCAGGTAAAAGGCTGCAAATATCTTTTGCAGCATCCTCGTCCGCAAGCCCAATATACTCTGGGTTAAACGTTTTTGCTTGTTCAAGCAACTGTGCAGCATTCTTTTGTGCGCACAACGCTAGCACTTCAAAATCATCCGGAAATGCTGCTAACACATCCAGCGTTTGCCTTCCAATGGAGCCCGTGCTCCCTAAAACAACAACCTTCTTTTTCAATTCACCTTACCCAAAAAATAAATATAACATTGTGCAGGCATACACCACCGGCACGCAGAACAACACACTATCCACACGATCAAGCACGCCGCCATGCCCTGGCAAAAGCCTGCTAAAATCCTTTATCTGCGCCCAACGCTTGATGCTTGACGCAAACAGATCCCCCACCTGCCCAAAAAAACCACAAAGCAAACCGATGATCAGGCAAATCCAGAAGGGCAAAATCAACTCTTGCGCCCAAATAAACTGAAGAAAATAAACTGCTATCCCAGCCAGCATGCTGCCAAAGCAGGATGCGATGCTACCCTCCACAGTTTTTTTCGGGCTGATCTTCGGGTTAAGCGGGCGTTTTCCGATTGCGGAGCCCACAAAATACGCAAGCGTATCCCCTAAAAGCGGGCAAGCAAACGCCAGCAGCAGCGCCGTTATGCCTAAGTACTCCATAAGCCCCAGCTGCAAAAGCAAGGCCAGCAGCAGCAGCGGGTAGACCATTATAACCATTGATAAAAAGCATTCCGTCAGTGTCCGCCGAACATTTAGCACATGCTCGGCCATTATAATAAGCGTTAACACTACAAAAGGCAAAAGCCAGCCAAGCCCCGGCAGCAATAGCTGCCACAAACCAAAGAGCCCCGCAAAGGCATACACCGGCACCAAAAAAAGCTTATATCCCTTTTGAGAAAATGCGTTTTTCATCTCGTGCACGGCGATTATACCGCCCACAGTAAAAACTATTGCCTGCACGGCCGGCCCAAAAACCAGCATCGCGACAAACAGGCCCACAAGCAAAACCCCAATCAGCGTGCGCTGCAGCATTCCAACATTCCCTTCCGGCTGATTATAGCCCCCCAAACCGCCTGTTGCGGCTTTGAAAATCACGCAAGGTTTCCAAATATCTCTCATTTGAAAAATCCGGCCAATAGTCATTCACAAATTCCAGCTCTGCGTATGCTGCCTGATAAAGCAGAAAATTTGACAGCCTGCGATCCCCGCCTGTGCGAATTAAAAAATCAACAGGCGGCAGCCCGTGAGTATCCAGCCTATCATCCAAAACCTGCGCCGTAATTCCTTCCAACGTTAGCTTGCCCTGCTGCACATCGCGGGCAATTGCTTTTGTCGCGCGCAACAATTCATCCTGTGCGCCATAGTTTAATCCTACGTTAAGCTTTAGGCCGGTATTCTCTTTAGTTTTTTGCATCGCGCTGTTTATAGCATCGCGCACGTTTTCCGGAAAAAGAGAAGTTTCGCCTATTGCGCGAATGCAAACCCTATTTTGATGGAGCTCGTCTATTTCACGATGAAAATACTCGATCAAAAGCCCAAATAGCGCACCAATTTCTTCCTCAGGGCGTTTCCAGTTTTCCGTTGAGAACGCGTAAAGCGAAAGCGCCTCGATTCCCAAATCCGATGTGAGGCGTATTATGCCTTTCATTCTTTCCATTCCCGCGCGGTGCCCAAGCGTACGCGGCAGGCCGCGTTTTTTTGCCCAGCGGCCGTTCCCATCCATAATCATGGCAACGTGGCGGGGCATGCCCTGCTCAGGTTCGTTTTTTCCGCTATTTGACGCTTGCGCGTATGGTTTCATAGCCCACCTCATAAACAAATGCAAAGCGTTCAGCTTTGCATCATGCTAATCTTGCGCTTGGGTCGTAACCACGCTTGTTTGAAACTCCGCATAAGTGAGCAAAATGCTCTTGGGCCGACCCAACTCTTCAGGCAGGCGCCGCTGCCTTACAACACGGCGCTCATTGCCTATTAAGCCCTTGCGGCTTCGGACCTCCTGTGTTTTAACCTCAAAGCCCTTTGCCGTTAACAGCAAAACAGCCGCTTCCAGCTCAAAGCCCAAAACATTTATATCGGTCAAACCTCGAGTATATCCTTTTCTTTTAACTCAATAATCTTATCAATTTCTTTGATGATCCCATCGGTCAGCTTTTGGCATTGATCCTCAAGCAGCTTCTGGTCATCCTCGGTGATTTCGTTGTTTTTGCGCTGCTTTTTGATCTGCTCGTTTGCGTCGCGGCGTATTGCGCGGGCAGCCACTTTGGATTCCTCGCCCTTTTTGCGCACAACCTTAACAAGCTCCTTGCGGCGCTCCTCAGTCAGCTCCGGAAAAACCAGGCGGATCAGCTTTCCGTCGTTTGTGGGGTTAATTCCAACATCGGACTTTTGGATTGCTTTTTCCACAGCAGGCATGGCTTTTGTATCCCAAACGGAGATGGTCAGCAGCCGCGGCTCTGGAGACGCAATATTCCCCAGCTGGTTAATTGGTGTTGGCGTGCCGTAATAATCCACCATAATGCGGTCGAGCACCTGAGCGTTCGCCCGGCCCGCACGCAGGCTGCTTAAATCCTGCTGCAAAATGGATATTGTTTTATTCATGCGGGATTGTGCATTTTCAATCACATCGTTGGCCATGTTAATAACCTCCTTTGAGCATCTATGCTAACCGTGCTTGTTCTATTTTACCGGATTGCACAGTATTAGACAAGCACTATTTAGCCAAAGCAAAAGGCCGCTTGTTTAGCGGCCTTTTGTGTTTTAGCCAATATCCTTCGCTCGCTTGAGCAGCTTTTCAAGCATATCGTTGGCCGTTTCAAGCTTTGATCTTTCTTCCTCCACCACATGCGCAGGCGCTTTTGCCATGAATCCCTCATTGCTCAGCTTGCCCTGTGCGCGGGCGATCTCGCCGCGAATGCGCTCAATTTCGCTCTGTACGCGCTTGCGTTCCTTTTCAATATCAACAAGCTGTTCAAGCGGCACAAACGCCTCGGCCGTAGCAGAAACGATCGAAACTGCATTTGAAGGAACATCCAGGCTGTTCTGCCTAAACTCAACATGCTCCACACCGGCAAGCCTGTTCATGTAAGCATTGCAAGCCTCAAAAGCCTGAGCATACTCATCTTTTGCGATCACCACAGCGCTGATGCGCTTTGAAGGCGGCACCTGCATTTGCGCGCGCACATTACGAATTGCGCGGATGAGCTCCATCACGGCTTCCATCTGTGCGCTTTCTTTCTCAAATGCAAAAGCGGGGTTTTGCTCGGGGAAGCTCGTGCGCATAATTGTTTCTTCCGCGTTTGGCAGGTTTTTGTAAAGCTCCTCAGTGATAAATGGCATAAACGGATGCAGCAGCTTCATCGAAGAGCTTAGAACAAACACCAGCACGGAGCGCACATGCGCCTTTGCAGCTTCATCTTCACCATACAGCCTGGGTTTTGCCATTTCGATATACCAATCGCAAAACTCATTCCAGATCATATCGTAAATCTTCTCGGCCGCCATGCCAAGCTCAAAAGCATCTAGGTTTGCCCGCACCTCGCCCGCCACAGCGTTTAGGCGGGAAAGCATCCATTTATCCGCAATATCAAGCTGGCTCATATCTATTTCGCGTATTGGCTCGTCGCCCACGTTCATGAGCACAAACCGTGCTGCGTTATAAATCTTGTTGCAGAAGTTGCGTGCAGCCTCCACCTTTTCCCAATAGAATCGCATGTCGTTTCCGGCAGAGTTTCCTATGAGCAGGCTAAAGCGCAACGAGTCGGCGCCGTGCTTTTCAATCACCTCTAGCGGATCAATGCCATTGCCCAGGGATTTGGACATTTTGCGGCCCATTCCATCACGCACAATGCCATGCACAAACACTGTGTCGAATGGTTTTTCCTTCATCACGTCCAACCCAAACACGATCATCCTTGCAACCCAGAAAAAGATGATATCGTAACCGGTCACCAATGTGGAGGTCGGGTAAAAATACTCAAGCTCCTCGGTCTTATCCGGATAACCCAGCGTGGAGAATGGCCAAAGCCCGCTGCTGAACCATGTGTCGAGCGCATCCTCA
>JAJDHH010000022.1 GCA_030266105.1 Eubacteriales bacterium OttesenSCG-928-K08
CCGGCAAACCTACTACGTTTAGCAAACGCATGGAGCGCGGGAGATACGCCAAGACCGCCTGCGGGTTTTCCCGTCAAAAAGATAGCATCTAAGGCGTGAGCGGTATATATCCCCCGTAAAATCCTGTTTGGCAAACAGGCGCTATGAAATGCAAATGCACACAATGATACTCATGCAGAGTCGAGATTAGCTTCCAGACTGCATTCCGCCCGTTGGGGGGACGGTGAAATCCCGGTGTGACTGTGCCACGGTCGGTAGGTAAGCTGCCCGGCGCTTTGGGGAGTAGCGACAAATAATAGCGCGACAAAACATATGGACGGCGAGGGTATTAAGCACTGCCTTAATGCCCTACCGTTTTATTTTCGCTCAAAGACAGTTTATTCGCTACATAAATGGAGGCGATGTGAAATGAAAAATAACGTGCCTATTATAAAAGAGGTCACTGTTAAATATACCGGAACGCTTGATGATTTAATCATGTTCATTACATCCGTGATAAACCATGAGATCAAAAAGGAAAGCTGCTAAAACACTTTTTTCGACAGATCGCTTTCTTTTTGCTTCAATTGTTAATAGCACGAATTAACATTGAAAGGAACAAGAACGATGGAAAAGAAAGAATCGGGTATGCGGGTGTGGTTGTATTCTCGACTATCGCGTGATGACGATAAAGATCAAAACTCTTTAATCAACCAACATCAAATTATCGCTTCGTATGCACATAGAGAAGGACATACTATTGTTGGAAGTTCGCATGATGACAATTTGAGCGGAATGCACTTTGATGAACGAGACGGGATAGATCAGCTCATGGCCGCAGCAAAGGCTGGAAAGATAGATGCAGTGATTGTAAAAGACCTATCCCGATTTGGGCGGCACAAAATTCTTACTCCCCTATTTCGTGAACAGCTCAGAGTGTGTGGCGTTCGCGTACTTAGTGCGACTGAGAACATTGATACCTTTGATGAAAGCAACGAATTGCTGCTTGGCTTCAAGGACTTGCTGAACGATTCTTACGCCAGAGACATAAGCCGCAAAATCCGTGCGGGATTTCAGCAGAAGCAAAAAGAAGGCTTGGTGATACTGCCGCCGTTTGGCTATACCAAAGATGCCAACAAGCAAATCATAATTGTGGAAGAATGTGCGCAGATCGTGCGCCTTGTTTTTCAACTCTATTTGGGTGGCTTTGGTGTTAGGAAAATTACACAGTATCTTACGGAAAACAACTACAAAACGCCATCCTACTATCAATATGTTCACAACAAGAAGAAAATTCCATACAATTCTACAAAAATGGGAAAAGAGCATGTATGGAGCGATAGAAGTATCACTGAGATGCTTCGTAACGAAGCCTACATTGGTGTATTGTATTGTGGTAAATCAAGCAAAAACACTATACACAAGACCCGTAAAGCTATCCCGCAAAGTGAATGGATACGGCATGATGATTTTTATCCCCCCATCATATCAAATGAAGTATTTACGTTAGTTCAGGAAGAAAGAAGGATGCGGGATAAAATCTCTGCGAGGGCATCCAGCAACAAGAAGATATATCGCTATGCTGGCCTTTTGAAGTGCCGTGAATGTGATAGCTGCTTTACCTCAAAAATGAGAAAGCAGCAAGATTATGTGGAATATGTATGTAACTCTTATCACCGCCTCGGCACAAAATACTGCTCCTCTCACCGTATTCGTGAAGGTATGCTTGATGAAATTATCTATGAACAAGTAGCCGAGTTCCGCTACCTTGCCGCAAAACACTGGGATCGCATTGATGGCATCCTGCATCAAAGCAGTAAAGAGGGAAAACAAGCAAGTAGCACTCTATCCTCCATTGACAAGGAAATTGCAAAGTTGGAATATGAGCTTAAAAACGCTCTTGATATGATGATACAATTTCCCGATAGATACGATACCTTTGAAGAATTGGCTGCTGACCGTGAAACCAGGATTAAAAAGCTGAAGGAACAGAAAGGCTCTTTGGCGCATCACGCAAGCCTGAAAAAGAACGCATCAGTTGTATACCAAAGGGGCATTGAAATCTTTGATAAGGCGATTAAGGACAGAAGCATTGATGATTCACATTTACGGCTTATCATTGATTCCATTATCGTAGGCGAGAACAGCGACGGCACACTCAGCATTGATGTTTCGCTCAATGCGCCCTTCCTGAACATCGTAAAAGACATTCAATCCATAGATGATGTGTTGACCGTTTCGCAAGGGAGTTTTGAAGCGAAACAAGCAAATTCAGGGATATAAACATCGTTGGGGAGATAGCAAAAACTCCCCAATATAGGGAGTTTTTGATAACTGGTGCGGTCACCGGGACTTGAACCCGGATGGTTGCCCACACGCCCCTCAAACGTGCGCGTCTGCCAGTTCCGCCATGACCGCATTATGAAATTTTTGAAATCCTACCCGCGCCGTTAAAAGTTACACTGAGCTATCGTCCCCTCAAACGTACGCGTCTGCCGATTCCGCCATGACCGCAAATGCTAATTTGTTAAATGCGCCATTGCCTGCGCAGGCATTATTATACTCAAAAGCATCTCTGGTTGTCAATCAATCTTTTTCGAATGATTAAACAAAATGAAATAAGCGCTATTCCTTACGCCGGTCAAACATATAGCAGCTGCCCGGAGAAGCTTTCAGTTTCTTTTTTAATTCAGATGCAACCGTTGAAACCTGCAAGTGACTTTCAAAATCCCTCGTTTCATTTGTGACGATGCCCATTGATATGCTTGTAATGGGGAAGGTTTCACGAATGCCGCGGCGATTCACAGCGGAAATATACCCCCGCTCCACATCTTCGGGCGTAAACAGGAGGCGGATCTTTTCATCAAAGAGCATGATGCACTCTTCACATATTGCTGCAGATTTATCCGGTGTTGAAACTATAACAAAATCATCCCCGCCAATATGTCCAACAAAATCATCGGGGTTGCCAAAAAGGCGCACCTGCTCGGATAGAATGTCGGCAGAAAGCTTAATGGCCATGTCGCCCTTGGCAAAACCATAAACATCGTTAAACGATTTGAAGTTATCAAGATCAATGTATATAACGGCAAACGGCATATTTTTAGCAATGCGGCTATTTATTTCGCGTTGAATTTCCAGGTTGCCGCTTAGCCCAGTCAGCGGATTTGCTGAGCGGTTACGGTCTATCCTGCGCAGCGTGTTGCGAATGCGGCTTAGCAGCTCGCGTTCGTTAAAGGGCTTGGTCACATAATCGTCAGCTCCCAGCTCAAGGCCTACGAGCTTATCGTCCTGATCGTCCTTTGAGGTGAGCATTATGATGGGCATCAGATTGTTGCTTTCCTGTTCACGAAGAAGGCGGCAAACCTCAAATCCGTCTATATCGGGCATAACAACATCCAGCAACACAAGATCCGGCTTTTCCTGACGGACAAGCTCCAGCCCTTCCTCGCCGGTTTCACATGTAACCACATTATAACCCACGTTAGAAAGAATCATATTGATCTGTGCCCGGAAGAACCGGCTATCGTCAATGACCAGTATTTTCTTATCCAATCCCAAAAACCCCACTTATTAAGCATTATATATTCATGTTCTATTATAGCTGTTGGCGGAAGGAAAGCAAACGGTTTTCATTGCAACATTAATTTTTAATACTCTAAACACGAAAATACTATTCTCAAAAGGCTACTTCACACATACATTGTGAAAAGAGGGAGGACATGCCGCAAATGAAAAACACAAAAGAAGCACATTGGAAGGATACTATATTACCCATGCTGCCACAAAAGCTTGAAAGATTATTGTCGCCCATTGAAGATGAATATCCCTTGGAAGAGTTGCGCATTCGTGCAGGACAGCCTTTGCAGCTTTGCAGCAGCCTGGGCGATCGTCTTTTGTATGCTGCGGGAAAGCGGCCTGCTGCAACGATTGAGGATTGTGCGGCAATTTTTGAGCGCGTTTGCGGACATTCCATATACGCGTGGGAGGACGAAATTAAAAATGGTTTCGTGACGCTTGCAGGCGGCTGCCGCGTGGGCGTGTGCGGCCGCGCGGTGAGGGATGAACGTGGCAGCATAGCGCACATAAGCGACATTACATCCATAAATTTTAGGGTTGGCCGTGCGTGCGTGGGGGCAGCAAATTTGCTTTTGCCCCGCGTTTTAAGGCCGGATGGCGCACCTTATGCTGCGCTGATTGTTTCTGCGCCCGGGCATGGAAAAACAACAATTCTTCGAGATATGGTTCGGCAGCTTTCATATGGTTATGGGGGCGCATGCCCGCAACGCGTGTGTGTGATAGATGAGAGAATGGAGATATCGGGGAGCGTTCGTGGCGCACCGCAATTCGATTTGGGGCCGCGCACAGATGTGCTGTGCGGCTCAGGTAAACCCGAAGGCATTCGCCTGGCGGTGCGCACACTTTCCCCTCAAGTGATAGCCACAGATGAGTTGGGCTCTTTGCAGGATGCTAACGCCGTGCAGGAAGCGGCTTTTTCCGGAGTGACGGTGATTGCCACAGCCCATGTCGATTCCGTTCAGGCGCTAAAAAAGCGGCGCACACTGATGAAGCTAATCGAAAGCGGCGCACTTGAGCGGATTGTGCAGTTAGGGCGCAGTTCCGGGCGGCCTGGGATTATCACCGGCGTGTGGGATGGAGAGCTTAGGCCGGTCGCAAACAAAGGGAGGGAAGTGCTGTGTTTCGATTGCTCGCAATCCTTGGAATAGTGGCAGGGAGCGTTTATATGGGCATACATGCTTCGCTAAAGCTTAAGCACAGGCGGGAAATAATATTAGCGCTTGAAAACGACATTATGCAGCTATCGATAGGGATGGATTTTCTTGCAAAACCGCTTGCGGAGTTAACTTTGCGTTTTTGCTCACCTGCAACAGAAATTTTCTGGGCGGCGTTTAGGGATGAGCTCAAGCTTGAAGGAGATGTTCCAAAGGCATGGCAAAACGCAATGAATACTGCAAAAAAACAGGATGCCGGATTTGCTGCGCTAAAAAAGGAGGAGCTAAAAATACTCGAAGAGTATGCTCAAAGCCTGGGCGCAAGCGACCGCACCGCACAGTTAAAAAACGCAACAATGGCACAAAAACGGCTTGACGCAGTTGGTGGCGAAGCCAAAGAGGAGTACGATCGAAAAGGAAGGCTTTATCTTTCAATGGGTGTGCTATGCGGGATTGCGATTGCTATTTTGCTTTGGTGAGACATTACAAATAAAAATCATAAGTTGTTTATCCGGAGGAAGAAACGATGAATGTGGATATGCTTTTCCGAATAGCCGGAATTGGTATTCTTGTTGCGGTTATAACACAGCTGCTAAAGCAGAGCGGCCGCGATGAAATGGCAACGATCGCGGCAATAACAGGGCTTGTTATTGGGCTTTTGATGATGGTGGATATAATAGGTGATCTGTTTGAAAGCGTGCGTCAGGTTTTTCAGCTATATTGACATAAACTTGGAGGTTAACGCTATGCAGGTGTTTCAGTTGGTTGTGTTTGCGCTGCTTGCGGCATCCATGGTGATGCTTGTGCGCGCCTATAGGCCGGATATAGCTTTGCAGGTGAGCATAATAGCAGGCCTGATACTGCTGATATATATTGTGACACAGATGAGCGGCGTGCTCGATAGCCTCACATCGCTTGCGGAGCGTTATGGCATTGATTCTGCCTACATCGGAATATTGATAAAGATTATTGGCATCGCTTATGTTGTTCAGTTTGCGACGGATATTTGCAAGGATGCAGGGGAGAGCGCGCTTGCATCCAAAGTGGAGCTCGGGGGGCGGGTAATGATACTTGCAGCAGCAGTTCCAGCGGCGATTTCGCTTTTGGATATGGTGGCTTCATTATTGCCGGTGGGAATGCCATGAACAAAAAGCTTGGGCTGCTTATTGCGTTTATAGCAGGATTGTTGCTTTTTACGTCACATGCACTTGCACGCGCTGATGTACCACAAGAAATACAGGATGGGGTAGACGGCATACTCAACCAGCAGCAGTTTGATGAATGGGAGCGCCTGTTTGGAACATTGCCGGAGGATGTGCGCAATATCTGGGGTGATGTAAACATGCGTGCGCTGGTGAGTGATTATGCGCTCGGCGCAGGCGAATATGCGGGAGCGAGCCTATTTGAGGGCGTGTGGTCACTTTTTCGTGATGCTTTGCCGGATTTGATACCAATGCTGTTGGGGCTTTTGAGCGTGGCCATCATAAGCGGATTGTTGCGGGCCATGGCCGATGCGGGAATGCAGGGCATAGGCGATGTTGCGGGTTTTGTGTGCCAGTGTTTTGGCATTGGTATTGCAATGACAACATTTTTGTCACTGGCGGTGTTGGCGCGGGATTGTATTGAGCAAACAGCAGGGTTTATTGAGGTGGCATTCCCTGTTCTTTTAACCTTGCTTACGGCTGCCGGCGGAATCGCTTCTGCTGGAATTTTTCAACCTGCAATGGTCATGCTCTCAAGCGGTGTTGCCGTTGCGCTGCAAACTGTGGTTTTGCCTATTGTACTTGCCGGTGGCGTGCTGGGTGTGCTTAACAATTTGACGGATCGCGTGCAGCTTAGTCAACTTTTTCAATTAAGCAAAACTGCCGCAAAATGGGTAATTGGGCTGTTGTTCACCCTATATTTTGGCGTGACAACCCTGCAGGGGCTTACGGCTGCATCGTTAGACGGCATATCCATTCGCACAGCAAAGTACGCAATGGATAAGTTAATACCCATTGTGGGAGGGGTCGTTTCCGGCACGGTGGATACGGTGCTTGGTTGCGCCGTACTGGTCAAAAACGCAGTTGGCGTAACGGCTATAGTTGTAGCGTTCTCAATTGTGCTGGTGCCGCTTTTGCGCATTGCTGCGGGAATGCTTGCCTTTAGGCTTGCCGCAGCGCTTTGTGAACCGATTGGCGAACCGCGTTTGCCCAAAATGCTCGCTTCGCTTGCAGAGGTGTTGACATATTTGTTTGCGGCAGCAACTGCGCTTTCAGTCATGTTCATAATCACAGTTGGGCTTCTGATTGGAACTGGAAATGCCGCAATTGTTGGAGGATAGAGTGTTGGAGGTTTTATATTCATTCGCCATGCACATCGCGGCAATGGCAGTGTTATGTGTGCTTGCAGAGTTTCTTATCCCGCGCGGAAAAATAAAATCGACCGTGCAGCTTTGTGTAGGAATAATATTTGTGCTAAGCATAGCAGGTTATTTGACCGGAAGCATGCAGGGTGAAGCATGGCTATTTGATGCCGATGTAAGTAAGCAGATGGAGCAATTGCCTCCTGCAAGCGAGGCATTTAACCACGAAGAACTAATTAAGGATTATTACCGCAAAAGCCTTGAGATCGCAAATGAATAGGGGGGCAAACCGTGGAAAATGATAAACGCACCAAAAAAAGGGCAAAAGGAATTATGGGCGCCATAAGCTCAAGGCTTAAGGCGAACCCCAAACTGGAGTACGCGGTATATGCTGTGATTGTGCTGCTGATTGTGCTGCTCTACGTTACTTCGTTATTCCCATCAAAAAAGCAACAGCCACAAGCGGCAAACACAGCGCAGGCTGATGCAGCGCAAACAGTTGTGCATGATGTTGAGCAGCGGCTTGAGCAGGTGCTTTCAAGCATTCGCGGGGCGGGGAAGGTTGAAGTGATGATTACCTACGAAACAGGCCCTGAGCTTGTGACTGCGATGAATACCGACACTAATACGAACGTTTCAGAATCGGTGGCTGATGATAAGCAGAGCACCACAAAGCAGGAGACACAATCACAAAAGCCCGCGACCATTTCGGATAGCGGAGGAACAGCCCCAATCATACTGACCGAAAAGCAGCCCACAGTGCGGGGGGTGATTGTTATTGCGGATGGCGCGGGGGACCTGAATGTGAGGCTAAACCTTCAATTGGCCGTGCAAACGGTGCTGGATGTTCCGGTTAATAGCATAGAGGTGTTTGAACGTGCGGTGGATTAAAAATAATAATGCAATGCAGCAGGAAAAAGGAGGCGGGAGTATGAAAAAGAAATACGGTGTGTTGGTGGGAATAGTTGCTTTTTTAGCGCTGGTGGTGTTCATTAACGCTAAAATAAATCAAGCGCAGGAGAGTAAAACCCCTTTGCCGACCCCAACGATTATGATTGAGGCCGCAAACGAACCCACATTGGCTCAGGGCGCAGGCGCTGAGGATTATTTTGAGTCTTTGCGAATTAACCGGCAAAGCACAAGAGACACTGAATTGGAAGTGTTGGATGCAATCATTTTGCACGAACAGGTTGATGAAGAAACCCTGACCGATGCACAGCAGCAAAAACTTGCTATTGTGGATAACATGGAAAAGGAATTTACGATAGAAGCGCTGCTTATTGCAAAAGGTTTTGAGGATGTAGCGGTCATTTTCCATCCAGGCGCCGTGAATGTGATTATCAAAGCAAATGAGCTTACGGAGCAGCAGGTTGCGCAGGTGCTGGATATCGTTTGCCGCGAGACGGGTGAAAGCGCCACAAACATAAAAGTTTCCACTTCAAAATAAAATTGATGAGCAAAATGAAATGAACAATCTGCAATAAAAAAAATCGCAGGCGAATGCCGAGTGAAATTTAAGTGGAATATAAGTCAATATTGCAAATTTTCTGCTTTTTTTGTGGCATATGTTTGCATTGTGTCTTGGTTCTGCTATAATGAAAAAGTACAAATATGAGAATACTTGTTTATGATACACGACTATAAGGAGGTACTATATCATGAGTAATAATGAAACTGTAAAGGAAGTTAATGCGGCGCAGGGTGGAAAGATTGTTTTCGCAAATGACGTGATCGCAACGATCGCGGCGCTGGCTGCGGCGGATGTTAAAGGCGTTGCCGGAATGAGCGGCGGCATGGTTGAAGGCCTGACTGAAATGCTGGGCAGAAAAAACCTGACAAAGGGCGTCAAGGTTGAGGTTGGCTCGGAAGAAGCCGCGGTTGATGTTACCGTCGTTGTAACATATGGCTTCCGCATTCAGGATGTTTGCAAGGACATTCAAAATTCCGTTAAAAATGCAGTTGAAACAATGACCGGCCTTCGTGTGGTCGAAGTTAATGTCGAAGTGCAGGCAGTTAGCTTTGAAAACACCGATGTAAACGTCGAAAAACCCAAAAAGGAAAAGGCCGAAAAAGCTGAAAAAGAAGAAAAGCCTGTTAAAGTGGAAGAAGCCCGCGTAAAATAACGCGCACTGCCTTACCAAATACACATTGAAGCATGGCTTTGATGTGCGAGAAGGTTTTGCTTGGGGCGCCTTTGGCGCCTTTTGCGGTGCATTGTGTTTTCTATAGCCGCGCGTCCTCACGCTGGAAGGAGCTTACATGAGAAAAAAATTGATTGATCGCATTTTTCTTGCAATCCTGCTAATAGTAACTATCGTGCTTGCGCTTTTACTTGGCGTGCTTGCGTTGCGTGTGTATTCTGTGCAGGATATCTCAGGAATAGTACAGTACCTCTATTCCAATACAGTTAACTCCATCATTTTGGGTGGCGCAGCACTCATTCTTTTGCTTATGTCGGTGCGCGTGATGTTTTCGGGCGGCGAGCCAAAAGAGCAACCAAAGCTCGCTTCTGCGCTAATTCAATCATCCGAGTTGGGGGATTCCTACATTACCCTTGCAGCGATTGATACTATGGTGCAAAAGCATTGCCAGGCTTATGATGGTGTTCGTTCGGTAATAAGCGAGATTAACTGCCTGCCAGACGATAGTGGCGTGCGCATTGGCTTGCGCATTGGTGTGCTGCCGGATACGGAAATTCCCGCGCTGATAGAAGGGCTGCAACAGTCTCTTAAGGAGTATTTGGAGCGGCTTTCTGGAATGAAGGTGCCGGAAATTTCCGTGCTGGTGGAGGATTCTGCTGTGCCCGCGCCTGCGAAGAATCGTGTCGAATAAACGAGGTAATAAAGAGTGAAAGATCAGATAAAGCAGTTTTTATCACAACACAGGTGGACAGTTATTCTGGTTTTGGCAGGATTGTTGCTGTTTGTGTTGCTGCTAACAATAGGTTTTTGGAAAACACTGCTCCTGTTTGTTGTGCTGGGCCTGTGCCTGCTATTTGGTACGCTCCTTGATAAAGGCGGATGGGATATGGTAAAACGCTTTTTTAACCGGATGTTGCCAAAGTAGGCGGGGGTTAGAAGAGACGTATGAGCAGAAAACTCGCAAGAGAAGTTGCGATGAAGCTTGCGTTCGCCCGATTGCTGGGCGGCGAGAACGATTATGAAGTGATCCTTGAGCAAATGGGGGTGGACGAGCCGCCAAGGCCAGAGGATGTTTCATTCTCCGATTGCTTGCTTGAAGGAATGGCAAAGTGCGAAGCTGAGGTTGATGAGTGGATTGAAAAGCATGCCATTGGTTGGTCCTTGGATCGTATGCCCAAGGTTGATCTTTGTATTTTGCGCATAGCTTTGTATGAAATGCTGTATCGTGAGGATATTTCTCATAGTGTTTCAATCAACGAGGCGGTGGAGCTTTCGAAACGTTTTGGCGGGGATAAGTCGCCGGCCTTCATTAACGGACTTCTTGGCAAGGCTTCACAGGAAATGACAAAATGCTGACTGCCAATGGAATAATCATTTAACTATGAGGCGTCGCCAAAAGATTTATGGCGGTGCCTTTTATACTTTGGGCAAATTGGAGCAAGGTGGAATAGGAATGCAGCAAAGAACACTAAGCGTATCCCAGCTTAACGAGTATGTTGGCGGTCTTTTAGGAAGAGACCCGCTTTTGCGCGGGCTAAATGTGCAGGGCGAGCTTTCAGGCTTTAAGAGGCATACTTCCGGGCACATGTATTTTTCGCTTAAGGATGAAAATGCGCTTGTGCGCTGTGTTATGTTCCGGCAGGATGCGCAGGATATCAACTTTCGCCCAACGGATGGCATGCAGGTTGTGGTGGAAGGCCGCGCGGCGATGTATGCCGCCAGCGGCCAGTTTCAGCTTTATGTGCAGCAAATGCGCCAGCAGGGTGAGGGAGAATTATATAGGCGCTTCCTGCTGCTAAAAACCAAATTGGAAGCTCAAGGTTATTTTTCGCAAGAGCGCAAGCGGTCTTTGCCGCTGTTGCCCACATGTGTTGGTATCGTCACCTCGGCAACAGGGGCGGCGTTGCAGGATATTTTGAATGTGATTGGGCGAAGATTTCCTAAAATGAATGTGCTGCTTTGCCCGGCACTTGTTCAAGGTGTTGATGCGGCGGATGAAATTGCGGCGGCAATACGGGCGCTTAACCAGAATAAACGTGCATCAGTCATAATTGTTGCGCGTGGTGGCGGCAGCATGGAAGACCTTTGGGCATTTAACGAAATGCCGGTTGCTCAGGCGATCTATGATAGCGAAATACCTGTTATAACAGGCGTAGGGCATGAGACGGATTTTACCATTGCGGATTTTGTTGCGGATTACCGTGCGCCAACCCCATCGGCAGCAGCCGAGATAAGTGTGCCGGAATACGATACGTTGATGCAGCATGTGGACGAGCTCTATTCAAAACGCTTGCCAAACGCATTGGAGAACTGTATATCACAAAAGCGAAGCAAGCTGGATATGCTCATTAAAACACGTGAGTTTTTGGCAGTCGAGCATCATATTAACGTTTTGAATGAGAGACTTTTGCTTGCAAACCAAAAATTAAATGCTAATATTGAAAAAGTGCTACGAGAGCGACGCAGTCGGCTGGAAAACCGACTAACGGCACTTGCGCCATTGTCCGTTAAAAATATGCTTCAAAGAGGCTTTGCGGTGGTGAGCGCAACGGATGGAAGGCCTATAAAAACTATCGAGCAAATGAAAACAGGCGAAACGATAAAGATAAGTATGCACGATGGTGCAGCGCAGGCAAAAATTGAACAGATACAAAAGGGTAAGGAGCATAACAGAGCATGAGCAAAAAAGAAAAACCAACATTTGAGCAAAACATGGAGGAGCTGGAGAGCATAATAAAAAAGCTTGAGGAAGGCAACAGCCCGCTTGAGGATATGGTTGCGCTATATGAGCGCGGAGCAAAACTTGGGGAAGAATGCACGCATATGCTTGATGATTATCAGGGCCGGATAGAGACCCTGCAAAAAGGAATGGGGGAAACGCCATGATCTATTTAGAACAGCAGACTCAATATATTCAGCACATCACTAATGCGCTTGAGGGCTATCTTAATGATGAAACCATTCCGGCGTTGCAGGCGGAAAGCATGCGCTACAGCCTTTTTGCAGGCGGAAAACGCTTGCGCCCCTGCCTGACACTTGCCTCATGCCAGATGCTTGGCGGCACGCTCGAGCAAGCATTGCCTTTTGCATGCGCACTTGAAATGATACACACATATTCGCTCATTCACGATGATTTGCCCGCTATGGATAACGATGACTTACGACGTGGCCGCCCTACCAACCATAAGGTTTATGGTGAGGCGCAGGCAATTCTTGCAGGAGATGGGCTTCTTTCCATCGCATTTGAAGTGATGCTGAGTGAAGCTGTGGAAAATGGGCAAGAAGCGGTGCGTGCTGCAAGCGCGGTTGCAAGGGGCGCAGGTGTTCGCGGAATGGTGGCAGGCCAGTGTTTGGATATTCAAAACGAAGGCAAGCATGAACCGGATGAAAAAATGCTCCACAACATTCACCGCGGGAAAACAGCTGCGCTGATAATAGCCGCCGTTGAAGCTGGCGGGTTATGCGCGGGCGCTAATGCCGCTGAGCTTAAAGCGCTGCAAACATTTGGCGAGCAATACGGGCTGTTGTTTCAAATTACTGACGACCTGCTTGATGTGATAGGCGAAGAAGAAAACATGGGAAAAACGCTGGGTAAGGATGCAAAAACAGGCAAGCTGACTTTTCCTGCTGTATATGGTTTAGAGGGTGCACAACTTAGAGCTAAGCAAGCGGCTAAGGCGGCACTTTTGGCATTGGAACCGTTTGGTGTTAAGGCATGGTATCTTAAAGAGCTGGTTAATTCTACGATAAGCAGGCGCTCATAAACGAGGCGGTAATGTCATGCGCACACGATCCGCAAGCATGGCAATAAACTCTGCGTTTGTTGGTTTGCCTTTATTGTCATCAATCGTATAACCAAAATATTGATTTAGCACTTCAGGCTTGCCACGTGTCCAAGCGATTTCGATGGCGTTTCGAATTGCGCGCTCAACAAGCTGAGGGCGCTTATTACACTGCTTGCCTATTATTGGATAAATATCCTTTGTAACTGCTATTGATGAAGGATCATCTGCTTCAACAGAAATCTGAATGGCAGAACGAAGATAATGATACCCCAAAAGATGCGCAGGCATGCCAATGGCCCGGATTTGACGTGTGATTTCGCGGTTTAGCTCCTCCTGATCGTAAGCAGAATAGGGGAGATAAACCTTTGAATGTGCGCTGCCGTTTTGGCGAAGTGCAGCTGAAGGCTGCTGCAGCACACCCAACAGTTGAAGAATGCGGGACACAATCTGATCAACCGGGATTGGCTTGACAAAACAATATACAACATTGAGCTTTTGCAGCTTGCTGGCTAATCGATCATCATAAAAAGCGGTGTGTATAAATACAGCCGGGCGATTTTCCTCTGGTAGATCCTGAATGGCATGCAACACGCCCAGCCCATCAAGAGCGGGCAAAAGCAAATCCATCAGCAAAATATCTATGTTGTTATTGCATATTGTTTCAAGCGCACTTCGGCCATTGGTTGCGCCACCAATTACACTAATTGCGGGCACTCCGGCACAAAATTCTTCGAATTCGGCACAGACCTGCTCGCTTGAATCAGCTACCAGCATAGTAAGCATATGGATGACATCCCCCTTGCTTATATATGATAGCAGATTTTCTTACATGATGCTATGCGCCAAGAAAATAAACAGACAATTTTCGTCATTTTTTGGTTTTGCTAATTCACGATTTGATCATACATCCACAAGGCATACATGCAATAACCTTTTTTGGGGTCATTTATAAAAACGTGGGTAACTACGCCAATCAGTTTCCCGTTTTGCACGAGCGGGCTGCCGCTCATGCCTTGAACAATGCCGCCTGTTGCTCGCAAAAGCTCAGGGTCTGTTATTTCTACAACCATGCCTTTTTGTGCAGGACTGTTTTGTGGATTGGTCTTTATAATTTCGCAACTGTATGATTTAATGCCTTCATCGCTGATTGTTGTGAGAATTTCTGCCGGACCAACAACAACATCTTCAGGGTAGGCCATGGGCAGGCCATCCTTATAAAGCGGATTTACAAATGTATTATACATTGTGCCATATATGCCATACTGGCTGTTTTTTTCGATGCTGCCCAGCGTATGGCTCGAAGAGTTAAACGTGCCCCGTAGTTCGCCGGGCTCGCCCTGTGCGCCCTGCACAATATCAACTATGCTGGATTGCACAATTTCACCCTCACGCACCGTAAGTGGTGAACGCGTGTCAACATCAGTGATGGCATGCCCAAGCGCTGCATATTTTTTAGAAACAGGATCATAAAAAGAAAGCGTGCCTACGCCTGCGGTGCTGTCGCGCACCCACATGCCCATGCGGTATTGATTTTCCTGCGGCTCCAGTACGGGCTTGAGCGTAGCTGAAAAACGATCGTTGCCGCGCAGAATTTGTAGATCCACACCATCCTTACTATTATTGCAAATCTCTTTTAGATGGTTTGAATCTTGAATTTCCACGCCGTTTGCGCGCTCAATAATATCGCCCGCTTGAAGGCCGGCCGCGGCCGCGGGGCTGGCGGTTTCTCCATTAGCAAGTAAGATGCTGCTTATGCCCACCACAAGTGCGCCTTTTGTGTGCAAGGTAACGCCAATAGAAGTGCCGCCGGGCGCAAGCATAATTTCATTACGCACATTTACCTGTATGCTTTTTACAGGAACAATTCCAAATAAGCTAACCGTTATATTCGAATTGCCGGAAGTATCTTCGCCTGTTGCCTCAGCTAAGGTTTCTCCAGATAGCATGGAAACCTCCAGCGTGTCGGTATCACACGAGGCGGTAAGCAGGCTATTTTGCTCAAGCGGCAATATATAGGACTCACCTGCAGGTATATGTATGATTTGAGGAATATCGCGCAGCGAAAGTATAGGGCCGCTGTAGTTCAACGCAAGAATCAACGCACATAATGTTACGCCCAACGCCTGAAGCGCTCGCCGCAAAAACCTGTTTTTCAAGTCGTACACACCTCTTAAGTTCATCTATTGCCACAATTCGCAGCAACACCTTTATGATGAACATAACGGCGCTTATCTATGCCTGTGAAGAAATATTCTTTTTTTTAGTTAATAATAAATTGTATGTGTGTGATATGGATAGTTTGGTTAGCAATCCCTAAAAATACAGTCATTTATGCTTCTTTTGCGCGCAAAAGAAGCTCTTTTGCATGCTCGGTCGCTCTAGTGTCATTCTCTGTTGCACCCATTATGTGCGCAATTTCGGCTATGCGGCCATCCATATCGAGCAAAAGCACACTCGATGTGGTTTTTCCAGCTTCTTCTGTTTTTTTAACCAAATAATGTGTGTTGGCCATTGCGGCAATCTGCGCAAGGTGGGTAACACAAAGCACTTGATGATTTTTTGCAATTTGAAGCATTTTTTGCCCTACTACCGTTGCTGTGTGGCCGCTAATGCCGGTGTCGATTTCATCGAATATGACAGTGGGGATGTTGCCTATGTGCAATGTTTTAAACGCGAGCATGATGCGTGAAAGTTCGCCTCCCGAAGCAACCTTTTGCAATGGCTTAACAGGCTCGCCGACGTTTGTGGAAAGCAAAAATTCAACCTGATCCATTCCATCGGGTGAAGGCGCGCTTAACTTTTCAAAGCGCACTTCGAATTGAGCGCTTTTCATTCCAAGATCATTAAGCTGCAACGTTAGCGCCTTAGAAAGCTCCAATGCAAGCGACTTACGTGTGTTTGTGAGATTTTTTGCCGCCTTAAAATAGTCGTCCTCATATTCATTGAGCTGCGCCTGCAGTTTTTCCCGGCGTGTTTCACTAAAGAGCAGATTGTCATGCTCCTCCTGCGCGCGGCTTAAAAAGGCCAGTATTTCATCGATTGAATTACCATATTTACGTTTGAGTGTTTGAATGACACCAAGGCGCTCCTCAACTTCGTTTAGGCGCTCCGGCTGAAATTCAAAATCGCTCTTTAAGCTGCGCAATGTGAACCCCGCATCTTCAAGCGAATAGTATGCCTCCTGCATAGAATTGTAGACCTGCGCGTAATCAGCATGATAGGCTTGAATGCCCTCCAGCAGACGAAGCGCACCGTTTAGGTTTTGCAAAAGACCGCCTTCATCGCCGTGCAAATAATCGTAGCTGCCCTCAAGTGATGTAAGTATTTGTTGCGCATTGCTTAGAATTTGCAGCTCCGCATCTAAATCTTCTTCTTCGCCCGATGTTAATTGAGCCGCTTCTATTTCCTGAATTTGATATTTTAGCAAATCCATGCGGCGTACGCGTTCCTGTTCGCTGGTAAAGCCTGATAAAAGCTGCTTTTGCAACTCCTGCATCTGTTTGTATATCACCTGCGTCCGTTCACGCAAAGGTTTTATTTGCTCGAAATTAAAATCATCAAGATATGATATGTGTTGCTCCGGCTGCAGCAGGGATTGGTGCTCGTGCTGCCCATGAATATCCACCAACAGGTCGGAAACCGACTTGAGTGAGGAAAGATTAACAAGCATACCATTGATTCGGCATGTGCTTTTGCCGCTTATGTTGAATTCGCGGCTTAGTAAAAGCTCGTTTTCTTCGGGTTCTATGCCCAAGGCATCGAGCCGATCTAAAAGCGCGGGATAGTCGGGCAGTGAAAAGACAGCCTGAACGGATGCCTTTTGCGCGCCTGATTTGATTAACTCACGGCTGGCGCGCTCGCCAAGCACAAAGTTTACCGCATCAATAATAATGGACTTACCGGCACCAGTTTCGCCGGTAAGCACATGAAAGCCGTTGGAAAATGTAATATCAAGCCGCTCAATGAGTGCAACATTTTGAATGCTTAAGTTTAACAGCATAATAACCTTTATTAAGAGCGTTGCTTATTTGAGCATGCTCTGAAAACGTTTGATAATTTCAGGCACAAGCCGTTGATCCTTGATTGCAATAAATATAGTATTATCCCCAGCTATTGAACCTGCAACCTCATTCCATTTCATGGAGTCCACTGTCTCTGCTGCAGCCGAGGCGCTGCCTGTGATTGTTTTAATAACAATCAGGTTGCCCGCAGAGGTGATGCTTACCACTGAATGAGAAAATATGCGAATAAAACGATCCTGCAAGCCGGTTTCCGCCTTATCCACCGTGGCGTATTTATATGAGCCGTTTTCAGAAAGTGCTTTTATTAAGCGCAGCTCCTTAATATCTCTGCTGACGGTCGCCTGCGTGACAACAAAATTGTGTTCGCGCAGATAAGCTGCAAGCTCATCCTGCGTCTCAATGTCGTATTGCTCAATAAGCTCGAGTATCATCGCGTGCCGTGCTGCCTTCATGAAACAAATACCCCCCATACATCCTTAACGTAGTTTTTCCCGAACAAGATCATACAAGTTGTGCGGCCCCATACGCACAAAACGCACTACCTCTGTTGAGTGCGTAACAAAAACCTGATCATCCTGCGTGACGTCGGCTATTTTTTGCCCATCTGCGTACAAAACACCTACACTGCGCATCTGCAGCCGTATTGATGAGTCCGGGGCCGATACTATTGGCCGCACAAGCAAAGAATGCGGACAAACAGGCGTAACTATGCAGGCATCCAGACCAGGGGCGATTATCGGCCCGCCAGCCGATATGGAATAACCGGTTGCGCCGGTTGGGGTGCAGACGATCATTCCATCACAAAACACAGTGCCTGCGTCAAGCCCATCGATCTCAATGCTTATGTGCGCTACTCCTGAGAAGGATTGCTTGTACAGCAAAATATCATTCAGGCAATCCGCTACCGGTTCGCCGTTCATTTGGCAAGCTAGCATCATGCGGCTTTCGAGGGTATAGTCACCATCGCGGTAAAGCGCAAGAGCGTTCTCAAAGCCATCAGGCGAAATTTCGTTCAAAAAACCAATTCTTCCAAGGTTTACGCCTAGTATGGGGATATCGTTTGCGCATGCAAACGGGGTGGCTTTAAGTATCGTGCCATCGCCGCCTATTGCAACCAAAAGCTTATTTTGGCTGTTGTAAGTTTGGGCGGGGGAATCTGTCACTTGAATTTTTGTGCAACCATAACCCATGGAATGAGCAATTCGCATGGCATTTTTCAAAACATTTGCCGCTTCGGGTTTTGTGGAATTGGCAAAAAAGACGATGTTTGCTGCCACGGACATTCTCCATTCAAGAAGCTGTTTTATAATGCATTATATCATTATAATCGCATATCTATCCATTTTTCAAGAGTATTATGTATTTTTAAGGGGAATTTTGGGAGCGGGCAAAAGAATTTACTTTAACTTAACTCTTTATGTGCTTGAGCAACAATGCACGAAACGCTTGTTTCGCAGGGCAGCAGATACACACCGTTACCGTCATTAGCAGACCTTTGGAGCAACGCCAGGAATTCTATGTTGCCCTTTGGGCCGGTGATGGGGGAGTGGGTTAGGCCGCAAACATGAAAGCCGACAGATAATGCATCCTCCATACTTTTTTCGCATACTTTGATGTGCACATTTGGGTCGCGCACAACGCCATTTTTACCAACATCGCTTCTGCCAGCCTCAAATTGAGGCTTTATTAACGCAACAACATATGCTTCCGGTTTTAAGCAGGTATATAGTGCCGGGAAAATCAATCGTGTTGAAATAAAAGAAACATCTATTGTTGCAAACTCGGGTAGTTCATCAAACCAATCGGGATTCATGGCGCGTGCGTTGCGGCGCTCCATAACCACAACACGCGGATCGTTGCGTAGCTTCCAATCGAGCTGGCCGTAGCCAACATCTATCGCGTATACTTTTTTAGCGCCGTTTTGCAGCATACAATCGGTAAAACCGCCGGTGGATGCGCCAACATCAACTGCGGTTAAACAGTTAACAGTTATGTTGAATTTATCCAAAGCTTTTTGAAGCTTAAGCCCACCCCGGCTGACATAAGGTATGGGATCATCCAATATTTCGATTTTTGCATCCTCCGAAACGTTTGTTCCGGGTTTCTGCATGGGTTTTCCATCAACTATCACTTTTCCGGCCAGAATTAAAGCGTGAGCTTTTTCGCGGCTGGGTGTGAGCCCAAGTTGGAACATAAGTGCGTCAATTCGCATAATAGATATCTCTTTTCCTGCATTAGAGCGCAAAGTGAGGGCCATTCAAGCGCCGTAACCTTGCTTATTTATGTGGCTGCTTGCGTGCAAAAATCGAGAAGAATTTGCCCACAAAAAAAACGATCTGCCTGCTGTAGCGCATGGCGTATCGTTTGCCAAGCGCCTTGCCGCCAACTGTTAAGGCGGCGGTTAACGCGGAAACCAAAATGGCTATCCAAAATTCTTCGGTAGTCGCGGCATCGATAACCAGCCTCGCGGCGATTGCCGCACCCATTGCGCCGGATATGATGCCGCAAATATCGCCCACCATATCGTTACAAATGTTTGAGACGGTGTCGGCGGATTGCACAAGCCGCATAGCCTGCCTTGCGCCTTGAATTTTTTTTGATGCCATTGCCGTGTAAGCCGAAACATCCTGAAAGGTTACTGCAATGCCCACAACATCAAACAAAATGCCTATTAGAATGATTATCATCAGCACCAGCAGCGCTACAGGCAGGCTCACCCCCAGCAGCGTTGTTTCAGCAAACAAGCTAAACACGAAAGCCAGTAAAAATGTAAGAAAGAACACTTTTACCGGCCAAAAATCCTTTTTCTTTTTCTTATTTCGTTTTGGTGGGTCGCCTTCCACGCATACACCTGTGCCTTTCATAAAAATAAACGGTGGTGGCATATTGAGTAGACTTTGCGGCTTAGGTCCAGTAGGATTTCCCCACCGGGCGCTCCCCGTCGCCGACAGGAGCGGTTTCCCATTATGCCCGGAGCCGGTATGTCACCATACACGGGACTGGATTGCCACTGAGGCCACACTGTAATCCCCAATATGCCTGCTTGAACAGCCTAGGAGCTTTCCTCTACAGCTTTGCCGACCCCTAGCCTCTTTAGCAACAACGGTTTCAGCGGGCAATCACCTTAAACAGTTTGGCCAAACCATTCTTGGCGTGTTCCCGAATCCACCGCTGCCACGCAAGGCAGGCTACACTGTACACAGTATCAACCGCAATACAGGTTTAATCCTAAGGAGTGGCAGATGAAGATCGCCACCCGGTTAGGTCTCCACGGAGGTTGGGTCAACGCCCGCATGCCATTGCGGATCGCCCAGCCCCCTTAACTCCCAGCATCCGCCCCCAACTGGGCGTCGGCAGCGAACACCAGGAACTTCATCGATGTGCCCTTGACGGATTTTTAGGCCCGTTTTCGGAGCCGACATTACTGACTAGAATACTGCACCACCGTTGTTTATAATACCATGTAAAAAGATTATCCGCAAGCGAACCTGGGCCTGGATTGTAGCCCAAGGGCAAACGGATAATGAAAAATATGTGATTTTGCAAATGACTACTTTGTGTACAAGCCGCATACGATGATAGGGGAGGTAGGCAAATGCGATTTTCATATAACGAAGCAAGGTTAAGGGTGCAGGCTTATGTTAAAGAACATCTTGTTTTGTGCATAGTGCTGTTCTTTTTGTTTTTTTCCGGTTTGGTTGCGGGGATTAACATGGTGCAAATGTTTGGCCCAAAGTTTAATCCTGCTGAGCTACCTGCGCTTTTGCATATTTATGGCACACCGCTTGTTTACTGCTTACTTTTTGCGTTGTGTGTGCATGGGACGATTGGCGCGATGCTGCTGCTTTGCGGCATCTGGTTGCCCACAGCCGTGCTTTGGCCTGTTGCAATTATGCTAAGGGGCATACTTTCAGGCGCCTATATGGGAGCTTGCTTGCTGGCCTGGCCTGGCATTGCCTCAGTTTGGTTGTTAGTTTTGCTGCTGCTTGAGGTTGCTGCGCTGCTTCCGCTGCTTATCAGATTATCCCAAATAGCAACAGAGCATATGCTTGCAAGAATACGCTTATTATCAGGCCAATCGACCTTTTCACCATCGTTGCATGCAACTTGTGGGCGATTTTTGAAGATATCGCTTGGTTTTGTGCCGATTATATTGCTTGAAAGTGTTATTACACCGTTTGTTCTTTATATGTTAGGCAATTGAGCTTTGATAAATTGCTCTAATCGGGAATCCCATCGCCATTAACATCCTTAAATACATAAGCTCCGCTTTCGCTGCCCATCATACCTGCGGCGGCGCCATAAATCTCGCGGCCGGTAATGCCTTTTGAGTTGCGCTCCTGTTCTACGATTTTGCTCAAAAACTTACGCACAGCATCCGACTTTTTTATGTTTTGAAGCTCCAGCGTGTTATGCGACTGATCCGCAGAATAGAGTATGATTGTGCCTACGCCAAAAATCTTTTGAGAAAGTGTGCGCACAAGCTTAATATCTAAAATGCGATACAGCAGCAGCTCGTTTGTTTCCGTGCGAAAAAATCCCTTTTTGAGTATCAGGCGATCACTAGTAACTTCATATCTTGTAAAAGAAATAGGCATGCCTAAAATACGTTTGCGATCCTTCCAAAGCGGCTGGTATGCATCGTTTAAAGAATCCGGCATATATATGTTCTCCTTGCTGCATTAAATTAAAGGGAGTATATCATAAATTAGCTGTTACATGCAAAAACGACTCATACCAGAGCCGTTTGTTTATGGAAACACAACAACATAAGCAAAAAATGCACATTTTTTCAGACATACATGTCATTTTTGTTATTCACTATTTATTATTATCACTCGACCTAGTATAATAAACAAGGCACTGAACATTCTTTATACCAAACTCGTGCACTACAACATATAGGGGGTATTTTTTGTGGCAAAAAACTTGGAACAACAAAATACGATCGGCTATCTTCCTGATGAAACACCATCGTTTGGAAAGTTAATTCTGTTTGCTTTCCAGCAGGTGTTGGTTATGTTTCCGGCCACCGTCACAGTTGCGCTATTATCCGGCTTCCATGTTTCCACAGCGATTTTTGCAAGCGGGCTGGCAACACTTTGCTTTTTGTTCATCACCAAAGGTAAAATCCCCCTGTATTATGGTTCGAGCTTTGCTTATATCGCAGCTGTAGTTGGGATTACCGGTGCAAGCTTTGGGGAGGTTGCACCGGATGCTCTGATTAGTCAGGCACAGTTTGGTATCATTTGCTCGGGTGTTGTTTCCATAGTTGCGGGACTTATAGTAAGCCGCTTTGGAATGAAAACAATCGAAAAAGTGCTGCCGCCCACCGTCACGGGTTCCATAGCACTAATTATTGGAATTTCGCTTGCGGGAACCGCAATAACGCAGGCCGCCGGTTACGATGCTGTAACTGGTATGGCTAACACAAATTGCTGGATCGCGGCGCTTGTTACCTTAATCGCCACCATAATTTTTTCGGTATACCTCAAAGGCGTGTGGGGGCAGCTGCCAATTCTGCTGGGCATTGTGGTGGGTTATTTGGTGAGCATACCGCTGGGTTTAGTGGATTTTTCAATAATAATGAAGGATGGCATAATCACTGCCCCTCATTTTACACTGCCTAAACCGAATTTGACGGCTGTGCTGGCCATCATGCCTATTGCGATAGCGACCATACCGGAGTCGACAGCGCATCTTTTCCAGCTGGATATTTACATTAACGACCTTGCTAAAAAGAAAGGTAAGCCCGAATACAAAATTGCGGACAAGCTTGGCCTTAACCTGATTGGCGATGGCGTGGGAGACATAATCGCCTCTCTGTTTGGCGGCCCTGGCGGCACCAACTATGGTGAGAATATCTCCACGATGGCGATTACCAAAAACTTTTCGATCAAAATGTTGGGCATGGCAGCCATTCTATCGATGATGCTTTCCTTCATCGGCCCGCTTTCAAACCTTATCAACACTGTGCCAAGCGCTGTTATTAACGGGGCGTGCATATTCCTGTTTGGTGTAATCGGCGCACAGGGTATCGCGATTATGATAAACAAAAAGGTGGATATGTTTGATGCAAGAAACCTTGCGGTTATCTCAGTTTCGCTGGTGATTGGCCTTGGCGGATACTACGGTTTCCCAAATGGCAATATCCCGATTTTCGGAATTGAAATTCCCGCAATCGCATCCGCTGCAATTGTAAGCATTGTGCTCAACCTCCTATTATCCATCGGCCGCAAAGATAAAGAGAGCGAAGAATAATTTAACATAAAACAACCACAAGGCCGCCATGCATTTTGCATGGCGGCCTTCATATGTCTGACTATTATCGCAATTTAGGTTGGATTTAGCGGAAAAGAACTATCTTTCCGGTTCGATCAGACCAAAATTGCCATCCTTACGCTTATAAAGCACATTGATGTCGCCGGTATCCGCATTTGCAAAAACGTAGAACGAGTGACCCAATAATTCCATTTGCAGCATAGCTTCTTCCTCGCTCATCGGTTTGATGGCAAAGCGTTTTGTTCGGACAATGCTTGGGCCTTCTTCATCTGCGTCCTCAAATACGTCCGCATAAAGGGGGGTATCGTACCTGAAAGCGTCGGATTTAAGGTTCTTTTCCAGCTTGGTGCGGTGCCTGACGATTTGCTTTTCGAGCTTATCAAGCACATTGTCGATTGAAGCATACATGTCGCCTGTGACCTCTTCGCCGCGGATTATGATGTTGTCATAGGGGATTGTTACTTCCACGATGTGGCGGTTGCGCTCAACTGCCATTGTGACCTGCACCTCAGTGTCCTTAGAGAAGTACCGTTCGAGCTTGCTGACCTTTTTGTCGATTAGCTCACGCAGATAATCAGATACTTCAATGCCTTTTCCTGAAATTGATATGCGCATGCGTTTCAACTCCTTTCAGCGCGCGATTTTGTTCACGCGCCTTTGTCTACTTGTATTCTATAAGTATAGCTTAAAATCCTGCAAAATGCTGCGGCAAAAATGTAAAAATACTCAAACAAAAATGGGACGCTGTTTTTATTCTGCCCTTGTAAGGGGGCTTCATTCCTGTTTTATTAAAGTTTTTTCGCTATTTAGCTCATCAAGTATTTTTCGAATTTGCTGAAAATCAGCCCATGCCTCATGCTTTTTAGGTGGGTCGCGCAAAAGTGCCGCAGGGTGATAGGTCGGCAAAATGTATACTCCGTTTTTTTGCTTCCAATGCCCTCTGTCTCTGGTTATGCGCACATCTTTGTCATAAACATACTTTGCAGCAGTCGCGCCTAAACAGACAATTATGCGGGGCTTTATAAGCGCCGTTTGCGCTCGCAGGTATGTTATGCAGGCATTTGCCTCTTCTTCTAAAGGCACCCGATTTTGCGGCGGCCTGCATTTTACAATGTTGGCGATGTAAACATCTTCACGGTAAAGCCCGATTGCGGCAAGCATTTTATCAAGCAGTTGTCCGGCGGGGCCAACAAATGGGCGCCCTTGCAAATCCTCCTCGCGGCCGGGCCCTTCGCCAATAAATAAAATATCCGCATTTTTGTTGCCTTCTCCAAAAGCGATGTTTGTGCGCGTTTGGCATAGATCGCAGGCGCGGCAATCTGCAATTTGTGTGGTCAGCCATTCCCAGCTAAGCTGCAAAAAAGCACCCCCTTGGCTTGATACGGTTAAATATCGCTTATTATGCGATTTAGCGCCGATACGTAGGCAAGCACGCTTGCCTCCACAACATCGGTTGATATCCCGCGCCCAGTTGCGGATTTATCCCCATAACCGACCCGGACGGTAACCTCACCTAAGGAGTCTCGGCCTTCGCTTGCCGCTTTTACGCGATAGCGGTGCAGCTCAAGCTCCATCTTGGAAATACGATCGATCGCCAAAAAGGATGCCTCAACAGGGCCATTACCAATGGCAGCCTCGGTGTATTCAACACCATCGCGCATCATGGTGATTGTGGCGGTTGTGTTTGTGCGCATATAGTTATTGCTGTATACCTGATAACCTTCCAGCGTGTATATTTCAGGAACCTCAACAATTTGGCCGCCAAGCAGAGCATCGATATCACGATCTGTCACGACCTTCTTTCTGTCGGCCATTTGCTTAAAAAGTATAAACGCTTGATCAAGCTCATCCTCGTTCAGCTTATAACCAAGTGCGTTTGCGCGATCAACAAACGCGTGGCGGCCGGAAAGCTTGCCCAAAACAACACCCTGACCCACCATGCCCAAATCTTCAGCTTTCATGACTTCATATGTTGCGCGGTTGTTGAGCACACCATGCTGGTGAATGCCGGATTCATGGAGGAAGGCGTTGGCGCCAATTACGGCC
>JAJDHH010000023.1 GCA_030266105.1 Eubacteriales bacterium OttesenSCG-928-K08
ATTCATCGCCAAGCAGCTTGGTATCTCCCCGCACCAGCTTTCGTATGTCACCCACAGCAACGCGGGCGAAGGGCTGCTGATCTATGGCTCGGTCATTATCCCCTTTGTGGATCGTTTTCCCAAGGGCGAGATATACGATTTACTAACTACTCGCCCGTCAGAGTCGGCAGCGACAGCATAAAATAGGAACCCCGGCAAATAACAGGAGGTGATGCGAAATGCCGAGGGAACTGGAACAGCGCAGGAAGGATGGCCGGGCGCGCGGCGCTCCCGTAGAACAGAAGGGCGGCCCCAGCCGCGAGGATGTGGATGCATCCTCTGTGCGCGAAACGCTCTCCCGCTACCGTTCAGGTGCGCGGGAGGCAGAGGCACAGACTGGCCAACAGGAAAGTGGCTCCGAATATGAACACCAATATACTGGCGGTGGGGATCATACCCCGCCGTCACGCTTTGAAAGAGGCGCGTCTCACCATCGGTTTGGCAGAGACGGCGATGCGTACCAGCCGGAAGGAACTGCCCGGAGAAAACAGCCGCGCACTGTACGGCGGGATGCCCCGGCTGCGGATGCCCGCACTTCGCGGGATGCTACTACTGACGATGCCCAGCGCCCGCGCCAACCGCGTCTGCAATTTACGAAGGACGAAACACCACCAGCACGGGAGGGCAGTGTGGCTTCGAACAGGGCGAATGCGGCGCGGCACAGGGCGGATGCAGCAGATGCCCGGCTGGAAAATGCACGGGAACACCTGCCCAGGACGCACCACCTCAAGGTGGAGAAAACCTTTGATGAACAAAGACACAAAATGAAGCGCAAGCTGGTTTTTGAAGAGGAGGTTAAATCCAAGCGTGCGCACTTGCGGGGCAATGCCGCCGTCCGGCCCATCAACGCCGGGAAGAATGCGGCTATCGGCTACGCGCACAAGAAAATCCACGAGGTGGAGCATGAAAACGTGGGTACTGAGGCCGCGCACAAAACGGAGCTTCTGGCCGAGGGCGGCGTGCGCGCTGCGTACCGCGCACACAAGACCGCGCCCTACCGCCGTGTGGCGAGGCTGGAGAAAAAGGTTCCCCGGCTTCAGGTGAAAGCGGACTATAAACAGGCGCTTGCGGACAACCCCAAGCTGCGCAGCAATATGTTTTCCCGTGCCGCGCAAAAGCGGAAAATCAAGCGGGAGTACGCACGGCTGGCGCGGGAAGCGAAAAAGACCGGCCGGCGGGCGAAAAACACAGCCACCGTTACAGGTCGGGTTGCCGCGCGTGCTGCGGCTTTCGTCAAGCGGCATCCCGTTGCTTTTCTTGTGATCGGGCTGCTGGCGCTGCTGCTCATGATTATCATGAGCACGGTTTCGTCCTGCTCCAATATGGCAACAGGCACGATGGGCGCAGTGGCCGCCACCAGCTATGTTGCTGAGGATGCGGATATCGACAACGCCGAACTCTTTTACACCGAACTGGAAACCGATTTGCAAGCTCGCATTGCAAACATAGAGAGCGAATTCCCTGGTTTTGATGAATACCGCTATTCTGTGGACGATATCGGGCATGGTGCATATGAACTCATGGGCTACCTGACCGCCCGGCACCAGGCGTTCACCTTCGCCGGTATGCAGGCGGAACTGCGCACCATCTTTGATGAACAGTACCAGTTGACCTTCACCGAAGAGGTGGAAATCCGATACGCCGACCCCACAGATGCGGATGGCGATGGGGATTTGGAGCCTTACGAGTGGCGTATTTTGAACATCACACTGACCTCGCAGCCGTTTACCGATGTGATCGCGCCGCGCATGAACACAGAACAACAGCAGCATTACGAATTGCTCATGCGCGTGAAGGGAAATCGGCAGTATGCAGGAAGCCCCTTCGATTTTAATTGGATTCCCTATATTTCGGACGGTTACGGCTACCGCATCCACCCTGTTACCGGGCAAAAAGACTACCACAAAGCGGTGGATATCGCCGTGGCGCAAGGCACGGATATCCTTGCCGGGCATGATGGCACCATCACCTTCGCCGGTAACAATGGCAGCTATGGCCTGGTGATCGTGCTGGAGGGCCCCACGGGTGTGGTCACCAAATATGCGCACTGCTCGGAGCTTCTGGTATCTCAGGGGCAGGCCGTCAAAATGGGGGATGTCATTGCCAAGGTAGGCAGCACAGGAGATGCCGCAGAACCGCACCTGCACTTTGAGGTGCTGAAAAACGGGCAATACCTGAACCCGCTGTATTTTTCCATTACCAACGATGACGGCAGCAGTTACATCCCGCCCGGATCGCCCGGTGGCGTGGAGCTTCCCGATTACCCCGGCGCGCCAATGGGCAACGGCAGCTATGCGGCTTTGATGGAAGAAGCGCAGAAGCATATCGGCAAGCCCTACGTTTTTGGCGCAAAGGGCCCGGACAAATTCGATTGTTCCGGCTTTGTAAGCTGGAGCCTGACGCATTCGGGCGTAAAAACCATCAACACCAATGCGCAGGGACTGTACAACGCCTGCACGCCTGTATCCCGTGCGGATGCGCAGCCCGGCGACCTCATTTTCTTCACAGGCACGTACAACGCTGGTCGGCCCGTCACGCATGTCGGAATATATGTCGGAAACGGGCAGATGCTTCACGCGGGCAAGCCCATACAATACGCCAGCATTGATACACGCTATTGGACGAAGCACCTCTATGCGTTTGGGCGCATATCGGGTTAACCCGATATGCTGCCTTATCTAAAAAAAGGAGGAGAGTATTTTGAACTCAAAACTACAAAAAGTGATCCGCGAACTTGAGCGGACAACGGCAAAAATCGCGGAATTGCAGGCGCTTCTGCCCGAACTGGAGCGGCAGAAAACGGAGCTTGAAAACACCGAAATCATCAAGGTATTCCGTTCCGCGGATGTCGCGCCCGCCGATTTTGCCGCATTCATCGCCGCATATAAGGCGCAGGCTACGGGCGGCGCGCCGGATGCGGATACCGCGCCACAGGCACCCGGCTACCTGAACGCCGCGCCCCTACAAAACCAAATGGAGGAACCCGAAGATGACTAGAGCCAAGATTTTTCTGCCCCTTTTCGCAATATTGCTCTGCCTGGGCGCACTTCTGTTCCCGGCCACTGCGTTTGCGCAAGCGGCTGAGGATACCACGCCGCCCACCGTGACCGCCACGCTTTCCAGCGACACACACAGTGTGGCCACTCTCCAAGTAGTGGCGAAAGACGATCATTCTGGCGTTGCCGCCATCTATATCAATGAACACCGCTTTGCAACTTTGGTAAACGGAACGGCAACTGTGAAACTCAAGGAATATGCTGGAACTGAAAAGCAGGTCACAGTCTACGCCGTGGATATGGCAGGTAACCGTTCGAAATCCGTATTGATCGACAATCCCTATTACATTGCACCTGTAACGCCTTTGCCTGCGGTAACGCCCGTTGCACAGGTCACACCTGCACCCTCGGCCACGGTTACGGTGAATCCGACGCCTACGCCCAACACCCCGGCAACCATTACACCGATCCCCAACGAGCCCGCCACCCCTTCGGCCACACCCGAGCCTACGCGACCGCAGGAGCCGGATGCTGGCGCGGATGACCCTGCGGGCGAAACACCGGACGGCAGCGGGACGGCTGTTCCCGGCACTGCCTTTACCCCGGATGGCTCCGGCGCGGTGATGGATAACGCTACAGAATCGGACGGCAAAGAGTTTTTCACCATCACCTCCGAGAGCGGCAGCGTGTATTACCTGATTATTGACCGCCAGCGCGGCACGGAAAATGTGTATTTCCTGAATACCGTCACAGAGGCGGATTTGCTGGGGCTGGCACAGGGTACGGGCAGCGCCATCCCGGATACACCGGGCGGGAACGATCCCGCGCCGCAGCCCACGCAGCCTGCCGACCCTGAACCCACGCCAGAGCCGGAAGAGCCTAAGAAAAGCGGCGGCAATACCGGCGCTATCCTGTTCATCATATTGGCAGTGCTGGCTGTGGGCGGTGCGGGGTATTATTTGAAGATCGTCAAGCCGCGCCAGCAGGCTGCACAGCAGGACGATGAGGAATATGAGGACGAGGAGTTCGACGAGTTTGGCGAGGAACAGGAGGAAGAATACCTCTTTGCCGATGAACTGGATGCATATGAGTCCGAAGCAACTAACACGCAGGAATAAGTTGACAACCCCGGCACAGCACGCTAACATACCACAACCGATGAATTGGGAGGTATGCATATGCGAAAAAAACGCACGGTTGTGGCGGGTTGCGCCGCGCTTTTGGTCATATTATCCACAGGGGTTTCATGCACGGTTCGTTCTGGTGCCGGCGGCGCTCCGGCACAGGATATGGCTGCGGGCGTACCGCTTGTAGCCGCAACACTCGCGCCCACGTTGCAGCCTGTACCATCTATTACACCCGCGCCGGAACAAAAAGAAGCCGCGGAGCCAGTATGCGTTAGCGTTGACGCGGCGGGTAGCGATGAAACGAGAAATCCAACGCCCACCCCGGCCATTCCCATCGTTATGGCGCCTGCCGCAACACCCGCAGCTGAGTCGACACCCGCGGCAACGCCTAAACCTACCGCCATTCAAACGCCTAAGCAACCGGCAACGCCTGCACCCGTACTTACCCCGGTGCCCACGCCTGCACCTACATTGGCGCCAACACCCATTCCCACAGCGCCGCCTACGCCTGCGCCTACAGCGCCCCCCACACCTGCGCCGGTGGCAATGCCGCAGCAGGAGCCGTCGCAAAGCAGAACGATATGCAATATCTGCGGCGCGGATATTACGGGAAACGTACCCGCGCATGGCGACGGCCATCTATTGAACGGAGAGGATTTCAGCTATCGCGTAGAGTGAGTATATTCATTCATAGCAATATAGGCTGAACGCCTGCATTCCCACAGCCCTGCATATCTGCGATATGCGGGGCTTTCGCATGCCAAAAATCAAGGAGGAGAAAATGAAAAAGCATAGTAAACGCTTTCTTGGAATGCTGCTTGCCATCATGCTATGTCTGTCCTTTATCCCTGCGCCTGCATTCGCCGCGCCGGAGGATATAGCCACAGACGGCATTGCACAAGCAGAGAAAATTGAAAACGAGGAAACACCGGAGGAATTGCTACCCGAATCTGGCGGCACAAGCCCAACAGAGGCATATGCAGACGCGCCTGTAGCCAGCCCCACCTCGCCACCGGCTGCGCTATCCCCGGTGGAGCCTGAACTGCTAAAGGTCGTGGATAGGCCTTTGGTGCAGGTCGTGTACCATTATTTTGATGATGCCCAAGGCCAAGCCGTCACGAATTTTGCCGAATATGCGGTAGAGTCAAGCCATCGCTTTTATGCCATCGGCATGGCAAATGGCGACAGCATCACCATCGCGGCAAACAAGTATCCGGGCATCTTACCAGTCAGCACGGACGCTTTGCGCTTCCGTGTGCTGAACGGCAGCGAGGATATCACCGCCGTTGCCGCATATGACGCCGCTTCGGGGCTGGTATCGCTGCCATATGGATACATGGGGCATGAAATCACGGTGGAATGGTATTGCCCTGCATCTGAGATTACGGAAGTGCCCGTTACTGCAACGGTCTGCATCGGGGAAAACGGCAAGTTCACCACCACCACAATAGACCAGCGGCTTGCATCAAACGCAAACAGCATCACCGTGCCGCTTACCGCATCCGATGGGCTGGTCGTATCGCAAAACGGCATTGACCTGCCTGCAAGCATGTATACTGTTATGGACGGTTCGCTCACCATATCCGCGCCTGCCCTGGGTGGCGATGTGGTGGTATCCGCGTATGTGCCTGCGCGAAATGGCGGCTTCATGCTTTTCAGCACGGCCATCACGCAGGTGAACCATACCCGAAGCGCCGACCAGATCTATTATGGCTACTACACGAGCTACTACACCGCCAATGGCAACACGGCGTTCTGCCTTGACCCGAACGCCAGCGGCCTGAACGCGGGCACCTACCCCGTCAGCAGGTTTTTGCAGCGCGGCTCGGACAACACGCTAATCAAGTGCGCCTACTATCTTTACGGCGGGCCGGGCTGGAATGCGCACAAGAACATCATGTTCCAAAGCCCGGACACCATGACGGCATACGGGCTGTGCCACGCTGCCGCTGCATATGTCTACCTCAATGATGACAGCGCGTTCAGGGGAATCAGCAGCACCACAAAGGGGCAGCTGCAAAACCTGATCGCATATGTTAATGCACTGCCCATGCCGCCCGAGGGCTTTGATGTATTCATCTACAATGAAGGCAGTTCCAGCACGCAGTGCCTGATGGGTTGGGATTTCTCAGATTCTCCCGAACCGCCTGATCCGCCAGACCCGCCCGAACCCCCGGCAGACGGGCATCTGGAGATCATAAAGACATCGGGCAACCCTGCCATGACGGACGGGAATGGCTGCTATTCTCTGGCGGGCGCGGTGTTTGATGTTTACAACAGCGCCGGGCAGAAGATCGGCAGCATCACCACGGATGCAAGCGGGCGCGGCAGGCTGCAAAACATCCCGCCTGAAATGGGCTATTACATCGTGGAAGTAAAAGCGCCGCAGGGGTACGCGCAATATGCATCGCCGATTGGGTTTTCCATATTGTCCGATCAAACCACCACCGTTACCGTACCCAACCTGCCGCAGAATGACCCTGTGGGCATTTTGCTGCGCAAGCAGGATGAGGAAACCAGCGCGGATACCCCGCAGGGCAACGCGGCCTTGGCCGGTGCTGAATTTACCGTGAAATACTATAAGGGCATATATGCGGATGCAAGCCAACTCGCCGGCGTTTCCCCGGCGCGGACATGGGTGCTGCGCACGGGTACAAACGGCACGGCGTACCTCAACGCTGCTTATCTCGTATCCGGCGATCCCTTCTACTATGCAGGAAACGGCGACCCCACGCTGCCGCTTGGCACCGTCACTATTCAGGAAACCAAAGCGCCTGTTGGGTATCTCATCAACAGCGAACTGTTCCTGCGGCAGATCACTTCACAGGGCACGGCTGAATCCGTCCGCACATACAACGCGCCCGTTGTGCCGGACAAAGTGGTGCGAGGCGGCGTATCCATTGAAAAATGGGATTTTGACCTCAACCGCAAAAACGCGCCGCAGGGTGACGCTTCGCTTTCGGGCGCGGTGTTTGAAATCTACAACCGCAGCACAAACAGCGTTGTAGTGGATGGCAAAACCTACGCGCCGGGCGCTGTCGTGCATACCATGACCACAGATGCAACAGGCACCGCCACAACCGCCAATGACCTGCTGCCCTACGGACAGTACGAGATCGTTGAAAAAGCGCCGCCCGAGGGGTATCTCAATACCGGCGTGATCCGGCAGACCTTCAACATTGCGGACAATGGCGTGATCGTCAGTCTGAAAACGGCTGCCACTGTCATAAAGAACAATGTGATCCATGGCGGTGTCGAGACCGAAAAATGGGACATCGAGCGGAACGAGCGCACATTGAAGCAGGGCGACGCTACCCTTTTGGGCGCGGTGCTGGAGATATGGAACCGCAGCGCCAACAGTGTTGTGGTAGGCGGCGTGGAATATGCGCCCAACATGGTGGTGCATACCATGACCACGGATGCAGATGGCTGGGCGGGTACCACGAATGACCTGCTTCCCTACGGCACATATGAGATTGTTGAAAAAACGCCGCCCACGGGTTATCTCAACACAGGCGTGATCCGGCAATCGTTCCAAATCAGGGAGCATGGGGCCATTGTCAGCATGAAAGCCAGCGAGGATGTCATTCAAAACAACATCATTCGCGGTGGCGTGCGCGTAGAAAAATGGGACAATGAAATTAACGAGCACAGGCCACAGGGCGGCGCTACCTTCGAGGGCGCGGTGTTCGAAATCGTCAACCGCAGCATGGACAGCGTGTTGGTGCTGGATGTATTGTGCGCGCCCGGCGAGGTGGTTTACACTTTTGAAACGGACAGCACAGGCGCGGCGCTTACGCCCAGCAACCTATTGCCCTACGGCACATACGAGGTGCGCGAAACCAACCCGCCCGCAGGGTATTTGGCGACTGGCGTACTGGGCAGAACATTCACCATCCGCGATCACGGCATGATCGTTCACCTGAACACATCCGATTCCGCCATCAAAAACGACCCCATCCGTGGCGATTTGAAGGGCGTAAAAATATCGGACGGGGACGCGAAGCGGCTGGCAAACGTGCCATTTCGCATGACCTCTGCCACCACGGGAGAAAGCCATGTGATCGTGACGGATATCAATGGCGAATTCAATACGGCTTCCAGCTGGAACCCGCACAGCCAGCATACCAACCGGGGCGAAACCGACCGCGATGGCATTTGGTTTGGGGAGCTTCGCGTACTGAACGATGATTTGGGCGCTCTCTTGTACGATACCTACATCATGGAGGAGCTGCGCTGCGAAGCCAACCGGGAATATGAGCTGCTCACCTTTACGGTATCCATCTACCGCCACAACACGGTGGTGGATTTGGGCACGCTCACGGATGACTACATCGTTGTGCCGGAAATCTTCACCACGGCCCGCGACCAGGCTACGAATACCGGCAGCGCATATGTGTCCGAAGCGACCACGATTATAGACACCGTCTATTACAGCGGGTTGAAGGCCGGGCAGGAATATACGCTCAAGGGCACGCTGATGGATAAGGCAACGAGCGAACCCCTGCTGGTGGAGGGCGTGCCGGTCACCTCTGAGACGACATTCCGCGCCGCAGCCACAGCAGGCAGCGTGCCGATGGAATTCACGTTCAACTCCACTTCCCTCAAGGGCAAGGCGGTGGTCGTATTCGAATCGCTGGAATTCGAGGGTATGGAGATCGCCACCCATGCCGATATTGAGGACGAGGGCCAAACGGTGGCGTTTACGGAGCCGGGGATCGGCACGAGCGCCGCAGGCACGGATGGTGAAAAGGAACTGGATGTTGGCGCAAAAATCACGTTGATAGACACGGTTTCCTACGAGAACCTGATCCCCGGCCTGCCGTATACCCTCAAGGGCATCCTCATGGACAAGGAAACGGGCAAGCCCTTGTTGTTGGAAGGCAAGAAGGTAACAGCAGAAACCGCGTTCAAGCCGGATACCACATCCGGCAGTGTGGAAGTGGTGTTCACGCTTGATTCTTCGGGGCTTATGGGCAAAACGGTGGTCGTGTTCGAATCCCTGGAATTGGGCGGCGTGGAAATCGCCACGCATGCCGATATTAAAGACGCCGGGCAGACCGTGACATTCAATGCGCCGGAGATCGGCACATCCGCAAAAGCGGAGGATGGCAGCAAGACTGTGCCCATCGCGCAGAGCGTAAGTGTAATAGATACGGTGGCGTATACGGGCCTCGTTCCCAATGCAAAATATGTACTCAAGGGCACTTTGATGGACAAGGCAAGCGGCCAGCCGCTCATGAAGGACGGCAAGGCGGTTACGGCAGAAACCACATTCACGCCGACCTCGCCCTCCGGCAGCGTGGAGGTGCGCTTCACCTTCGATTCAAGGGCTATATCGGGCAGAACACTCGTTGTATTTGAAAGCCTGGAGCTTGATGGCAAGGAAATCGCTGTGCATGCCGATATAAACGACGCGGCGCAGGCAGTCAGCGTGGATACGCCCGTACCCGACAAGCCCGAGGCACCCGTGCCCACGCCGATCATACCCGCAACGCCCACAGAGCCGACAAAACCTGTGCCGCAGACCAGCGATGACAATATGGCGGTCATCTGGATTGTAGTGCTGGGTACTTCACTTTTAGGCGCTATTGGTTCCTTCGCGGTATACATGCGCCTGCGCAAAGGCAGGAAAAGCAAGCGCCGCACGGCGGTGGTGGCGTTGGTGCTCTGCATCTCACTCATCTCCGGCAGCGGCCTGATGCTGGCGCGCGAGGTGGTGCAATATACGGACAGCGCAGCGGCATATGAAAAGTTGTCCGAATTTGTACAGGACGCCGGGCCACAGGGTAATGCGAGCACACAGGAAGAAGGGAATACCCTGGATGACGATGGGGCGCTTGGCGCCCCCCAGGGGGCGACTTTCGCCTCCCGCCTGCCCGCCATCGATTTTGGCACGCTACAGCGGGTGAACCCCGATGTGAAGGCGTGGCTGGTCAGCGATGGTACCGCGATCAACTACCCCGTGGTGCAGGGCGCCGACAACAGCCATTACCTTAAACGCTTGTACGATGGCACGCGCAAAAAGGCCGGATGCTTGTTCATAGACTACGAAAACGAACCGTTTACGGACAGGAACACCATCATATACGGCCACAACATGCTGGACGGCTCCATGTTTGCGGAGCTTGCCGGTTATAGGGAACAGGCATATTATGGGGCCCATCCCGAGCTGCTGCTCATTACCCCGGATGGCGGGTACATCGTGGAGGTGTTCGCGGCATTTACTGCAAGCCCCAATGAGGCCGTTGGGGACACCTCTCTCTGGCAGATCGAATGGGAGGATGATGCGGCCTACACCGCGTGGCTGGAAGCAACAGTGAGGCGGTCGCTCATACAGACGGATATAGCTGTAAATGCGAGTGACCAGATCGTTACACTGTCCACCTGCATACGGAGAGGGCATGACCGTTTCCTCGTGATGGGCAGGTTGGTTCCGGTAGAATAAGGTTGGAATGCTGGGGCGGTCTTTGGGGCCGCCCCGGTACATTTTCATAATTCAATCAACTCGGCTTCCACCCTCCCGTTCGTTAAACCCTCTCATCAAAGATAAATATTCACAAATAATATAAGGGCAATATGCTATAATGCTTTTAAGGCACATCATAATCGAAATGTGATAACTGTATGGAGGAGACAACATATGCTGAACATCTGTATGCGCCACAAAATTACAAGATTTACAGCGTTGCTATTACTATGCGCATTGCTGGTTGTTTTTGCTACACCAGTGAACGCAGCAGTGAACGCGAAACAGGTCTGGGAGCCTACAAAATATCAAGAGGAAGACTTGAACGCAAGAAGTTTTTGCACCATGCGGACGGAATATCCGGTGTACAAAACTGGAACGGACAGCATATTTGTGGAATTGACCAGCAATGCGAAGCGTGAGTTGATATTTGGCCAAGCTTTCGTGCTGGAGAAAAAACGAGACGATGGCTGGTATTCTTCCAGCTGGGAATATGGCGCCAACAACACCGTGGTGCATGCTTTCACATCAGAGGGCTGGATACTTCCGCCCAAGCAGACGATAGGCATGCCTACAAGCCTTGGCATGGTGGGCATGCCGCTTGAGCCGGGTGAATACCGCATTATCAAAAATGTATTTTATGATAATGACGTGAAAAACGCAGGTGACTTCTGTGCATACTTCGAGGTATGTGATGATGGTTGGGATACAGCCTATTTATCCGGATATGCCTCCCTTGAGGCGCTGCCCAGGGTCTACAGCGCAGAACAGGCAATTGCGAATGGCGATTTTTATACTGATACAAACGGAAAAGTGTACAATGCGGAGAACATGAAGGAATTCCTCCAAAAATCCATGAAGGGTATCAACACGAAAATTCGTATATTCTCCATTGACTTAGCGGGCGATTCGATCATAACAGACATTACATACAGAATGGCGGAGCCGCGCTTTCAGATAAAGCGCGATGCAACCCGCACAAAGAACGGCGGCAACAGTGTGCAAATCAGCAATTATCGTATGCTGGGAACGGCGAAGCAAAACGGCAAAACAGGACTTTATCTTGTGAACACGAAGGAAAAGGCGTACACGATGGCGCAGAAATTTGAGATCACTCCCGACATCTCCAAAATTGGGAAAAGCCTGTGTAATCAAGTCGCCAAGCACTTCGCCACCGATGGCCGCTATACAATCTATTCGCAGGATGAAGAGAATATCAAATGGTTTGGCTATGGGGAGTATTTCGAAAAAGAGCAATTTGCATGGGAACGGATAACCGACAGGGGTTCCCGTGAATTGGCAACCGCAGTGATTACGGATGACGATGGTATGGCCGGCCAACTCTTATACATGCGCTGGTTGGACAGTGAACGCGTGGAATTGTGGTTCTCAAGCAAAGAATTCACATTCTGTCAAATTACATTCGATGTGAAAAAGGAAGCAATCGTGGAAGTGCAGCATATCACAGATGTTGCTTGAATTTTAAACTTTTAAGCAATATTGGAGTTTCCCTGTATTAGGCCGGGTGCTTCCGTCTGCCGACTTTATTACACTATGATATATCATAAAAGAGGTTCGGCCTAATATTTAGACCTAACCTCTTTTATCTCTTATTGGAATAGATCCGCGTGCGTTCCTGTACGGGCGGCAATCAGAATAAGCGCGCCGGCATCAATTGCGTAAATAAACAACCAATCAGGCTGCACATGGCACTCCCGAAATCCTTCGTACCCACCTGTCAACGCATGGTCACGGTGCTTGGGGTCAAGCGTTTTTTCTTCCATGAGCGTCTGGATAACATCATCCAGCCGCTTCATGGGAAGGCCCCGCTTGATCGCGCGTTTACGGTCTCTTTTATACTGCGAGGTCGGACGCAGCATCAACATAGGCTACACCTCATCCGGCTCCTCGTCAATGTCGGCATTCATTTCAGCGACGCTGTTGTATGTTTTTGCGTTGATCTTACTGGACATCATGTCGCGTGCTTCCTGCAAGGCCGCTTCGGTTTCAGCGTTATACCGAGGCTTCTTCAACTCAAACGGCAGGCCGCCTACCATGATGGACTGATTTAAAAACATCGTGATAGCATCGCCAACGGTTATGCCAAACGTGCTGAACAGCTTTTCTGCGCTGGACTTTGTCTCAGGGTCAATTCGTATATTCAAACTTGCTGTTTTTGCCATTGCCACTTCACCTCCACTCATATTATACTCGTTTGCGCGCACAATCGCAATACATTGCGAATCATTTTGTAGATAAAACAAAGCACAAGAATTTTGCTAAGGGGCCTTGCCAACCTACGCAAAGCACGCTAACATCACACAACCGCAGAAACAGGCGGTAAAAATGTGCGAAAGGCAGGTACGAATATGCATATATTCTTTCAAAAAACAGGCGCGGAGCGTAAGGCTTTGGTCACGGCTATCGGCGAGATTTTGGACGAAAAGCCCCAATACATGGGCGCACCCGGTTTTGCATTCAGTATCGGCGGCTACACCATCACAAAAGATGGAACGCTGGAATATGGAGAGCAGGAAGCGGAGCGCATCCCTGCTTTGCTTTCGGCGCTGGCGGAACGCGGGTTTGTGCCCGTGGACGCGCCAGAGTTTACAACGGATGAGGCGGATATGGAACGCGAACCCACCACTGCGGAGGTTGCAGACACAGAACCCGAAGCCAAGGCCGTGGATAACATCGGCACGGAACTTGACGGTATCTTTGCCATTGCACTATCCTCCGAGGGCATGGCCGGGCAATCAGTAGAGAATCTGCGCAAGCTGGTGCTGGGCAAGGCGCTACTGATCCGCACCGCACTCGGTGAGAATCTGGCTGAAGATGCGGATGCGCTGCCGGTTGTATTTGAGGATGGCAAGGTATCCTTCCCGTGGTTCAGGCTTGGCATGGATGCGGACACGATTGCCGCATGGTCCTTCTTCGTTGCGGCGCTATGCGAAACAGCAAAAAAGCAAAAGCGTGTGATCATGAGCGAAAAGCCCTACGATGGCTCCGAGAAATATGCCATGCGTTGCTTTTTGCTGAAATTGGGGTTTATTGGCGAGGAATACAAACAGGCGCGGTCGGTCATCCTTGCCGGGCTTTCGGGGGATGGTTCCCATAAACGCCCGAAGGAAGCTGCACAGGTGGGGTCTATAACCGAGCAGGCTTCCTGAATGAGTGGAAGGTGAAAAAACTATGGTAGATTACCATGCACTGTATTTGAAGCTGGCTGGTGTGCAGGCGGATGCCATTGATGTTTTGCAGGATACAACGGAGAAATTAATCCGTGTGCATCGGGAAGTTGAAGAAGTGATTATGAACACACCGGAACTCCAAATCATACAAGCGGATTCAGATCAGAAAGATACGGAATAACAACAACATAATATAAGAAAAAGTGCGGCAGCTTCGGCGGGCCGCGTTTTTTCGTTGGAGGAAACAAAATGAAATTGGTGGTCTCAGAAAAACCTTCAGTAGCAAAATCTTTGTCTGCCGTGCTGGGCGCGAACGAGCGTGGCGATGGCTGCTCCCACGGAAACGGCTACATCGTATCCTGGTGCTATGGGCATCTGGTGGAGCTTGCGCGCCCCGCCGCATATGGGGAACAATACAAGCGCTGGGCATACGATACGCTGCCCATCCTGCCGGATGTATGGCAGTATATGCCATCCGATGGCGGGAAAAAGCAGCTAAATACCCTACGCGCCCTCATGCAGCGCGATGATGTGAAAACCATCATCAACGCCTGTGACGCTGGGCGCGAAGGAGAACTTATCTTCCGGCTGGTATATCAATACTGCGGGTGCGAGAAGCCTGTGGAGCGGCTCTGGATTTCCAGCATGGAGGATGCCGCCATCCGGGATGGCTTTGAAAAACTTCGGGATGGCGCTGCATATAATGACCTCTACCACGCTGCCCTCTGCCGGGCGCAGGCCGATTGGGTGACGGGCATCAACGCCACCCGCCTTTTCTCCATTCTATATGAGTCTACCCTCAATGTGGGGCGCGTGCAATCGCCCACGCTGGCAATGATCGTTTCCCGCGAGGCTGCTGTGCAGTGCTTCACGCCGGAGCCTTTTTATACGCCCATCATTGAAATAGACGGTTTTGCCGCATCAGGGGATAAGCTGCAAACGCTGGTGGAAGCTGAAAACATCCGTGCGGCCTGCGATGGTGGGAGCGCCACCGTCCTGTCGGTGGAAAAGAAAGAGAAAGCCGAAGCGCCGCCCAAGCTCTACGACCTGACCACACTGCAACGGGATGCCAACCGCTTGCTTGGGTACACTGCCCAGCAGACTCTGGATTACGCGCAGGCATTGTACGAAAAAAAGCTGGCGACCTACCCGCGCACCGATTCACGGTATATCACGGGCGATATGGCTGCGGGCCTGCCCGCGCTCGTCAATCTGACCGCCATGCGCCTGCCCTTCGCCAGAGTGCCCATGCCTGTTGATCCGTCTCTGGTGGTAAATGATGCGAAGGTATCCGACCACCACGCGATCTTGCCCACCGGTGCCGTGCGCGGGCTGGGTTGGGATACGCTGCCCACTGGAGAGCGCAATATCCTGACCATGCTGATCGTCCGGCTGGGCTGCGCCGTGGGAGAAGCGCATACCTTTGAGGCGGCAGAAGCCGTACTGGAGTGTGGCGGCTACCGCTTTACCGCAAAGGGCAAAACTATTTTGCACGATGGCTGGAAAACCCTTGACGCTGCGTTCCGCACAGCACTAAAAAACAAAAACTCTGACAGCGCTGCGGAGGATGCGCAGGAAGATAGCACTCTGCCCGAGCTTTCAGAGGGCCAGGTGTTTTCCACCGTTGCCGCATCGGTACGCGAGGGCAAGACCTCCCCGCCCAAGCGCTATACCGAAGACACACTTCTGGCGGCAATGGAAACGGCAGGTGCGAAAGAAATGCCAACCGATGCTGAACGCAAGGGTTTAGGCACCCCTGCCACCCGCGCCGGGATTATTGAAAAGCTGGTCAGAACAGGTTTTATAGAACGAAAAAAGAAGCTGCTCATCCCAACGAACAAGGGAGCAAACCTGATTGCTGTGCTGCCGGAAGAGATCAAATCGCCGCTTCTTACAGCGGAATGGGAGCAGAAATTGAAGCAGGTGGAGCGCGGCGAACTCACCGGTACGGCGTTTATGGAAGGCATCGCGGCGCTCATACAGGGCATTGTGGCCGCGCACGCAGCACCCTTGCCGCAGTTCGCTTCCCTGTTCGCAGGTCGGCCCAAAGGCAACACTGTGGGCAAATGCCCGCGCTGTGGTGCTGACATTACTGAGCATGCGAAAGGCTTTTTTTGTTCCAGCCGCGCCTGCCGGTTTGCGCTTTGGAAGGACTCACGGTTCTGGCAGGCGAAGGGCAAAACGCTGGATAAAGCGATTGCGGGCACGCTCCTTTCCGAAGGGCGCGTTTTCTTTTCGGATTTGAAAAGCGAGCGCACCGGCAAGAAGTATGCAGCCGCAGTTGTGCTGGAGGACGATGGAAACAAGGTGCATTTCAAGTTGGATTTTGAACAAAATGACGATAGGAGGAAAAGCGCATGAGTAACGAATTTCCGTCACGGGAAATTGTAAACAGGCTGCGGGAGCAGTACCCCAAAGGTGCGCGGGTGGAACTGGTTTCCATGAATGACCCATATACCACACTCCGGCCCGGCGACCGGGGCGAGGTTTCATTTGTGGATGATGCCGGCACCATTTTCGTGAATTGGGAGAACGGTTCCGGCTTGGGCGTGGCATATGGCGAGGACAGCATCAAGCGGCTCGAAAATGAACGGCGGTATGAAACCGGCGCAGATTTCTGGCGAGATGCCGCCACAGGCTACGGGATTCAGGAAGCAGCAGGCATCTGTGGCCGGTATCTGAATACGCAGTTGGGTATGGAGCTCAACCGCGAGGAGAAGCAATTCTGCCGGGAACTCTTTGCCGCTATGCTGGAGGATACCGCCGCCCGTACCGACCCGGCAAAGGTTGTGTATCCTTACCCATTTCAAACAGCGGACGAACGCAGCGAGGTGGATTTCTACCATTTCAGCCGCGAACGCAACCAAGCCTGCGCACAGGCCATTGACGATGCCATCCGCAAAAGTTCTTATCGCGCCAATTATTACAATCTTGAGATCGCCGCCATGAAGGTGATCCACGAGTATGGCTTCGAGCGGGTGAAGGTGCTGCTAGCCCACCATATCCAACGCCACGAATATGACGGGCGCTATTCCGCTGCCAATAAAAAATGGGCGGCTGGGATTACAGTGCCGGAGAAAGCGTTTGACCATGCCATCCTGAACGCGCACGCCATCCTGCTTGATGACTTCGCCCGTTACGCAAGGGAGAAATATATTGAATTGGGCGCGGAGCGATTTGCTCTGCCGGGGCGTGAAGAAGCCGGTCAGTTTGTGCATGGCTACGAAATTCTGCGCACCATCCAATTCAGCAACGACCGTGGGTTTGCCCTGGGGCACAACCCTGCGGCGGCGGAGCCGTTTGTCACGTGGCAGTTCACGGTGGACAACGGCAAGCGGGAGTTCTATTGGGGCCATTACAAAAGCGATGAAAAAGGCGCACAGGATGATTACACCACTCGCACTGCCTGTTACCTGCGCGACGAGCCGGTGACGGAACAGTACAATCCTATTGCTACGGTAGAGCTTTCCACCGAGCAGAACTACAACATGGTGGATGGCGTGCGCAACAATATGGCGGTAGAAAAGGCCGACCTCACCGATGGGCAAACGCACGAAGAGCTTCGGGAGCTCGCCCCCGAAACCCTGCCGGGTGAAAAACCATCCGTGTTGGAACAGATACGCGAAGCGCGCAAAAACCCAGCGCCGCCCTCACCCAAGAAAGAAGTGGACAAAAGCGTGGAGCCTACATTATGAGTGCAATAAAACGGAACCGGCAACGCCCAATCCAGCTTCGTATATGGGCGAATGAAGAAGAGGCCGCTCTCATCCAGGAACGCATGGACGCCAGCGGCATACGCAACTTTTCCGCTTTTGCGCGCAAAATGTTGATCGACGGCTACCACGTTAACATCGACCTATCTGATGTGCGGGAGATGGTCGTCCTGCTCCGACGCTGTTCCAATAACATTAACCAGATCGCCAAGCGTGCAAATGAAACCCGCAGCATCTACGCCGAGGATGTTAGTGACCTGCGCCGCCAGTATGATACGCTATGGGATGCTGCCAATAAAATCCTTGTTGGGCTGGCGAAAATAAGGTAGCACAAAGACGGCGAAGGGACTTGCAATCACCGCGAACCCAAGGTAACATCACAACACGATGGGGAAACCTTCGAGAAAGGCTGGTGATGTAAATGCGGCTATTGCTGAAAATTCTGGCGGCGCCCGCCATGCTTCTGCTGACGCTGGCTGTTGCGTTTTGCACGTTTCTTCTTTCGGTGGCCGGTTTTCTCTCTTGGATACTGTCGGTGCTTGTGGCCGTAGGCGCGGCGATGCTGTTCTTCTCGCACCAGCCTATGGGCGGGATCGCGTTTCTTGTGATTGCGTTCCTCATCAGCCCCTATGGGCTTCCTGCCCTCGCAGCATGGGTTGTTGGCAAGCTGGATGGCTTGAAATTTTCCCTGCGAGATTTCATTATGGGATAGCGCAGTTGTTTTTCACGGGACTCCGTCATGGTGGCGGAGCCCCTTCTTTTTTTCTGCCAGTGAGGAGGTGATCCGGTGGCGACCACACGCATCATGCCCCTGCATATTGGCAAGGGGCGCAGCTTGGCAAAGGCGCTCAAGGCTGTGGCTGAGTATATGGAAAACCCTCTGAAAACTGAAAGCGGCGAGTGGATTTCATCCTACGAGTGCGACCCCAAAGTAGCAGATGCCGAGTTCCTTTTATCCAAAAGCAGGTATGCAACCATTACCGGGCGGAGCCAGGGTGCGCATGATATTATCGCCTACCACACCCGCCAGAGCTTCCGACCCGGCGAGATCACGCCGGAGGAAGCGAACCGCATCGGGTACGAACTGGCGATGCGCTTTACGAAGGGCCGCCACGCTTTTCTAGTATATACCCATACCGACCGCGCGCACATCCATAACCATGTGATATGGAACTCCACCCGGCTGGACTATACCGGCAAGTTCAGAAACTTCCTCGGCTCGGCGTTCGCCGTTCGCAGGCTCAGCGACTACCTCTGCGTGGAGCATGGGCTTTCGATCATACAAAACCCTCAGCCCAGCCGTGGCAACACCTACGGCAGATGGCTGGGTGATGACAAGCCGCTTTCGCACAAGGCGCAGTTGATGATGGCGGTGGATGCTGCGCTGGAGCAGCAGCCCACTACCTTCGATGCGTTCCTTTCCCTCATGCGCGCCGCTGGATATACCATCAATACAAGACGCAAGCACATCACCTTCTTCGCGCCGGGGTGGGGCCAGCCGGTGCGGATGGATACCCTGCGCGGCATGTATACCGAGGTGGCTGTGCGGGATCGCATCACCGGGCGGCATGTTGATTCTTCTGGTGGTAGAGAGACCGTGGCGGCGCAACCTGTTCAACGCCCCAGCCTGCTCATAGATATACAGGCAAAGATTCAGCAAGGCAAAGGCGCGGGGTATGAACGTTGGGCAAAGGTATTTAACCTGAAACAGGCCGCGCAGACGCTTCTTTATCTTCAGCAACATGGGCTAGATAGCTATGATGCCCTGCGAGAAAAAACAGCGGCATCCACCGTCCGCTTCGACGCTCTTTCTAAAAAAATAAAAGAACTGGAGGCGGAACTCAAAGCCAACGGCGAGTTGCAAAAGCATATCGTCAACTACTCAAAAACGCGCGAAACCTATGCCGCCTACCGCAAGGCCGGATACTCGAAAGCGTTCCGCGCGGAGCATGAGACGGATATCCTTTTGCATCAGACAGCAAAGAAAGCCTTTGACGATTTGGGGTATGGCCGGGATAAAAAACTGCCCACCGTAAAAATGCTCCGCGAGGCTTACACCCCTGTGCTGGAGGAAAAGAAAAAAGCCAACGCCGCATATAGGCAGGCGAAGGCTGAAATGCGTGAGCTTCTTTTGGTGAAGGAGAACGTGGACAGGCTGCTTGGAACGACAGGCCGTGGCCGTGAACCCGAACCGGAACGCACTGACCTGTAACCCTGTTTGCGCAACATATAGCGGGCCGCAAGGCCCGCGTAGCTGCTCCCCGCAACGCGGGGGGCGATCACGGGTTACAGGGCAGCGCCCTGTCAAGCAGGCGGGTGAGGCACCACCAGCCTTGCTTGCTACACTTAATTCGAGTTTTGCGAACAGGCCAGCCACCGTAGTAAATAAGCGAAAAACGCACGTTTTCGGCCATGCGGACAAGCCGCAAACAACGTGACATCACTTTTGTTCCATGCTATTATTTGGGTACATGCATTTCTCTGTTGGAGGGCTACCGATGCAACGAAAAAAAGAGAACCTTACGCTGTTCATTATACTTCCGCTGATTTTGGTGCTTTGCTATTGGGTATGGGCCACCCGTGTAGATAAATCAAAGGAAGTCATCGTCTATTCCGATACGCAGGAATGGTACCTGCACGAATATGATTTTGATGATATCTTTGTGCGGGCGCGCGGCGACATTGCGGAATATGTGCCCGAGGCGCTTTTAACACCGGAGGAATTTGAAGCTGCCGACTACATCGTGGGCAAGCCCAAGAACGCGGCGCAGTATCTCACCAGCCGCTTTCGCCTGTATGTGCCGGATGGAAAGGTGTATGCCCTCACAACCGACAGCGTGGATTTTGCAGACCGCATCTATATCAACGGCACGCTCTATCAGGAGATCGGCACGCCTGCCACCAATAAGGAAGAGATGGTGCCGCAGACACGCGCGCAGTATTACACCGTCATACCCGAAAACGGCGTGATAGAAATTGTGCAGCAGGTTTCAAATTTTGTTCACCGGGATGGCGGTAACCCCACGGGCTTTCGCATAGGCAGCATAGAGACAGCCGGGCGGCATTATGACCGCAAGCTGAACATGGCCAGTATCGTTATGGGCGCGTGTTTGCTGCTGTTCATCATACATATGCTGCTGTATTTGATGCAGCGTAACTACCACGCCAACCTGTACTTTGCGCTGTTTTGCCTGGTGTGGTTCATGCAGGCAGGGGCCGTGGGGCAGCGTGTGTTTGTGGCGCTGTACCCGCAGCTCACATGGTATACTACCTTCCGCATGGAATACATCGCCACGCCGCTTTCCACCTTGTTTATGATGCTGGCTTTGGGCAGCATGTTCCCCGGCCTTGTACACAAGCCGGTGAAGCTATCGTTTATCGTTTTGTGCAGCGCGGTAAGCGTATTCTATATCTTTGGCGATACCGTACTCATGAGCCACGCGAAGCGCTACTTCAACTATGCCTTTACGGGGCTGCATTACTATATGGCGGCACGCTTTCTCTGGCTGTTCCTGCGCCGCAAGGAGCGCAGAAAAGAGGCGGTGATCGTATTCAGCGGGCTTATAGTATACGGCTATGCCATGCTGCGCGATACCTTCTACCACAACGACATGACCTTCTTCCCAAAGGTATACGCCAACTTTTCGGATTTTGCGGTGCTGGTGTTCATCCTCTTCCAAATGGTGGCGGCATTTTACGGCACCATGCGTGAGGTAGCCGCTGCGAAGGAAAGCGAGCTTGCTGCGCGGCTGGAAGCGGAAAGCCTGCGACTGGATATAGAGCGCAAGGAGGCGCTGCACAAGTCCATCCCGGAAGAGCACCTTGTCATACGCGGGGCGCTCACGCTCAACACGCTGGCCGGGAAAGCATACCTGCACGAAGAGGATTTGCAGCTTTCACAAAAGGAGTTTGCGTTGCTATGCACACTGATGCGGTGCGAGGGAAGTGTCGTCAGCCGGGAGCAGTTATATGAAGAAGTTTGGAAGCAGTCTAAGGAAGGCAATGCGCAGGCGATCAAATCAGCGGTGTATCGTCTTAGGAAAAAAATCCTTGGCAGCGGCTACACAATCGTATCAAAACGCAATGCAGGGTACTGTTTTGAGAAAGAATGATAAAAAAGTTCGCTTTGAAGGTGGCAGTTTTGCCACTTTCGCCCTTTTGGCATTTTTATTTGGTAAAATAAATCTGTATCCCTTTGGAAATCAATCATGAAATGAGGGCGGCTAAAATGACGAAAACACAAAAGCGATTGGCGCTGCTGTTATGCGCTGCAATTTTGATAGGCTTTGTACCCTTTGTGCCTGTTGCACGTGCGGCAACGGACGGCGTGGTGCAGGCAAGCGGTGAGGGCGTGCTCAACGCCAACCGCGTGAACATACGGCCTGCGCCCAGCACAAAAAACACGCCGCTGGGTAAGGCTGGCAAGGGCGATGTGTTCCGTGTGACGGGCTTCACCATCCCCAGCGGGTTTTCGCAGGGCTTCTTTCAGGTAAGCGGCGAGAGCATTACAGGCAGCGCTTATATTGCGGCGAACTACCTGAACGTAACCTTTGATGCGCCGCCAACCGGCGAAATCACGAAGAAGGGCTACCTTTATACAGCCAAATCCACCTCGCGCAAGTACCGGGCAGAATCTATCGCCGTGGGCGAAACGCTGCCGCTCTACGCGCGGGAGGGCAAATGGTGGCGCACGGAATTAAACGGCCAAACGCTGTGGGTGCGTGCTGCAAATGTATTGCAGGTGCAAGGGGCTGCTGCCCCTGCCGCCCCAACATCCGGCATTCAACTCACGCCCTCTACCACAAAAACAACATATGGCAGCGTGGGCGTATCGGTTTCCGGTGTGGAGGGCGCAAGCTTTGTAGGCTGGCGCAGGCACACCCCCGGCGCAACCTATACAGATAAAACCGGGTTTGCAAACATCACTGCATCGCAAAGGTTTGCTGCCACCGCCAACGGCTGGTATGCCGTGGGCGTGGTGGATGCGAACGGGCAGTTCCGCTATGAGTTGATACAGATTACGAATATAGAGCCGTATCCTTCGGGCGGCGAAAGCGCGCCCATACCTAAAATCAATGTTTCCTTCACGGCATTACAAACAGGCGGTAAAATCAATACAACTGACAGCACGGGCATTATACTCACTTTCGACCAAGCCGTGACGGGCTTGACGGCAAACGATATTTCCATCACGGATGGCACAGGCACGGTTGTCGCGGGCGCGCTGTCCGGCTCCGGCACGACATGGACGATTGCGCTTACGAGCGTGACTGCGCAGGGCAATGTAACCGTCAGCGTAGCCGATTTTGGCAATTACAGCATATCGACAGGGCCGCGAACCGTGGCGGTATATATGAGCAATGCTGTCGCCAACACAGAGGCCGCGAAGATAACAAATTTTGCGACAGGGACGAACACCACAAGCAGCCTTGTGTTTGACCCCACAATTACCGGCGGTACGCTTACCACAGGCGCGGTCGTCAATCTTGTTGAGGTGAAAGCTGGAGCAGACGCAGGGTCGGCTACGGCATTAAGCGGTTCGAGCATGACCAATGCCGGCGTACTATCCCTCAATACGCAGAATACGGTGGATGCCGCTAATCTTTCCTTTGTAGGCGTCACCTTCACCGTCACAATTAACGGGGTTATAAGCGACCCGGTGACATTGGATATCAACAGTTTGTTTGGCGCAACCACCACAGCGGGCAAGTTGCGGACGGACAAGGCAAACCTCACAAGTGGTAATAATAGTGCCGTTACGGTTACTACTGTTTTTACCGGAGATGCTCAACTCGACACTCCTATAACAATGTCTCAGGGCGTAGCAATGACGGAAACAGCTGCAGATAGTAAGGATCTTACTGGTTTCAAGGATGTCACAATTCGTGCTGATGCGGGACGACCCGTCACATTAAAGCTAAACAGTCCAGCCCCCAGCGGTCCATCAATTATGCATTTTACAGGTATTCCATTCGTATGCGATAACACAACGTATACTTATACAGAACAATTTATTGTAGTCGTCATTGCGAAATAGCCTTTGCGTGAAATCGCAAGAAGGGCGGTATGCCAATCGCCCTTCCTGCGCATTTCCATCCAGAGCTATTGGGGCACTCCTCCACCCACAAAACGGTTGCATGTTTTATCCCTTCCCTTGTCTTAACTTGCGGGGGAACATCTTATACCTGTAATTCTCGAACATTCATTATAGGTTTGGCTATCCAGGAGACGCACCGCTATATGTATTGAATTTGGGCATTTGCGGCATCTTCCTGCTACGGTATATTCTATGAACTGAACTCTTGCGTGATACGAAATGATATTGGAATGCGCAGCATTCAATTTTCAAAAACTATCGTAAAGGAGGAAGGTTGTATGGTGATTCACGTTGAAAGGGATCGAACAGTGACCATTCCGGCATCGGTGACAGATATGCTGGGTATAACGGCAGGCGCAGCTCTTTCGTGCTCGGTTTCAGATGGAGCTATTCATTTGGCACCAGTATCAAAAATGGAAAAAAAAGGAGGATAAAAGAGAAGGCCCGCTTAAACAAATATGCCAAAACCGCCCACCGCCGGATCAACCATCAGATCAACACACAATATTGGTTATGGAATGCTTCGGCGGATTCAATCTTTCTGTAAACAACACTTACATATCGCTTCACAATAAAAAGGCCACCGAGCTGATTGCATATCTTGCATGCGAGAACGGCCGTAATGTGCGCAAAATGAAAGCGGCATCTGAATTATGGCCCGCCACATCTTCTGAAAACGCCAGAGATTGTTTGTACAAGGTTATCCGATATATACAAGGATTTAATTTTGATGGAGTGCGTATCCCTCTGTGTAATGAACGAGAATACCTGCGCCTTGATATGTCACGGGTATGGTGTGACTTAACCGAGTTTTCCAGCTTGTACGCTGACAAAGATGCTCATAGTGCCTAAAAAAATTTGAAGGTGGCAGTTTTGCCACTTTCACCCTTTTTGTAAATGAATATGGTAAAATCTTAATGTATTCTCAATCATAA
>JAJDHH010000024.1 GCA_030266105.1 Eubacteriales bacterium OttesenSCG-928-K08
AAGGCGAAGGCACATTTAAGCCAACAACATCCGGCTGCTCGTTAAAGGAGCTCAACGAGGTTTTTGGGGGAAAAACCATCGTTATGGGCAGAAAATCCTTCTCCTGCAACGGCGGGTTATCAGGCTGTGGCTTTAGGGATGGTTTGCCTCAGGTGCCGGGCGGGTTCGCCAAGTTTTTGACATCCGGCGCGGGGGAAGGTTTCCCTCCTGGTGAGAGCATAAAGTGCAGCGAGGAAATTGCCGAGCGCATGATAAGCAACCAACCCCAAAACGTGATGGATGGTTTTGACGCGATTGAAATTGCACCGCTCACGGAGGATAAAAAAGCGGATACGGTCACCTTTTTGGTGAATGCCGATCAGCTTAGCGCTTTAGTGCATCTTTATAACTTCCGCACCTATGAATATGATCGTGTGATTATGCCCATGACCTCAGGCTGCGCATCGATCTTCCGCGTACCCTTTGGCGAAATGCTGAGCGGCAAAAACCGCGCGGTGATTGGCAATGCGGATGTTTTCTCGCGCCCGCATTTCCCGGAGGATACTTTGTTTTTTACAGTCAGCGGTGAAAGCTTTGAGCAGATGATGGATGATACTGATTTTTGCTTCCTCAAAGCGCCATTCTGGAGCTCCGTCAGGGAGCGGCTTCACAACTGCGCGATATAATCATTAAAACAATAAACCCTGAGGGTATCGGCAAAAGCATGCCGATACCCTTAATTATTTTCGTGTTAAAGCGGCAGCCGCGTTGAATATATTTGACGCTGTGAAATGTCTCATATAGAATTGTTGTGAATAAATAAGAAATCATTAAGGATGGATGAATGATTATGAAAAAAACACGCACGAGGCAGCTCTTGTATGGGTTGTGTATTTTGCTCTTCCTGGGCCTGATTTATGGCTGGAGCGTATTTGTAACCCCGCTTGAAGCGGAGTTTAACTGGCAGCGCGCACAATCCTCGCTGACATTTACTTTCTCCATGATTTTCTTTTGCCTTGGCGGCTTTTTTAGCGGGCTACTGCTTAAAAAGTTTTCTCATAGGTTTGTGCTGCGCCTTTCAGCGTGCTGCCTGCTTGTCGGTTTCTTTTTTGCGTCGAGGGTGCAAAGCCTTTGGGGCATCTATCTTTCATATGGTGTGCTGTGCGGTTCGGGCGTGGGGCTTGGCTATAACTGCGTGCTTGGCACGGTTGGCCGCTGGTTTCCCGAAAAGCCCGGCTTTTGCTCCGGCACGCTTATGCTTGGCTTTGGTATTGGCGCACTGATTTTGGGCACCGGCGCGAGCGGGCTTATCGGCCTTATCGGCTGGCGAAAAACATTTGTGCTGCTGGCCGTTGTTTTTGCGGCGGTCGTTGCGGTTGGCGCGCAGCTAATCAAAACGCCCGACGAGCAGGAGCTTGATGAGCTTAAGCGCCGTGTTTCAAGGGTGGATGCGCCACAAGTGCAAAGCCTCACACCTAAAGAAATGTTTAAAACCAGCTCGGTCTGGCTGCTTGTTGGCTGGGGCACGCTTTTAATGCTTGTTGGCCTTGCGGTGGTGGGGCAGGCCGTGCCCATCGCGCTGGAGATTGGGCTGCCGCTTGCGCTTGCGACCACAGTTTCAGGCCTTATCTCCGTTTGTAACGGCCTGAACCGTTTTATTACGGGCAGCTTGTTTGATAAGCTTGGCCGCACAAAAACAATGGCGATAATCACCGTGCTTTTCCTTGTGGCCACACCATTGCTCTATTTTGCGACGCGCGCAAAAAGCACGGCGCTGCTTGTTGCCGGGTTTTTGCTTATTGGCATGGCGTATGGCGGTGTGCCAACGCTGCTTTCGGCCGCCTGCAGCAGGATGTATGGCCCTAAGAACTATGCGATCAACTTCAGCTTCTTAAACTTCCACATCATCCCTGCGGCGGTAATTGGGCCAATGGTGTTTAGCCTTGTGCAGCAGGCGGCAGGGTCGTATACACCGGCATTCCTTGTGCTTTTAGTCGGCTGTGTGGCCGCCGTGCCTTTGGCTGCATTGCTTGCGCGCCAAAAATAGCGGATTAAACGCAACAAAATAATCTTAACGCCACCCCCCGCATACAGATAAATTAAGCATTCATTTATCTGTATGGGGGGATTTTTATATGAATAAAGGCATGCTGAGCGTTCGGCTTTTGTTTAGCGGCGTTGCGCCCGCCATAAACGCGAATATCACAATCAATGGCGAAAACGTGTGGGCGGATCAAAAGCATGAGCTGTCATTCGACCCAAATGGCGGTGTGCCGCCGGTGGAGCTAAAAACGCCGCCGCCTGAGCTAAGCCTGCTTAGGGGAAGTCAGGCGCCGCCCTACAGCACATATACCATAACGGTTCAAGCCGAGGGTTTTATAGCCACTCGCATAACGGGCGTGCAGCTATATCCGGGCATTCATTCGCTGATGCCCGTGCGCATGATACCCATTGATGAAAAGCCCAATGCGGGGAATTTTGGCGGCTATCCGCTCACAAACGGCGCTGTGGAGCTTAACATACCCGAACCTGCCGTGCGCATAAGCACGCCCCGGCTTGAGCCGGGGCCGGGGCGCGAGGAGGATGAAGCTTTGCTATACGGCGAGGCGAAGCAAAGCGACCAAAGCGTGCATATTCCAGAAACTATCGTCGTGCACCTTGCCGGGCCTAATGAGAGCGCGCGAAACATCCGCATCCCTTTTAGGGAATATGTTAAAAACGTCGCCTGCAGCGAAATCTACCCCACATGGCCCGCCTCGGCGATTTATGCAAATATACATGCGCAGGTTGGTTTTGCGCTAAACCGGATTTACACCAATTGGTATAGGGTGCGGGGTTTTGCTTTTGATGTTACAAGCTCGCCCGTTTTTGATCCCGCTTTTGTTGAGGGACGAAACTTTTTTGAAAACATTAACCGTGCGGTGGATGAGGTTTTTAATATCTATCCGCGTAGAAAGGGCCATTACAACCCGCTTTTTTCATCATACTGCAATGGCGAAAGCTCCATGTGCACAGGACTTTTGCAATGGGGCTCGGTGGAGCTTGCAAAGCGCGAGTTTACACCGCTGCACATTTTACAGTATTATTATGGGGATGATGTGGAGCTTGCTTTCGCCAAATATGCAAACAGTAACGCGGGGGCTGAAGCACTCAGGCATTTTCAGGGCTTATATGGCCTTGCTCGAACGGGGGTTGTGGATCAACATACGCAGGATATTTTAATGCTCGTGTGGAAAAATATGTACTGAAATAATATTATTTGTGAACAAATCGCAACCGGATATGCCCTTGTTACGTTATCATATTAGGAAGAACACACTCTATCTGTTTTACAGGAGGAAAATTTCATGAAGAAACATCAAAGGCAATGGACTGCTTTGCTGCTTTTAGCAATCATGCTTGTGCTTGCGGGCTGCAGCGCAAAAGGCGGCCTTCCACAAACGATGGCAGCAACTGAGAATTGGGCGTACGATCAAGCGGCCCCGGCGGCCGAAGCGCCCATGCCCACCTTTGAGCCGGAAATTGATAAATCCACCGCCAGCTGGGATGGTGTGGATTACGACTCGGTGGTTTCCGAAGAAGGTGAGGCGGTTGCAGGTGGTGCGGCCGGGCACAAAATCATCAAAACGGCAAATCTGGGTATGGAAAGCCGCCAGTTTGAAGAGCTGCTAAGCTACATCAACGAAAAAACCCAGAGCATGGGCGGCTATGTTTCCTACTCGCATACGAGTGGCCGCAAGCCCGAAAATTACTACGATTCCGGAAGGTACGCCTCCATCACAATCCGCATACCGCAAAAGAGCATGGAGTCTTTCATCAGCGATGCTCGCGCGCTTGAGTTTGCGACAGTCACAAACGAAAGCCGCGGCGGGGAGGACATCACCTCATCGTATTATGATTCCGAGTCGCGCCTGACGATTTATACCACACAGCGCGATCGTATCTTAGCCTTGCTTGAGCAGGCGGACACAATGGAAGATATAATCGCCCTTGAGTCTGAGCTTTCGCGCCTGACATACGAAATCGAAGCGCTCACAACACAGCTTCGCCGCTGGGATGATCTTATCGATTTTGCGACCGTTTCGATCGATATCCGTGAAATTGCCCCCAACGCACCCGTTGCCAGCAACGATACATTCGGCACGCGCATAAGCGAGGGTTTTGCCCGAACCCTTAGCGGCATTGCGGTGTTTTTCGAAAATGCGGCTGTGTTTTTGATCATAGCGTCGCCGGTGATAATCTTGCTGGGGATAATAGCTGCAGTCGTGCTGCTCATCATCCGTTCGCGGGGTAAAAAGAAAAAGAAGGCCCGCGAAAAGCTGCTTGAGGAAAATAAGGCGAGCGAAAATACTCCCGGCGAGGAATAACAAAAATCACAAAAAGAGCAGCCGCGCTTAATCGCGTGGCTGCTCTTTTTTATAAAACCCCAAATAGATGTTCAAAATTATATGAAAGCTGATATACTGTTATATTAGCTTTTGAGCACTAACCCGTTTTCTTTTTGTTTCTTTTTCTTTACGAAAAGAAAAAGAAAAATAATCCCCAAAATGGAGGCAATATGACAATTTGGATCGCTTTGCTTTTAGGCATCGTGCAGGGCCTGTGCGAGTTTTTGCCGGTTTCAAGCTCAGGGCACCTTGTGCTGCTGCACAACATATTTGGCATTGAAGAGGGTGCGATGTTTTTCACAATCATGCTGCATGTGGGTACGCTTGTGGCTGTTTTTGTGGTTTACCGCAAGGAAATCTGGGAGCTGCTGCGCCGCCCAATTCAAAAAAAGGTGGGCATGCTGCTTATCGCGCTCGTGCCAACGGTTGTAATAGCGCTATTGTTTAAGGACTTTTTTGAGGATGCCTATTCAGGCCGTTTTTTGGGCTTTGGTTTTTTGCTCACCGCCGCGATACTATATGCGAGCGAGCGCACAAAATCCAAGCAAAAAACAGCGGAAAGCATGAACGCAAAAAATGCGCTTTGTATTGGTTTAATGCAAAGTGTAGCGATTTTGCCGGGCGTTTCGCGCAGCGGCTCAACGATTGCGGGCGGGCTTTTTTGCGGCATGGATAAAAAGGCCGCTGCGGATTTTTCATTCATACTTTCCATTCCGGCAATCCTTGGTTCGGTTGTGCTTGAAATTCCGGATATGCTCGAGCTTGGCTTTAGCAACATCAATTGGCTCTATGTGGTTGTGGGTATGGTTGCCGCGGCGATCTCGGGCTATTTTGCAATAAGGCTTATGCTAAAGGCGGTGACAGGAAAAAAGCTGTGGCCATTTGCCGTGTATGTTGCGGTGCTGGGTGCGTTTATTCTGGCCGATCAATTTATCACAAACTTTTTCTTTATGAACCCATTTGCTTAAATCAGGGAGGATACAACTAATGAACAAGGCAGTTTTAACAGTGCTCGCAAAGGATAGGGTTGGCATTATCGCGCTTGTGAGCACGCGCTTAAGCCAGCTTGATGTAAACATACTCGATATCACGCAGACCGTTATGGATGAGGATGTTTTTGTTATGCTGATGCTTGTGGATATTAACCTGTCAAAGGCCAGCTTCCACGATGTGCAGGAGAACCTTAGAAAGCTTGGCGAGGAAAACGGCATTTCAATCCGCCTGCAGCGCGAGGAAATTTTCGACGCGATGCACAAAATATAGAGGGATAAATCATGGCAATACTTAACACCCGTGAAATTCTGGATACTATACGCATGATCGAGGTTGAAAATCTCGATATCCGCACAATCACAATGGGCATATCCTTGCTGCATTGCGCATGTGAGGATATGGTCAAGCTGTGCGATAATGTTTACGATACCGTTTGCACCCGCGCAGAGCGGCTTGTTGCCGTTGGGCGGGAAATTGAGGAGCAGTTTGGCATCCCCATAGTCAACAAGCGCGTGTCGGTTACGCCCATTGCGCTTATTGCGGGCGGAACAAAGGCTGAGGATTATACCCCGCTTGCGCTTGCGCTCGACCGCGCAGCAAAAACGCTGGGCATTGATTTTATAGGCGGGTTTTCCGCGCTTGTGCACAAAGGCGCGACAAAAAGCGATCAGGTGCTCATAAACAGCATTCCCGAAGCGCTTGCCTGCACGGATTTTGTTTGCTCAAGCGTAAACGTTGGCTCAACTCGCGCGGGGATAAACATGGACGCTGTCGCTTTGATGGGCGAAACAATAAAGCGCGCTGCATTGCTCACAGCAAAGCGCGATGGAATTGGCGCGGCAAAGCTGGTGGCCTTTTGTAACGCTGTGGAGGATAACCCCTTTATGGCGGGCGCTTTCCATGGCGTAGGCGAGGCGGATTGTGTGATTAACGTTGGCGTTTCCGGGCCCGGCGTTGTTAAAAGCGCACTTGCCCGCAAACAAAACGAACCCTTTGATGTTGTTGCGGAAACGATTAAAAAAACTGCTTTCCGTGTCACCCGCATGGGTCAGCTTGTGGCTCGCGAAGCCTCTAAACGCCTGGGCGTGCCCTTTGGCATTGTGGATCTTTCGCTTGCGCCAACGCCCGCCGTGGGGGATAGCGTGGCTCATATACTAACCGAAATGGGGCTTGAGTACGCGGGTGCGCCCGGCAGCACAGCGGCGCTTGCGCTGTTGAACGATGCCGTGAAAAAAGGCGGCGTAATGGCATCCGGCCATGTGGGCGGGCTTTCGGGCGCGTTTATTCCAGTGAGCGAGGATGCAGGCATGATCGAGGCTGCCGAGATTGGCGCGCTGACGCTGGAAAAGCTTGAGGCGATGACCTGCGTTTGCTCGGTTGGCCTTGATATGATCGCTTTGCCGGGGGATACGCCCGCCTCCACGATAGCGGGGATACTCGCTGATGAGGCGGCAATCGGCATGATTAACAACAAAACAACCGCGGTCAGGCTCATCCCAGCGCCCGGAAAGGTTGCGGGGGATAGTGTCGAGTTTGGCGGTTTGCTTGGGCGCGCACCCATTATGCCCGTGAATAAGTATAGCTGCGCGGAGTTTATAAAGCGTGGCGGCAGGATACCCGCGCCAATACATAGCCTTAGAAATTAGGGAAGTATGTTGCCGCCGGAGGGATACGTGCCTCCGGCGGCAAACGTTAATAAAATGTGTGCATGCCATATAAATCGCGAAGCGGCGTTAAAAAAGCGGTCGTGTTTGAGTGGAAACCGCTTTCATTCCTATGGGGCGGTTGCACTATCCTCTGATGGGTTCTTGGCAAATTTGATGGATTCAAAAATCTGCTCGCTCATGCTCTCATAATCCTGCCCGTTGTGTTTCGGATAGGACATTTCAAGATAATATACACCATCAGCGTCGATAAAAATATATCCTTCTATTATTATTACGCCTTTATTCCACCAGGATTCGTTTTTTGGCCGCCTCCGGTACTTTTTACCAAGCATTTCTTCTTCAGTTTTTTCAGTACCGGAATAACTAATGTAAAACGCTTCTTTTTCCGGTGTGCCAATCGTAACATACTCTTCGCAAATCACATCTAAATATTTGTATCTGGCACGAATAAGAAAGCAGGCAAAATCATACATTTGAGAGCTTTTATCTATATCCATCTCGTAATCATATTTGGCATAAATGCTGCCTTTAGAATAGCTGCCATATTTATAACGAGAAAAATTGATATAATCGCCATCAGCTTTGTCAGAAACTAAAAAATCTGAAGGAAGTTCAAAGGAAATGCCATCAAGCATTACTGTTTGTGGGTTATCTGATTGTGAATAGTGGGATGAGTAGTCGGTTATTCTTTCATCAGAGTCGTAAGTGTAACAACCGGAGATAATAACGGCCAGGATTAAAAAGCAAAAAGCAAAAACCCTGTTTCGCATAATTCCCCCTTAAATGCTTTCCACGGCAGGCCCGGCCACTATATAGCCATAGAGTGTTCTTTGTAGGGCGAAAGGGGCTGATGCACGAAACGTAAAATTTTGCTTTAAATGCGTTTCGTTCAGCAGCCCCTAAAACCTATTCTTTTGGTTCAGCCACAAATCTCACAACAGGATTTCTTGCCGCCCTTGTCTCGTCCGGTCGGCCGATTGGCGTAGTCTCCGGCGCACGGTGCAGCGCCTCCGGGTCGGTTTTTGAAACCTCGGCGATGTCCAGCATCGCGGCAATAAGCTCATCGAGGTTCTCACGCGTTTCCGTTTCGGTTGGCTCAAACATCATCGCTTCGGGCACAATCAGCGGAAAATATATCGTTGGTGGGTGGAAACCACGATCTATAAGCGCCTTTGCGATATCCGTTGTGTGAATGCCACGCTCTAAAAGCGGGCCGGGCGTCAAAACACATTCGTGCATACATACGCGATCGTTCGCGAGGCCAAACTCACCTTTCAGGTGGTGCTGCACATAGTTTGCGTTGAGCACGGCATTTTCGCTCGCCTGCTTTAACCCCGCGCCGCCAAGCGAAAGCACATAGGCATATGCCTTAACAAGCACGGAAAAATTGCCATAAAAGGCTTTTACCCGGCCTATGGATAGCGGGCGGTTGTAATCGGGGAGCGCCGGGCCGCCATGCCGCTTTAGTATCACCGGTGCGGGCAGGTATGGAATTAACTCTTTTTTAACGCCCACGCTGCCTGCGCCCGGCCCGCCACCGCCATGCGGCGTTGAAAGTGTTTTGTGCAGGTTAAGGTGAACCACATCAAAACCCATGTCGCCCGGGCGGGCAATGCCCATTATGGCATTCATGTTCGCGCCATCGTAATATAAAAGTCCGCCGGCGTCATGCACAATATTCGAAATTTCAAGTATGTTGCGCTCAAAAAGGCCAAGCGTGCTGGGGTTTGTTAGCATGAGCCCGGCGGTTCTGGGGCCAACAAGAGCCTTTAGCGCCTCAATGTCCACATCCCCATCCGCAGTGGAAGGAACCTCGATTGTTTTGAAGCCCGCAAGCGCCGCCGAGGCCGGGTTTGTGCCATGCGCGGCATCCGGCACGAGGATTTCATTGCGCTCATGATCGAGCCTTGTGTCGTGGTAGGCTTTTATGAGCATTAGCCCGGTCAGCTCGCCATGCGCGCCCGCCGCAGGCTGGTGGGTGAATTGATCCATGCCGCAAAGTTCGCAAAGCAGCTCGCCGAGCGCGTGCATCAGCTCCCACACCGGCAAAAGGTCAAGCTCATCAAGCAGCGGGTGCAGCTTGTTAAAGCAAGCGGGCAGCTGCTCATTTATTTTTGGGTTGTATTTCATCGTGCATGAGCCCAGCGGGTAGCTTCCGTTATCAACGCCAAAGTTCCTGCGCGAAAGCCGCGTGTAGTGGCGGATAAGCTCAACCTCGCTCATTTCAGGCAGCGGCAAGGGCTCTTTGGCAACAAGCTCCTCAGGCAGCAACCCATCAAGCTCAGGCACATCCATCGGCGGCAGATCCGCCGCGCGCCTGCCAGTCTTGCTTAGCTCAAACAACAGCGGTGCTGATGATCTCATAGGCTCACCTCCAGCGCGTTCAAAAACGCATCGATTTCATTGCGGCTGTTCATTTCCGTTGCGCAATACAAAATGCCGCCATTTCCCGGGAAATAACGGTGAAGCGGCAGCCCGCCGACAAAACCTTTTTCCCTTAACCGGACGTTTAGCAAAATCGTATCGCTTTGGCTCTCCATAACAAACTCGTTAAAAAACGGCGTGTTGGGGTAACGCTCGCTCATGCCCTTGAGCGAAAGCAAACCATCACGAAGGTAATGCGCTTTTTGCAGGCAAAGCGTTGCGACCTCTTTTAAGCCCTGCGGCCCCATAGCAGCAAGGTAAACCCCTGCTGAAAGCGCACAAAGGCTCTGGTTTGAGCAAATGTTGCTTGCGGCCTTTTCGCGGCGGATGTGCTGCTCACGCGCCTGCAATGTCAGCACAAATGCGCGGGTGCCTTCAGCATCCACAGTTTGGCCAACAATGCGGCCCGGCAGGTTGCGCATATATTTCTGCTTTGCCGCCATAAAACCAAGGTATGGCCCGCCTGCGCTTAGGGGCATGCCAAGCGGCTGCCCCTCGCCCACGGCGATATCCGCGCCAGCATCGCCCGGGCGCTTGAGTATTCCCAGCGATATTGGGTTCACAACCGCAACGAGCAGCGCCTTGTTTTCGTGCAGCAGGTTAGCAGCGGGGGCGAGATCCTCCACGCAGCCAAAAAAGTTCGGGCTTTGGATAATTGCGCCTGCGGCATCGTTAATGTTTTGCTCAAGTGATGATAGTTCAGTCAGCCCAAGCTCGTTTAGCGGCAGCTCCACAAGCTCAAAGCCCGCAAAGCGTGCATATGTGTTGAGCGTCGCGCGGTATTCCGGGTGCAGCCCCGCCGACACAAGCACCTTGCTTTTGCGGGTTGCGCCACGAAGCATGAGCATGGCTTCGGCGCAAGCTGTCGCGCCATCGTAAACTGAGGCGTTTGAAGCATCCATGCCGGTAAGCTCACATATCATGGTTTGGTATTCGAATATGCTTTGCAGCAGGCCCTGGCTCATCTCCGCCTGGTAGGGGGTGTAGGCTGTGTAGAATTCCGAGCGTGATAAAACCGCGCCTACAACTGCCGGAATGTGGTGGCGGTATGCGCCCGCCCCACGGAAAAGCGGCAGATTGCCCGCACTTACGTCAAAAGAATCAAAGTAAGCGCTTAACTCAAGCTCGCTTAAGCCCTGTGGCATTTTAAGCGGGCGCTTCAGGCGCACATTTTCAGGCAGAGCCTCAAAAAGCTCCTCCATGTTTTCCATGCCGATGGCGTGGAGCATTTCGTTTTGCTCCTCAATTGTGTTGGGAACGTAGCTACGCATTCGTTTCCTCCCTTAGCTGATAAAAGCCTCGTAGGCGGCAGCATCCAAAAGCTCGCTTTCGTCCACTTGACCAACCTCAAACACGGCTATAAAGTTTTCGTAGGGTGCTTCATTCAGCAGCTCCGGCTTGTCCTCAAGCGCGTCGTTTACCGATACAACAGCGCCAGCAAGCGGCGTGTAAATGTTGCTCACGGCCTTGATGGATTCAACAACAGCAAAGCTGTCGCCTGCTGCAAAGCTATCGCCAACTGCCGGAAGCTCGACAAAAACGATATCGCCCAGCTCGCTTTGCGCGTGATCGGTAATGCCCATCTTTACTTCATTGCCGCTAATCAGCAGCCACTCATGCTCTTTTGTGTACTTTCTGTCTGTCGGGGTCATGTGGATGTCCTCCTTGTGTTGTGTTGAAGTTATTTTAGTTTCGGGTTTGGTTTTTAGGGTATCGGCGCATACTGCGCCGACGATTGATTATATTCTTTTATAAAACGGAGTTTTAACCCGTTCCGCCTCAAGTGCGCGCCCGCGCACATCGATTGCAAAGCGCTCTTCGTTTGCAACGCAAGCATCCACAAGCGCCATGGCGTAGTTTCCGCCGAGCGTTGGCGAGGGGCTGCCGGATGTAACAACACCAACAGGCTTGCCATCAAACAGCACAGCATAACCCTCGCGGGCAATGCCGCGGCCAACGATTTTTAGGCCTATGCGCTTGCGTTTGGGCGGATCGATAAGCGCCTGCCTGCCTATAAAATCTTTATTATCCACCTTAATTGCAAAACCAAGCCCTGCCTCGCGGGGTGTGATGTCGGCAGTCAGCTCATGGCCATAAAGCGGCATCGCCGCTTCAAAGCGTAAAGTATCCCGGGCGCCCAGGCCGCAGGGCAAAAGCCCAAAGGCCTTGCCCGCTTCTAAAATCGCCGCATGCAGCGCTGCGCCATCGTTGGCGGCGCAATAAAGCTCAAAACCATCCTCACCCGTATAGCCTGTGCGCGAAACAAGGCAGCTTATTCCTGCAACAGCAAGCTCCTCCACAAATGAGTAGCTCTTTTCGGGCAGCTCGCCCTCACAAAGCGGCGCGAGTATTTCCTGCGCGCGGGGCCCCTGCAAAGCAAGCTGGGCAAAATCGGCGGATTGGTTTTCGATTTTTGCATCAAAGCCATCAGCGTGGCTTTTTAGCCATTCAAAATCCTTGTCCGTGTTTGAGGCGTTTACAACAATCAGGTAGCTTTCCTCATTTTTGCGGTAGACGATCACATCGTCAACGGTGCCGCCATTTTCATAGCATATGAAGGAATAGCGGCAGCGATTATCCATGAGGCCGGTAAGGTCGTTTGTTAGCACAAGCTGCAAAAAAGCAAAAGCATCCTTGCCGCTGACCAGTATTTCCCCCATGTGGGAAACATCAAATAGCCCGGCATTTTCGCGAACAGCCCTGTGCTCATCCAAAATGGAGGAATATTGCACCGGAAGCGCCCAGCCCCCGAAGTCCACCATTTTGCCGCCTAATTTAATATGTGTTTGATAAAGTGGCGTACGCTTACAGTTTTCCATGTAATTCCTCCCTGAAAGGCGCGTTTTGCGTCATCTTATTTTACTTTAACGAAACAGTGTGTTGCTATAAAAACAGTATAGCTCAAAGAAAAAGCCTTGGCAAATGGCATTCAAAAAAGTGATATATGGCTATGCCATATATCACTTTTTTGAAAATCTGTGCGCCAACACGCTTAAATCTGATTAAGCGCTTTAAAGCTCTCCTTATTGTTTTTGTATAACGAGCAGAAAACTGAGTAGTTACGGTCGTATGCGACCTTGTTGCTTTTGTTTGGCTTAAATGTTTTGTATTCCGGCAAAAGCGACTTAGCGTGGGCCACCGAGGGTATTTGCCCCATGCTTGCCGCCATCAAAATCGCAGCGCCATATGCGCCCGCGTTTTGTGCGCCGTTTATCGTGCAAATCTCGCGGCCAAACACATCAGCGAGTATCTGGCATATCACATCCGAAATCGCGCCGCCACCCGCCGCCATAATTTTGTCGGGCAGGCTTAGCTTGCGCTCCTGCGCTTCGATCATAAGCCGAAGATGGAATGCGATGCCCTCGATAACCGCACGGATAAGCTCGCTCTTGCCAGTATCGATGCTGATGTTGAAGAAAACGCCCCTTGCGTTTGCGTCCTCAAACGGGCAGCGGTTCCCGTGCAGCCAGGGGGCAAACACAACGCTGTTGCTGCCCGCGGGCACACGCTCGATCACCTCGCAAAGGTAATCATAGAGGCTCAGGTATTTTTGCTCGAGCGTTTCAAGGACATGCTTTTTTTCAAGATAAACGTCGATTTCATCGAGCGCGAGGTGATCCTTGACCCATTCAAGGCATTTGCCCGCCGTCTCCATTTCGGAAAAATAATGGTAGCGCCCCTGCTGCACGCCCATTGTTGCGGCAGTCATCGTGGAAATGTCCACCATCTGCTTTTCTGTCACTGTGGAAATCCAGCCGGATGTTCCGATATAAGCATGCGTTTCGCCCGGCTCGACAGCCCCAATTCCCACGCCGATTAACTCCGCGTCACCACCGCCGCCATAAACGGGCGTTCCTTCTGCAAGGCCCGTTTGCTCTGCGGCCTTGGCGCTCACATGCCCGGCGATGTCCGATGCGTTGATTATTTTGGGCAGGTGCGCCATATCAACTTCAAACATCCTGCAAAGCGTTTTGCTCCAGCCCTCGCGCCCTTCGCGGGTGTCGTACATAAATGTGCTGTAGGCGGAGCCCTTTGTCATCGTAAATTCGCCGGTAAAGCGGCAAATGAGGTAATCCTTTGCATCGAGCCATTTGTGAACGCGCGAAAAGCGTTCCGGTTCATTTTCTCTGACCCACTGGTATTTCCACACAGGATCTTTTACGCTTGCCGAAACCGCCTTTAGCGTCAGCAAAGATGTGATTGTTTTCCTCGCGTTAAGGCCGCTGATCTTTATGCCCTGCGTAATGCCCTTTTTGTGCTGTGCGGCGGCGCGGTTATCAAGATAGCTCATCGCCCGGCAAACCGGAACGCCGTTTTTATCCACAAGCACAAGGCATTGCATTTGCGAGCAAAAGGAGATCGCCGATATTTGATCGTTTGCTATTTGCGCCTGCTCGAGCACGGCTTTTGTGGTTTTGGCGATCGCCGCCCACCATTCATCCGGATCCTGCTCGGCCTTTCCGCCCTCTAAAATGTATAGGGAATAACCCGCGTATGCGCTTTTAACAAGCTCCAGCTTGCCGCCAATTTGAAACAGGCAGGTTTTGACCCCGGTTGTGCCAACATCATAGGCAATAACGTATTTGTGCTCCCCCATCAAAAATCCCCCTTCTTTATCACATCACAACAATATGCTCAAATACATTATCAAAGCGGGTCAAAACCTCCGCTATGTCCTCCTTTGTGTAGGTTGCGTTTGTGTAAAGCCTGTTGCCCGCAAGCGTAACAAGCCCCTCGGCCATGTAAGCGGCGCCGATATGCTCCATCTCTTTTTTGCGCAGCGAGGTTTGCTTAAGCACCTCAGGGATTTGCCAGGGTTTACCCCAGTTGATGGAATAGTGCATCGTGCCAAGCGTATCCAAATGGCAAACTGAGCCAACATTGTAGGCAACAAAGGGAAGCTTGCGCTTTTTAATGAGCTCATTTAGCCCGTCCGTTAAAATATCGCCCATTTCGTTTGCTGTTTTGCAGGCGTTTGTGCGCTCCATTTCACAAAGCGTGTGGTAGCCTGCCGCGCAGCTTAGCGGGTTTGCCGCAAGCGTGCCGCCGGAGAGCGCTTTTTTGGAGTTCCCGTCGAGTCCTGCGCCAAGGAATTTCATGTATTCGTTTTTTCCGCCAAGGCCGCCGGCGCCGGGATAACCGCCCGCAATCACCTTGCCAAATATCGTGAGGTCGGGCGAAACGCCAAAGTAACCCTGCGCGCCGCTCATCCCGAGCCTGAAGCCGGTTACGACCTCGTCAAATATAAAAAGCGCGCCGTATTTGCGGCAAAGCGCCTCAACGCCCTTGTTAAACTCAAAATCAACAGGCCGCGTGCCGCTTTCCGGGCCGATCGGCTCGATAAAAACGCCCGCAGTGCCGCCCCTAAGCTTGTTCCTTCTAAGCACACGCTCAAGGCTGTTTAGGTCGTTGGGGAAAAACTCCTGCGTGTGCTTAAAGCAGAAGCTGGGTATCCCGTGGGATTGCAGGCCCTTTGTGCCGGGGATGCGTATGCCATAGGCAAGCTGATCGCTCCAGCCGTGGTAGGCGCCGCCCATTTTGACTATGTTTTTGTTTTTGGTCGCAAGCCTTGCAACACGCGCTGCGACCATTGCCGCCTCCGTTCCGGAGGTATACATGCGGAACATATCCACCGAGGGCATGCACTGCGAAATTTTCTGCGCCAGCAGGTATTCATATTCGTGGAACAGCCCTGTGGAAGGCCCGCAGGTTTCAAGTAGCTCAAGCACCTTTTCGCGCACGGGCGCGGGGTTGCTTGCGAGCACTGTCGGCCCGCCGGATTGCAAAAAGTCGTAATATTCATTGCCGTCAATATCGGTGAGCATATGCCCGGATGCCTTTGTGAACACCAGCGGGAAGGGGTGGTTAAAAGCAAGGTTGTGCTGCACACCACCGGGGATGATCTTTTTTGCGGCCCCAATCTGCTCTTTTGAGCGGGCGCACTTTTGATCGAAGTATTCTTCCTCGTAGCGTTTTAGCGCTTCGGCTGAGATTGTGTGCACGGGCAGCGAAATTAGCTCATCAAGCTGGCGCGTGACCTCCTTGGCGTTGACATAGCGGTTTAATTCAACTGTGTTGCTCATAAGATATGACCCCCCTTGGAAATGATAGTGAATAATAGTGAGCGAGCGCTCACTCAATTATATTTGTATCATGAAACAAGCCCTCATGTCAACACAGATTGTTGCAAAAATCGTAGTATTCGCGTATACTTTTTGAGAAGTGAGCGGTTACTCATTTATGGTCAAAAAAGTGATGTATGGGGATTATCAAGGGATCACAAACTCTTGATATTAAATATGTGGGCAAGCGCGGCGTGTACGTGCGCAGCCCACACCTTGCACGTTTTGCTGGCCGTGAGGCACCGCCGAACAAGCAAAACGTGGAAAACTCAAAAAAATGCTTCGCATTTTTTTGAAAGTATTATGGAGGTATTATGGAGTTTGTTCAAAGCGAGTTTGCTTCGGAACTTTTTTTGCGAATAGATCAAACAAAGCGGGATAGGATTTTATCCGTTGCGGTGGAGGAGTTTGCCTCCTTTGGTTATTCGGGCGCAAATGTTAACAGAATAGCGCAATCCGCAGGGATAAGCGTGGGTGCGCTCTATAAATATTTTGCGACCAAAAACGATCTGTTTTTGTATATCGTTGAGGTTGCCTTTAACCGCATGACATTATATGTCGAGCAGATCATCCATCAGGATTCGCATGTTTTCGAAAAGCTCGAGCATCTGCTGCGCCTTGCGAAAACCTATTCGTTAAAGGATCCTGTGCTTATCCGGCTTTATAGCGTGTTTACCTCAGAGAGCGATGAAGCGCGCGCGGGTATGATCGCTCAAAAAATAGAGGGTGTAACCTCCGGCGCTTATCGCGAGCTAATCCGCCTTGCGCAGGAAAAAGGCGAGATCCGCAACGATATCGATCCGGGCGTGCTCGCCTTTTTGGTGGATAATCAGCTTATTTCGATGCAGTTTTCATTCGCCTGTTTTTATTATCGCAAGCGTTTTTCTATGTTTGTTGGCGCGCAGGATGATGAGCAAAGCGAGCTTGTAATAAAAAGCATCATAAAAGCGCTCAAAAGCATGCTTGAACCGTAAAAAAAGCAGTATCGGCTCCATAGGAGCCGATACTGCTTTGTTAAAATTCAACTTGCCGTGTTGCCACATTCTCTAAAAACGCCCTGTCATGCTCAACGATCAATAGCGTTGGAGCATATTCAACGATCAACTCCTCAATCTGAATGCGAGAGTAAACATCCACAAAGTTAAGCGGCTCATCCCAAATATACAAATGCGCCTGCTCGCATAAGCTTCTGGCTATGAGCACCTTTTTGCGCTGCCCGGCGGAGAATTCGCGCATATCCTTTTCAAACTGCACGCGCAAAAAATCCAGCTTTCGCAGTATTGTTTTAAAAAGGCTCTCATCAATCCGGCACTCCCGCGCATAATCGCTCAAATCTCCACTCAAAAACGATGTATCCTGCGGCACATAGGAAATTTTAAGCTGGCTGGCAACACGAAGCTCGCCTGTGTGCGGAATATCCTGCCCTGCAATTAGCTTGAGCATGCTCGATTTTCCGCAGCCGTTTGGGCCGCTTAGCGCCACGCGCTCATTTTGCATGAGCGTAAAGTCAAGCTTATCAAACACGGGTTGCCCGCCATAACAAATGCTAAGCTCACGCGCTTCAACAAGCATGTTGGCGTGGTGCAACAGCGGGCGCAAAACGAGTGGGCTGGCGTATTCAATATCCTTCAAAAGCTCCTGCTTATCCTCGATTGCGGTTTGACGCCTTTGCTCAATCACCTTTGAGCGTTTCATCATTTTTGCGGCCTGGTGACCAACATGGCCTCTGTCATACACGGCCTGGCCAATCTTTGTGGCCTCGATTTTGTCTGACCACCCCGCCGTGCGTTTTGCCGCGGCGCTCAGGTGGCCGATCTGCTGGGCGAGCTTTTCGTTTTGTGCCCGCTCAAAATCATCCCGCTGCTGCTTTTGCCGCATCCAGCTGGAAAAATTGCCGTGTATGGTTTCGAAGCCGGTTTTATTTATGGCGAGTATGTGGTCAACACAGCCATCCAAAAACTTACGATCGTGCGAAACCAAAATGAAACCCTTTTTTGCGTTCAGGTAGCGCGCGACGGCATCGCGCGCCTGCACATCAAGGTGGTTGGTTGGTTCGTCAATCAGCAAAAAGCGGTTCTCCCGCACAAACAGCGCAGCAAGCTGCGCCTTTGTGCGCTCACCCGGGCTTAGCGAGCAAAACGGGCGGTAGAGCGCATCCTCCGTTATTTCCAGCAGGTTCCATTCCCTGCGCCAGCGCCATTCATCCTCGCCTGAGCAAAGCTCATCCATCAGCTCATATGTTAAGCGCTGCTCCTGCGGATCGATAGCATAAGGGAAATATCCAAACTCCACCTGTGCGTTTATCGTTCCCCTATAAGTAAACTCACCCATCAAAAGCCGCAGCAGCGTGGTTTTTCCGCGACCGTTGCGGCCAACAAGCCCCAGCTTCCAGTTGGTGTCGATTGATAGGTTAACATCCTCAAAAACATTATCGTAGCTGCCATCATAGGCAAAAGTTAAATCCTGAATGCGTATTTGTGACATAGGCGACCTCCTTTAAAACACAAAAAGCGGCGGGAAAGCTCCCACCGCCATCGCTTTTAAGCGTATCGCGCTTGCGCTATTGCGCAAAAAAAGAATGCTTTGCTTTCCCGCGGCAACACAAAAAACTGCTTTTGCTTATTTTGCGTTGCGCAACTAAAATTAGCGGGAAGCGTTGATCATTCTTTCACCTCATTCTTGGTTCTTGGCTTTAGTATAGCGGGGTGTTTGCTTGCTGTCAACAGTGGGGCGGCGAGCAAAAAACGACAAATCTGCATAATATATTATACGGCGCATATCACATTGCTTATTGCGCCTGATATAACCAACAATTTATAATTAACCTAGGCTATCAAATCGGCTTATATCTGCCGCCCGAATGGTTATTCTTTTTGATTGGAAAGTGATATATGAAACGATATGTACTCAAGGTTCCAAACGACAGCCTGGTAGCGAAGCTTGTTTGTGTTGCTTTTGCGTCCTCGCTTGTGCTGGTGGGTTTTTTTATGGAGCCGCCGGGCGAAATTTTTAAGGGCCTGTGGCTGTTCATCACATCGCGCGCGGTGCTCATTACGGATTATTTTGCGCTGGGCTCAATAGGCGCAGCGTTTGTTAACGCGGGGCTGGTGATGTTCATTTCAATCGGCCTCACGCTTTTGACAAAGGCGCCTTATAACGGCGCGACTGTCGCGGCGCTGTTTTTGATGCCGGGCTTTGCGCTGTTTGGCAAAAACCCCGTAAACATTCTGCCGTTTTTCCTGGGTGTGTTTTTGTATGCGCGCTATTGCAAGGAGCCTATGAAAAAGCATACCTCCGCCGCGCTTTACTCAACAACGCTTGCGCCAATTGTGAGCGATTTAATGCTGCTGACCCCCTATTCGCTGCCGGTGCGCCTGCTGCTTGCGTTTGCGGCGGGGGTTATTATCGGCTTTGTGATTGTGCCGCTCGCCAAGCACATGCTGCAGATGCACCGCGGCTACAATATGTTCAACTATGGTTTTGTGAGCGGCATAATCGCCTATCTTTACACCAGCATCGCCACGGCAAGGGGGCTGGATGTGCGCGTTGCAAGCTATTGGCATTTGGGCGTGGACAGGAGCGTGCTTATATTTTTGCTGGCGGTGTGTGCGATATTGTTTCTGCTGGGCGGTTTTTTCGGCGGCTGGCGGCTTCGAAAATATCTGCACATAATGCGCCCACACGGCCATGCAACGCATGATTTGATATTATCCGACGGCATTGGAGTTACGATGGTTAACATGAGCGTGGTGGGTCTGTTGTGCCTTGGTTATATTTTGCTTATCGGCGGGGATCTTAGCGGCCCTGTGCTGGGCGCGATATTCACGGCGATCGGCTTTTCGGCAACGGGCGCACACCCGAGAAACATTGCGCCGATAATGTTTGGCGTGTGGATCGCCTCCTCGCCGGATATTACCGCCCACGCGACAAACCCCGTCATTCAGCTTGCGGCGGTGTTCGGCGCGGTCGCGCTTGCGCCAATCGCGGGCGAGTTCGGGCCGTTTATGGGCATAATCGCCGGGCTGCTGCATTTCCCGCTTGTGTACTCCACAGGCGGCGGAACGGGTGGCTTCAATCTCTACAACAATGGTTTTGCCGCGGGGCTTGTGGCTGCGATTATGGTGATTTTGCTGCACACGTTTTTGCCCAGGTTTGGCGTTGTTACACAGAGGCGCATAATGCGGGTGCTGCTGCTGAATTTCAGGAAGCATCCGCATCCGCATGAGGCCGTGCAAACAAACGTGCAGCCCGAAATTCCAAACCGGCTGCAAAAGGCCTTCGATAGTATGGAAAGGCGCGCCCATGTCGCGCAGCATTTGATTGACGATCCGCATCCGGCGGCGCAAAAGGAGCAGCCCGCTCATGAGCGGGCTGCCGAAAAAGAGGCGTAGGGCTATTGAAGAATTGCCGCGCTATTTAAGATAGATCGAAAGCTCCTTTTTATCCGTCACAATCCCGATTTTTTGCGCGGCAGGCACAACCTCGCGCAGCCTTTCAAAAAGCTCGCCTGCATGCTCCGGCGAAACCGCAATTATAAGGCCGCCCGATGTTTGAGGATCGTATAGCACATCCTGCGTTGCTTCGCTTATTTTTCCTGCGCCAACAGCGTGCTGGGCATAGCTACGGTTTCTATACATCCCCGCGGGCAGCAGGCCCTCGCGCGCGAATTCCAGCGCCTCGGGGATAATGCTTACGCCATCGGTGTCTATTTCCATGCTCACATTTGCGCTATTCGCCATTTCATAAAGATGCCCCAAAAAGCCAAATCCGGTCACATCCGTGCAGGCGTGGACGTTGAAATTTATCATCGTATCCCGTGCGCTTTTGTTCAGCGTGCTCATGAGCTTATTAGCGTATTTTTGTGTTTGTGGCAAAAGGCAGCCAGCCCTTGCGGCCGTTGTGAGTATGCCTAAACCAAGCGGCTTTGTAAAAAGCAGCACATCCCCCGGCTTTGCGCCGCTGTTTTGTATGATTTTTTCCGGGTGAACAAAACCCGTAACCGCAAGGCCATACTTAGGCTCAGGGTCAAATATGCTGTGGCCGCCGGTGATGATTGTGTTGGCCTCATATGCTTTGTCGTATCCGCCGCGCAGTATCGCGTGCACATGCTCCTTGGGCATATCCTCCGGCACGCATAAAAGGTTGAGCGCGAGCCTGGGTTCGCCCCCCATTGCGTATATGTCGGATAGTGCGTTTGCTGCGGCAATCTGCCCGAATGTGTAGGGATCGTCCACGATTGGCGGAAAAAAATCCACCGTTTGCACAAGCGCAAGCTCATCGTTTAGCTGATAAACGCAAGCATCGTCGCTTTTATCAAAACCCACCAGCAGCCTGTCGTCATGGTGGGTTTGAATGCCCTCAAGCAGCTTTGCAAGCTCCCCCGCGCCAACCTTTGCGCCGCAGCCGGCGCAGTTTGCAAGCTTGGTCAATTTAATATCGGGCATAAAATTCTCCTTAAATGCAGTTGACAATTATTATATAATGAATGCACGTCCGTTTCCATGATAAAATATATTTGCATGCCCATGCGGCGCTTTACGAAACTTTTTTAGCGTATAGGCGTTTTATTGTTAAAGCTACCGACGCCCAGTATGAACGATTTTTGAACATTCGAAACTTATAGAGCTTTTCTTGCAAAAGCGAGTGTATAATGTTATCAGGTTGGTTGGTCGGTTAATGTCATAAGGAGGCTGCTAATATGAAAATCAGAAAAACACATCGGCTTGTTGCGCTCGCTTTAATTTTGGTGCTGTGCTTTGCTTTTGCGCTGCCGGCACAAGCGGCAAGCTATGTTAAAACGGCAAAAACGACATATTTGCGTTCGGGAGCAAGCTCTTCCGCATCGCGCATAGCAACGATTCCGGCAAATACCGTTGTTGAAAAGCTCGGCACATCCGGAATATGGACTAAGGTGAGCTATAATAACCAAACGGGTTATGTGCTCACATCCCACGTTGCCGCAACAAACGAAACAGGCGGCGGCTCAAGCAACGGCGGCTCAAACAGTGGCGGCTCAAACGCATCTTCGGCCAAGGTGCAGGCAACGGGCAATGTTAACGTGCGCTCAGGCCCAGGCACAAACTACACAAAGCTTGGCCAGCTCACAAAGGGCGATGTTCTTGTGAAGCTGAGCGAAAGCAATGGGTGGACAAAGGTGGAATATAAGGATGGCGAAGCTTATGTAAGCTCCACCTATCTTAAAACGGTTTCCTCATCCACAGGCGGCACTGGCGGCACAGGCAGCACTGGCGACACAATCGTGCAGGCAACAGGCACAGTTAACGTGCGCACCGGCCCGAGCACCAGCTACACAAAGCTTGGCCAGCTGAAAAAAGGTGCGCAGGTGACCCGCACAGGCGAAACAAACGGCTGGTCCAAAATCGACTATAATGGAAAAACCGGCTATGTGAGCAACAAATATCTCAAGGTGATTTCCACAGGCTCGGGCAACAATAACAATGGTTCTGGCAACAATGGTGGTTCGAGCACAACACAGTATGTCACCATAACCACTAATAACACCCCAGTGCGCACAGGTCCCAGCACATCCTACCGGGTCATCGCCTATTACGACTATGGCGAAAAGCTTGAGTATATCTCAACATCCGGCTCGTGGTACGCTGTTAAGGTTGGCTCGCAAACGGGCTATGTCCACTCGGGCAGCGCCAAGCTTGGCTCATCCGGCTCGACGGGCACAATTTCAGGAAACATTTATGCAATAAACACCACGCGCGTTTACACGGGCGCTTCAAGCAGCACGACATTTTTAGGTTACCTCTATGAAGGTGAGTCGGCGCAGGTGCTTGGCACATCCGGCTCGTGGATACGCATCGTGTTTGACGGCACTGCGGGTTATGTTTCAAGCTCGGATGTTTCAACATCCCCAACTGGTGGCGGCAACACGGGCGGCAGCAGCGGTTACACAACCGTTAACGCCTACCGCTATGCTAAATACGCAAACGTTCCCTGCTACGCTTCGGCGTCCACAAGCTCCACGCTTTATGGCTATCTCTCTTATGGCGAGCGTGTGTATGTGATGGAGCAAAGCTCCACATGGGCAAAATGCTATATTGAAAACAGGACGATGTATGTGCAGCTGAGTCATCTTTCCAACAGCTCGTCCTCTTCCGGCGATGACAGCACATATCGTACTGTTAACGCGTATTATAATACGATCAATAGCAGCGTGCCCTACTACTCCACGGATTCCGCAAAAACCGCCAACCGCCTTGGCTGGCTTGGCAAAAATGAGCGTGTGTATATTTACGAGGCCAACAGCACATGGGCAAAATGCGATGTGGATGGTAGAACAGTTTACATTGAGCTGCTTGATCTTTCTTATGACGGCACAAGCAGCGGCTACACAAAAGTTAATGCCTATTGGACTACGGCATATAACACGATCTACTATTATGTGAGCCCCAGCACATCCTCTGCAAGAGGCACGATTACGGGCAAGGGCACACAGATTTATGTTTATGAGGCAAACTCCACATGGGCAAAGTGCAGCCTCAACAACAACACCGTGTATATCCAGCGCGCGGAGCTTATCACGGGCAGCAGCAGTGGCGGTGGCTACACAACCTATAATACAAATTGGTATACAGCATATAGCAGCGTGTATTATTATTCCACCACAAGCGCAACCAGCGCGAACCGGTTGGGGTATATCGCCAACAGCAACACCTCGGTTTATGTTTACGAGGCGAACTCCACATGGGCCAAGTGCTACTATAATGGCCAAACGGTTTATATTGAGGTGGCCGATTTAAAAACAAGCATAGGCTTAGGCAGCGGTTATTCCACAGTTAACGCATATTGGCAAACCGCCTATAACACAATATCCTATTATGTGAGCGCCAGCACATCCTCCGCAAGGGGAACGATTACGGGTAAGGGCACGCAGATTTATGTTTACGAGGCGAACTCCACATGGGCCAAGTGCAAGCTCAATAATAACACAGTGTATATTTTGCGCGAGGATCTTACCACAAGCTCCAGCGGCTCAGGCGGTTATTATGCGGTGAATGGCTATCGTTACACGAGCATAACCAATGTGGCGTATTATTCCACGGACGTGGCCTCATCAAGCTATAGGCTGGGCTACTTAGCCTCAAAAGGCACGGGCGTTTATGTTTACGAAGCAAATGCGTATTGGGCAAAATGCTCCGTCAACAACGCGATTGTGTATATCGAGGCGGGTCAGCTAACGATGTAATAATCTGAAAAGATATGAAAAACAAACAATCCCCGGGCATTTTGCCCGGGGATTGTTGCTTTAAGCGATAAATGTATTTCTATTTTTCTGTTTTTACGCTCCAGCCGGTACCATCCAGCGTAAAGTGAATGATTCCGCTTTCATCCGTGCGGTAATAAGGAATTTTTGCCCCATTTAGAAGCTCTATGATTTCCCTGTGCGGGTGCCCATAGCTGTTATCCTCGCCAAGGCTCATAAATGCGGCTTCAGGTTTCACAGCATCAAAAAGCGCTGCGCCCGTGGATGTGCTCGAACCATGGTGCCCCATCTTTAATATTGTTGCGCTAAAGTAAGAGGCGGGGAGCTCGTTAAGCGCGATCTTTTCCGCGGGAATTTCAGCATCACCCGTGAGCAAAACAGAGGTTTCGCCAAATTTAACGCGGCAGACCACGCTTGCGTTGTTCAGGTCGTATTCGTAACCATCAAAGGGGGATAAAATGCGAATTTCAACCTGCTCATCCCATTCTATTAAGGCATCCAAACCCGCATATGCGGGGAAAACATC
>JAJDHH010000025.1 GCA_030266105.1 Eubacteriales bacterium OttesenSCG-928-K08
TATTACAATACTGACCGGCCACGAGGTAACGAAAATTTTGCAGGATGATGGCGGAGCTGTGGTTGGCGTAACTGCAAAAAACGCTATGGGTGAGCGCATATTTTATGCAAACCGTGGCGTAATCTTTGGAAGCGGCGGTTATTCACACAATCCTGAGCTTATGCTGCGTTTTCAGCGTGGCCCGCATTATGGCGGTTGTGCTGTTCCTACCAACACGGGAGATTTTATTAAACTTGCGGGCGAAATTGGCGCGGCAATTGGGAATACGGCAGGGGCGTTTCGTGCCCAAAGCATGCTGGAGGTGTATCTCAAAAGCCCATCAGGCTCCAGTAACGTTTTTTATATTCCCGGCGATAGCGTGATTGAAGTGAACAAGTACGGAAAACGTGTGATGGATGAAAAACGCAATTATACCGACCGCACAATGGCGCATTTTGTGTGGGATTCCGTAAAAGCAGAATGGACAAACATGCTGTTGTTTATGATCTGGGATGAACGCACGGCAAATCTTTGGCAGGGTTATCCGCCTTATCCTGTAAAGGGCGAGGAACCATATTACATTATTTATGGGCAAACGCTTGGTGATTTATCAATCGCAATAGAAAAGCGGCTAGCATCCTTAGCGGAGCATACTGGCGGGTTTTCGCTTGCGCCTGAGTTTTTGCAGAATCTTCAAAAAAGCATTGCATCATTTAATGCCTATGCACAATCGGGCGAAGATGTTGAGTTTGGGCGTGGAGACACCGACTATGACCGGGAATGGACAACCTTTCCGCCTACGCTCCCCGGCGCGCAGTGGCCACCGGCAGGCAAAAAGAATTACACTATGTATCCGTTTAGCGACAAAGGCCCATATTATGCGGTCATTCTTGCGGCGGGTACTTTGGATACAAGCGGCGGGCCGCTTACTGACGAACACGCGCGCGTGCTTGATTGGCGCGGCAGGCCTATCCCCGGCCTTTATGGCGCGGGGAACTGCATAGCATCCCCAACGGCCAATGCGTATTGGGGGGGGGCGGCAGCACAATAGGCCCGGGAATGACATTTGGTTACCTTGCCGGGCAGGACATCGCTAAATAATCAATCTGGAAAAACCATTTAAACAAGATATTTTTTCGACCGGGAGCGCTGTTAAACGGCGCTCCCGGATATTGTTAAGCCGTTAGTGAACTTTTAGTGTAGGTTTAGTGAAAAAATGCTGTTTCGCTTGTGAAAAAATTAAGGATACAATAAACTGAAATTCAACAAACTTGCTATCTTTGTTGAACTTCAGTTGAAGTTGTAGGGATATACTGACGCTGTAGTATACCGATGCGGTAAAAGGATTTGAATTGCCGGTGGCGGTATAGTTGAAAATACAGCAAAGCGGAGGCATAAGGATGTTTAACATTTTGGTTGTTGAAGATGATAGAAACACGAGGAAGCTGATGGAGGCGGTGCTGCTGCAGGAGCATTTTAACCCTATCACAGCCCAAAACGGGCAGCATGCGCTTGATATTCTTGAAGAGCAGCATGTTGATCTGATGATTACCGATATTATGATGCCGGGCGTTGATGGTTATAGCCTTACTTCACAACTGCGGGATGCAGGATATGATTTCCCAATTTTAATGGTAACTGCCAAAGAAGCAATAAAGGACAAACGCAAGGGCTTTATCGTAGGGACTGACGATTACATGATCAAACCCGTGGATGAGGAAGAGATGATTCTGCGTGTTAAAGCGCTGCTGCGCCGCGCAAAGATAGTGAACGAACACAAGCTTACGTTTGGCAATGTCACCTTGCATTATGATAGCCTGACGGTTAGCCGCGGTCAGTCGCGCACAACATTGCCGCAAAAGGAGTTTTATCTCCTTTATAAGCTTTTAAGCTATCCCGGCACTATATTTACACGGCTGCAGCTTATGGAAGAAATATGGGGTGTGGATACGCAAAGTGACGATCACACTGTAAGCGTACATATTGGAAGGTTACGCGAACGCTTTTATGATTGGCCGGAGTTTGAAATAGTTACAATACGTGGCTTAGGCTATAAGGCAGTGATAAATGAAGAATAAAAAGAGCAACAAAATAGAAGAAAAACACTCATGGGGGCAACGGTTTCCGCTGCTTTTAGGGATTGTAATTTTTGTTTTTGCGGTGTTATTCATATCTGTCGTTTTGGTGTTAATTTTATACTATTTATTGGATAGATATGGGGCTCTGCCAACAGAAATTACAAGCGATGCAGTATTAAACAGCTCGTTTATTTTGGGCACATGCCTTGTGTTTGGCACGGGCCTAACGTTGCTTGTAGGTTATTTTCTGTTAAAGCCGCTGAATAAATTTGTGGATGCCACCAAGGAAATTTCAGGTGGCAATTTTGATATTAAAATAAAAATGAGCTCACCCCGTGAGTTTGCGCGGCTTGCAAACAGCTTTAACGATATGGCAAAGGAATTACGCAGCATAGAAACACTGCGCAGTGATTTTGTCAGCAACATTTCCCATGAATTCAAAACGCCCGTTGTGTCCATCAGAGGTTTTGCAAAGCTGCTTGAAAAGGGCAACCTCAGCGAAGAGGAGAAGGCGGAATATTTGCAGATTATTATTTCGGAATCCGATCGACTTACTAACCTTTCGAGCAGTGTTTTGCTGCTTTCGCGTTTGGATGCCACCGATAGGGTAGATTTTGCGCCGTTCAGGTTGGATGAACAACTACGCCGCTCTATTTTGCTGCTTCAACCTCAAATGGATAAAAAAAACTTGCAGGTTGAAATTGCACTTGCGCCCACAACAATACTTGCTAATGAGGAAATGATGCAGCATGTGTGGATCAACCTGCTAAATAACGCCACAAAGTTTTCTGGCGAGGGTGGGGAGGTGCACATCATCTTGCAGCAGGATCAAAATCATGCTCTGGTGACCATCATGGATACTGGCCCCGGGATGGATGAGGATGTTTTGCGGCATGTGTTTGATAAATTCTATCAAGGCGATACTTCGCGCGCTTCAGAAGGCAGTGGCCTGGGGCTTGCGCTTGTGCAGCGCATACTAAAGTTGAACAATGGCACTGTTAAGGTGCAAAGCGCACCGGGGCAAGGGTCAGCATTCACAGTGAGCATGCCGCTCACAAAAGTTAAGGAAGTGAATAATGAAAGATAACAAGAAGCTTAATTTTATTATCAACGTGCTTTATGTGGCGACAATCGTATTCGTTGCATATGTTGTGTGGAAGCTGCTGGGCGTTTTGACGCCGTTTATTATGGCGTTGATTTTGGTCGCCATTGTTCAGCCGCTTGTTAAATGGCTCCACAAAAAGCTAAAAATCAAAAGCAAGCATATATCCGTGGTGCTTGTAATTTTGCTATATGTGGCGATTGGAAGCCTCTTTGCGCTGCTGGCGGTGCGCATTGTGGCAACGCTTGTTAATGTGCTGCCACAGGTGCCGGCATACTATCAAAACTCAATTGCGCCATCGCTTGCTGCTTTGGGCGACCAGTTGGAAACCTGGCTATCCGCTAATCCGGAAATCTTGGAAAACTTCCGCATGATGTCGGATACTATAATGAGCGGCTTACAAAGCGCATTAGCTTCAATTTCTCAAAAGGCGCTTTCCTTCCTGACAGGCTTTGTTTCTGGCATACCCGGCTTTTTAATCAACGCGATTGTGACAATCATGCTTTCTGTGTTTATTGGCATTCAATTTGATGCGCTTGTTAATTTCTTAAAAGCACAGCTTCCGAAAAAATGGGAAGATTCATTGCAGGATATTAAATCGCTGCTGCAATCAACGATAGTTCGCTATCTTAAGGTTGTGTTAATTCTAATGGCTATCACATTTGCAGAGCTTTGTATTGGATTTTTGATCGTTGGCGTAAAAAATCCTATTGGTATTGCTGCGATAACCGCTATTTTGGATGCGTTCCCCGTGCTTGGCACAGGCACCGTGCTAATTCCATGGGCGCTTATCAAGCTTATCCAGGGTGAGTTTACTTACGCGCTTGGCCTTGGCATAGTGTATGTTGTGATTACAGTTATACGCAACATAATTGAACCTAAGATAATGAGCGATCAACTGGAAATTAATCCAATAGTATCGCTGTTATCCATGTATGTTGGTTATCGCTTGCTGGGTGTAGGTGGCATGATTTTAATGCCCATGGCAATGCGTGTGCTGCTGGCACTCCATAAGTCAGGGAAGCTTAAATTATATAAATCAGCTAATAAGGAATAAAGTTTTTAAAAAGCAGTGACGGTGTCACTGCTTTTTAGTTTGAACATAAACTGAACTTCAACAAAAACGATCATTTAATTGAACTCGGGTTTACATTGCTGGCTTATCATAGGGGTGTACACTACAGGAGGCACCACTATGAACAATACACTTACTAAAACTGCACAAAGGCAAAATACCTCATCACCAGAGCTTGTTAAATACGGCATACTTTCGTGTGCGCTCATCCCGCTTTACACATTGTTGTTTGCTTCGAAAGGCGGATTGCTTGCGTCCAATCTTTCAAAAACGGGCAACCTTCCGGGCAACCAGATTTGGTTTATACTATGGGGCGTGGTATGCGCAGGATATTTCCATATTTTTTCAACACGGGTTTACGAGTTTGCCGGTTTTAAGAGCAAGGTTACTAAACCCATGATGAGTGCAGCCTGTGCGCTTTTAACGCTTACTGTGTTGTTTCCGTTTTTGCCGGATCAATATCCCATTTGTGCACAGCTGCATGATACTTCTGCAAAATTGGCAGTTGCGCTTTCGGTTTTTACAACGCTGATTTTTTCATTGGATCTAAAGCATGTGAACCCGGCAGCCAGTGGTAAAGCGGTTGCGCTATGGGTGTGGCATTTTGTGTTGTGCCTGTATTTGCTTTTGCGTACGGGTACAAGCGGGCTTACGGAGTCGATGTTTATAATCACAACCTCCATACAGCTTTTTGTAATCATGCACTGGGCATGCGAAGAATAGGCTGTGTACCCTGCTTGCCATTGGAAACTAGCTTGCTGTTCAAGGCGTTGCTACTATACACCAAACAAAAGGAACAACCTATAGGTTGTTCCTTTTGTTTGGTGCGGTCACCGGGACTTGAACCCGGACCCTCTCGGATACGCCCCTCAAGAGGACGATAGCACAGGGAAAAAATAAGAACAACAGAATATCCCCTATTTTCAGGCATTTCAGCAATGAAGTGCTTTTTTGTGTGCGCAAAATCAATAAGAAAGGATGAATTAACTCATGGATAATCACACCACCCCCATCCGCATCATCGCAGCAGCAGCGAAATCCCCGGACTATTCCCCGGCAGCAGTAACCGCCCTCATGGAACGATTCAATATGAACGAGCGGGCGTTTGCCCTGCTTATGAACGTAACCCCCATGACCGTGCGGCTATGGACATCGGGCGCGGTTGTTCCCTGCGGGCTATCCCGGCGCTTAATGCAAGTATATGCTGCCTGCCCGGAGGTCATTGGCAAGATTACCACGCAGGAGGATGAACCGAACGAACAGTAAATCAGACAAGGAGGAAAAAATGGCGCAGAAAGACGCAAAAGTGATTGCGGTATCCAATCAAAAAGGCGGTGTTGGCAAAACTTCAACAGTTGTCAATATCGCCTTTGGCCTTGCACGGCTGCAAAAGCGCGTGCTGGTCATCGACAGCGACCACCAAGGGGATGCTACCAAATGCCTTGGGCGCAAGGATTATGAGCAGCTACCCATCACGCTGTACGACATGTACAAGACCATCATGGAAGATAATGACTTCCACAAAGATGACGGCATTCTCAAGCACGAGGAAGGCGTGTATTTCATGCCTGCCAATTTGAAGCTGGCAGATACGGAGCTTTCACTTGTTCCGGCTATGAACCGCGAGAAGATATTGAGCGTGTATGTGGACGCAGTAAAAGGCTCATACCAATACTCGCAGCACGGTTCCATTCCAGCTATGGGAAATGCGCAGCAGCGATCAAAGTGTGGTGCTGGAGGAACTGGCGAATCACTTTGGCGCGGATGATGCCCTTGAGGATTTGCCGTTTGAGCGGCAGCTTTTGAACATCGTGGAGATTGCCATAGCCGACAATATAGCCGACTACGCCGCCATGCTGCATGAGTCTCGAAATGGCAGCAGCCTTGAGGAACTGGACGAAACCGGCATTGAACTTATATTAAAAGCCATGCTGGAGTACAGTGTAAACTACATTTGCTTGGCGCGCGCGGACTTGGACGCGGATGCCTTTTCACAGGAATACGGCATGGAATATCCCATCTCCATATTCGATACGCCTGCCGTTCTATCATGCCTGGGGCAAGCGACCAGCGATATTTCTGAAATGGTGCTGCGCCAGATGGAGCGTAGCGTGCGCGAGAACCAGCGCGCCGAGCGGGAAAAATTTGCAAAAGAACAACCTATCGAAGAAAATAAAGAAAAGAGCATAGAAAGGGGCGTTGAACATGAACAACCTCATGACGATACAGACAGGCGATTACAGGATACCGGCATTGACATTGAGCCAGCAGCCGGAACTGGAGATCGGCAAATATGGGCAGATGCGCAAACGCTACTTGAAGGAGCAGAAACCGGCGATTTACAGCCATATGCTGCTGATGGAAACGCTTTACCCACACCTGTTGGAGATCAACCAGATGGTGAGCGAACAGGTGAAACAGAGCGAAGCGCGGATGGCGCAGGCCGAGGGCGTGACCGAAGCGCTCAAGCAGAGCGACCAGATGGAATGGGTGCAGCGGATGAACAACATCCGGCACCGCGCCGAGGAACTGGTGATAACAGAGATCATTTACAGCTAACACTATTCCCCTCCGAAGGGGAGCAAATAGAAGAAATACACCAAGCGGAAGCTGCACAGGCTTCCGCTTTTGCTATCCCGCAGCAGCCTCTCGCACAACCAGAGCAGGCCGACACATATGAAGTAGACGGCCCGGAACTAAAGAGCATTGTAATCGACCTGTCACCGCAGCCGGAGCCAGAACCGCAGCCGATTGTGGAAACGCTGGAGCCGGTCAAGCCCGTAAATTTCCGCATCACGGACGATGCGCTGGGTCGTGGCGGTCAAAAGGCCAAATACAGCTATAACATCGCGGCCATCCGCGCATTGCATCAGATCGAGTCAGAGCATCGTCACGCTATCCCGGAAGAACAGGAAATACTCTCCCGCTATGTTGGCTGGGGCGGCATCCCGCAAGCATTTGACGAGCATAACGATAAATGGACGAATGAATATGCCGAGCTGAAATCGCTGCTATCGGAAAAAGAATATGAAACGGCGCGCTCCACCACGCTCAACGCCCACTACACATCGCCCATCGTCATAAAAGCCATGTATGAAACGCTTTCGCGCATGGGCTTTGAAACAGGCAATGTGCTGGAACCCGCTATGGGCATCGGCAATTTCTTTGGTCTGTTGCCGGAAAGCATGAGCGGTTCCAAGCTGTACGGCGTGGAAATCGACAGCGTGACCGGCAGGATTGCGCAGCAGCTTTACCCGCAGGCCCGCATTGCCGTGCAAGGGTACGAGGACACCAATCTGCCGGACAGCTTTTTCGATGTTGCTATCGGCAATGTGCCGTTCGGCAGCTACGGCATTGCGGATAAAAGGTACGATAAAAACAAATTTCATATCCACGATTATTTCTTTGCCAAGACGCTGGATAAGGTACGCCCCGGTGGTGTGGCTGCGTTCATTACCTCAAAAGGCACGCTGGATAAAAAGAATCCAGAAGTGCGCAAATACATTGCGCAGCGGGCGGAATTGCTGGGAGCCGTGCGCCTGCCGAACAACGCTTTTCTTGTCAATGCAGGCACCGAGGTTACCACGGACATTTTGTTTTTGCAGAAGCGCGAAGCGCCCACCGAGGTGGAGCCGGAGTGGATACACCTTGCGCAGACAGAGGATGGCGTACCCATCAACAGCTATTATGACGATCACCCGGACATGGTGCTAGGGCGCATGGTATTTGATAAAAGTATGTACGGCAATGAAAAAGAAACCGCCTGTATTCCCATTGAAGGGGCCGACCTCGCAGAACAACTGAGGGAGGCCCTGTCCCATATTGAGGGAACTATTCCGGCATATGCGCATGAGCAAGAATTGGATGAGGACACGCCCGACACCATTCCCGCCGACCCAGATGTACGCAATTTTTCATATGCCATAGTCGAGGGGCGCATCTATTACCGCGAAAACAGCGTCATGCGCCCGGCGGAAACTTCTATCACGGGCGCAAACCGTATTAAAGGCATGGTTGAGTTGCGGGATTGCGTGCGGCGCTTGATCGACATGCAACTGGAGGATTACCCGGATACGGCCATCGCGCAGGAGCAGCAGCGGCTAAACGCCCTCTACGATGCCTATACGCAAAAGTACGGCATCCTGAATTCGCGCGGTAACGAAATGGCGTTTTCCGAGGACAGCGGCTACTTCCTCTTATGTTCTCTTGAAATTTTGGACGATGAGCAGAACTTCAAGTGCAAGGCGGATATGTTCACGAAGCGCACCATTCGCCCGCAGATGGTCATTTCATCGGTGGAAAACGCAGGCGAAGCGCTGGCCGCATCCCTCTCCGAGCGCGGCAAGGTGGATATGCCCTATATGATGGAACTGAGCGGATTATCCGAGGATGCCATCAGGGAGCAGCTGCATGGCGTATTGTTTCGTGACTTGGTGGATGGCGGCGGCTTCATCTACCGCACATCAGACGAGTTTCTTTCGGGGAACGTGCGCGAAAAGCTGTGCCGGTATGAGCATTTTCTTTCCATCGCGCCGGACGATTACGAGCATCTCCAGTTGCTGCAGGCCAACGTGGATGCACTCAAAAAGGTGCAGCCCAAGGATTTGAGCGCCAGCGAGATCGATGTGCGGCTGGGCGCGACATGGCTACCTACCGAAGACATCAAGCAATTCATGGACGAATTGCTTTCCCCGGACGCATTCGACAGTGAGCGGACGCAAGTGCATTATTCCGCTATCAGCGGCAACTGGAATATCGCCAGCAAAGCCTCCGGGCGCGGCAATGTGAAGGCAATGCGCACCTATGGCACCAGTCGCATGAACGCCTATCACATCCTTGAAAACACGCTCAATCTGCGGGATGTGCGGATATACGACACCGTCATTGAGCCGGACGGCAAGGAAAAGCGCGTACTGAACGCCAAGGAAACCATGATTGCACAGCAGCGGCAGCAGGCCATTAAGGATGCGTTTCAAAACTGGATTTGGGCAGATCCGCAGCGCCGCGAACGGCTGGCCCGCCTATACAACGATACCTTCAACTGCATCCGGCAGCGGGAATATGACGGGAGCCATCTCACCTTCCCCGGCATGAACCCGGAAATCAAGCTGAACCCCCACCAAGTAAACGCCATCGCAAGGGGCATTTATGGCGGCAATGAATTATTGGCGCACTGCGTGGGCGCGGGCAAAACCTTCACGATGGCGGCGCTTGCCATGAAGTGCAGGAAAATAGGCTTAACCAACAAGAGCATGATTGTGGTGCCGAACCATATCATTGGGCAATTTGCGGGGGAATTCTTACAGCTTTATCCTTCCGCGAATATCCTTGTAGCCAACAAGAAGGATTTTGAACCCGCTCGCCGCAAGAAGTTTTGTGCGAGGATTGCGACAGGCGATTACGATGCCGTCATTATCGGGCATTCGCAGTTTGAGAAAATTCCCGTAAGCATGGAGCGGCGGCAGATGTTCCTCGAAAATCAGATTGATGAACTCATGCGGGCCATTCAAGAAGCCAAAGCGGAAAAGGCTGAGAATTTCACCATCAAGCAGATGGAGGGCATGCGCAAAAACCTTGAAGTGAAGTTAAAACGGCTGAACGATACCACCCGTAAGGATAATGTGATCGACTTTGAGATGCTGGGCGTGGACAGGCTGTTTGTGGACGAGGCGGACAACTATAAAAACTTGTTCCTACAAACAAAAATGCGCAATGTCGCGGGCATCGCGCAGACGGAAGCGCAGAAATCCAGCGATATGTACATGAAATCCCAGTACATCAATGAAATCACGGACTATCGGGGCATGGTGTTTGCCACGGGTACACCCATATCCAACAGCATGGTGGAGCTTTACACCATGCAGCGATACCTTCAGCCACAGACGCTGCGCTTCCACGGCCTGCACCATTTTGATAGTTGGGCGGCAGCGTTCGGGGAGCGCGTGACGGCGCTGGAGATCGCGCCCGAAGGCATCGGCTACCGGCTGAAAACGCGCTTTGCAAAATTCTTCAATCTGCCGGAGCTTATGAGCATGTTTCGCCTTGTCGCGGATATTCAGACCAAGGACATGCTGAACCTCCCCACGCCCAAGGTGAACTACCACACCATTGCGCTCAAGTCGAGCGATATACAGCGCGAAATGATTAAGTCGCTGGCCGAGCGTGCGGATAAAGTGCGCAAAGGTGCCGTTGACCCGCGCGAGGACAATATGCTGGCGATCACCAATGATGGGCGCAAGCTGGCGCTTGACCAGCGGCTGATAAACTCCCTGCTGCCTGATGAAGAAAACAGCAAGGCCAACGAATGCGCGGAATATGTGTTTGAGACATGGGAGCGCACAAAGGAAATGCGGTATACGCAGCTTATCTTCTGCGACCTGTCCACCCCGAAAAAGGATGGCTCTTTCAACGTATATGATGACATCCGCGAAAAACTCCTTGCCCGTGGCATCCCCCCTGAAGAAATTGCGTTTATACACAGCGCGAATACCGATGAACGAAAAATCAAGTTGTTTTCACAGGTTCGGGCTGGCAACGTGCGCATATTGCTGGGCAGCACGGCAAAAATGGGCGCAGGCACCAACGTGCAGCGGCTTCTTAAAGCGGAGCATCACTTGGATTGCCCGTGGCGGCCGCGAGAGGTAGGACGGGCTTTGCGGAACATGAAAAACATGGTATTCTAAATATAATAATTTATTCAAATAAAATCCTATGCAAAAAATTTATGAGGATACTTATATGGCATTCAAAAATGACAACTTTTTCAATAGACAAAGTAGTTCTCATAACAGCAAAGTTGAAAACACCACAAATGACGTTTCAAAATCTGAAAAAAAACATAAACGGTTTTGGACGTATGTAAAAAACATTAGTGTGGTAGTTGGCATCCTAGCTAGTATAGTTACTGTGTTATCTTTTTTGTCACCCAAGGATAAAGATGAGAATAAGCCTCCTCTTGACACACCAACTTACACTCCGATATGGCAAACATCTTCACCGAAAACCACTCCCGATAATGGTAAAGATATTTGGAATCCTGAAGGGTGGGAAATATCGCCACGTCCAACATCAAATGTTTATTCTAAATTTATTTACTACTTAAACCAAGACGATGATTATATTCACAAACTGTCACTAGATGGAAATATTGATGAGGTTGTAGTTGATAAGACTTGCATAGAAATTCTATATTGTGATGAAAATATTATTGTTTATAAAACGGGTCATACATACTTTGAAGATGACTCTAAAGTATCATCATATAGCGGAAAAAGCTATAAATATGATATTAACGCGGATACAAATATAGAGATACCCTACTTTGAGGATTATTTTTTTGAATACTATTTTGATAATTATTCTATCTATGTAAATAATAACGAGAAAAAATTTGCAATAGTTAATAATGCAATTGTTACTGATATTATTTATTATGATGCAGTTCCAGGGTGGTGCGTCATTATGGATCATTATCTATATTTCTTGGACGTATCAAACAATTATTACTTAACTAGAGTAAATCTAAATAATTATCAGATAAACGTAATAGCTGAATCATCGTATGCTCCCAGTGCAGTTATAAACAATCGTTTGTATCTATATGAAATCATTTGGATAGATAACGAAATAGGAAAGAGTTGGAATTATGGGGGGCTCTTAGAATATGATAGTGATACTGAGATATATAAAACATTAACTGGCATTCGTATTAACGTAAATAGTTTTTTATTTTATGAAAATGGCTTTGCATTCTTTTCAACAAATGATGGCATCGAAAAACTGAATACTCATGACTATACAAGCAAACTTTTGTATCCCGGTGGTATAGAATACATTCAAGAGATGGACGATTATATTTATTTCTACACCAAACCGAAATCGGGACCACAACATGATATTGGTGTGGGTAGAATAAATAAAGATGGTACTGAATATAGACAGCTAGTGGACTTTGCTATTTTTAATTAGCATTTTGGTTTTCTATACAATACAAATTAGTTTTTCGCACCTTTGACCCGTGACCCCCTACACCATAGTATAAATGGTGACAGTCAACAAAGGGGGTGAATTTTATGACTGTAAAAACAGATCGCCGCTATTCTTCAAACCCAAAACGCAATAAGCTCACCGTGCGCATGGACGATAGAACCCTGCGCATTCTTGACGCTTACTGTAAAGCGGAGGGCATATCCCGCATGGAAGGGATGCGCCGGGGAATTATGCGGCTGAAATAACTAAGGGGGAAGCAGTGCGTTGACCCTAATCTCTACACCACTTCCCACACGCACAGACTGCCAAAAGGCTGAATGCACGTAAATATCTTACCATGCGGGCGTTCCCCTTACAAGCGGTTTGTGTCCTATAGCGAAAGGAGCAAAACGGCATGTTATCTTTTTTAAGACCCAAGCCTGAAGGCAATGCTCATTTGGATACTTACTTTCACGATATATTTGAGCAGGAATGTGCTGCCGATGAACGGTATGCTGCTGTACAGAAAAAATATGAGGATGCCCAGATTACAGTTGAAATCGGCAGCGGCATTGAAAACTACATTGATAAAATCCATTTGAGGGGTGCCCTACAATGCGAAGCGGTGTATTCACAAGGGTATCTGGATTGCGTCTGCTTGCTGCGCGAGCTGGGCGTTATCCAGTAGGGGGTGTTTAAATGCTTTCATTCCTGAAATTCGGGCCAGAAGAAGACGATTATATAGGGATTTATCTGCATGAAGTATATGAACGTCATGCCACCGTAGATAAAACATACGCTGCGGATAGAAAAGAACTCTCAAAAACAGAAAAGGACTTGTTCGAAAAAGGCGTGATCGAGCGAGGCGGCCCGCTAGAAGAATTTATTAACTTTGTGTTCTGCGTTGGAGCTGCGGAAAGTGCGATTGCTTATTCACAAGGATATGAAGATTGTATTGATTTGCTGCGTGAATTAAGAATCATTCGCTAAACAACTCAATAAGGTACACGGCATTTGAGGGAGGCAAAACGCTTCCCTCTTTTTTGTTGTCAGAAAGGAGAGGAACATGAAAAAGGCAGACATTACAAAGGTTTCAGAAGTGACGCGGGAGGATGTGAAATGGCTATGGTACCCCTATATCCCCTACGGTAAAATCACCATCCTGCAGGGAGATCCCGGCGATGGGAAAACAACGTTCATTCTGGCTGTCGCTTCCCTGCTCACGACAGGCCAGCCCCTGCCCGGATGTGAAGGGCGTACCGCCCCTGTAAACGTGATTTACCAGACCGCCGAGGATGGAATAGGCGATACCATCAAACCCCGACTGGAGGCTACTGGCGCGGATTGTGAGCGGGTTCTCGTCATCAATGAGAACGGGCAGGCTCTTAGCCTTTCGGATAGTAGGCTGGAAGAAGCAATCGTTCATACCAAGGCGGGTTTGCTTGTGCTTGACCCGTTGCAAGCGTACATCGGCGGTAAGGTAGATATGCACCGGGCCAATGAGGTGCGCCCGGCCTTTAAGCAGTTGGCGGCGGTCGCGGAGCGTACCGGCTGCGCAATCGTAGCCATAGGCCACATGAACAAGATGAGCGGTGTAAAGGGGATTTACAGGGGCTTGGGTTCCATCGACATAGCGGCGGTGGCGCGTAGCGTCCTTGTGGTGGGGCGGGATAAAGAAAATGCGAATATACGCATCATGGCGCACCTGAAAAGCAGCCTTGCTCCGGAAGGGCAGGCAATTGCCTTTGAATTGGGAACGGACAGCGGCTTCCGCTGGATAGGCCCATACGATGTAACGCCGGATGAATTGTTGAACGGGTTCCCCTTCCTGGATGATCGGCCAGGAAAGCTGGCGCAGGCGGAAGCATTGATCGTGGAATTACTGCAAAGCGGCCCCCTGCCATACGCCGATCTTTACGAGCGGCTTGCTGCGCAGAACATCGGCAGGCGCACAGCGGAAAGCGCCAAAAAGCTCATGGGGGTGCAGTCTTTCAAAAAGGGAGCGCAGTGGTACTGGACGTTGGACGGCCCCGCCGAATGAGCGCTGTACACAACATTGCAAGGCCGCAAGATTGCAATGTGTGTACGGCAACGGCGCTATGCGCTGCGCAAGACGACGTACCCCTGCGCGGCGCTGCCGCGCCAAAAGCTCCCGGCAGGGCACACCACCTTGCGGAGCAAGGTGTAGTGTGTTACACCGTTACGCCGCGCACACATGAATTTGTGCGCTAACGGGGAATGGCCGCGCGCAGGATTGCGCGGTCGTTCCCCGTTCCCGTTTGCGGCGTTGCGGTGTTCAAACGTAACACTGTTTGCGGTGTTGCATTCTTGCAACCTTGATGGAATACAGGAGGAAAAAACATGCCATACCCTATATTGCGTTTTGCCAAGCGCAAAGCTGGCGCGGTTGGTGCGGTCTATCGGCACAACGAGCGCATGAAGGAAGCCTATAAAAGCAACCCGGACATCGACCCGGCGCGGGCGCACCTGAATTATCACCTCAAAGCGCCGGAACAGACCTACCGAAAAGAAATTGACCGCCTGATTGAACAGGCGGGATGCAGGAAGCGGAGCGACAGCGTTCTCATGGTGGATACCATCATGACCGCCTCGCCGGAATTCCTGCAAGCCCTTCCCGATCAAGAACAGCGTGAATACTTTCAAAGAGCGTATGTGTATATGCGCGATAAACTCGGTGAACAGAATATCCTTTCAGCAGCGGTGCATATGGACGAGAAAACGCCCCATATGCACCTTTCTTTTTGTCCAATCAACGTGAATGGCAAGCTGTCCGCGAAAAGCCTGTTGGGAAGCCCTGCACAGTTATCTAAATGGCAAACGGAGTTTCACAAGCATATGTCGGCGCGGTGGCCTGAATTGGAACGTGGCGTCTCTAAGATCGAAACGCAACGTGAGCATGTTCCCGTTTGGCTTTTCAAGAAAGCCGAACAGCTTGACAAGGAAGCTGGCCGTATTCGTGAAGCCCTTTCCGACATATCGGCATTCAATGCCGGGAAAAAGCGGGATGCGGCGCTTGCCCTACTTTCAAAATGGCTGCCGGAAGCGGAGAAGTTTACGGCACAGGTAAAGACCGTGGATGCGCATATTTGCAAGCTGGAACAAGCATATGAGCACGAGCGTGGACAGGCGGTGCATTATCGTTCCAAGGCGCTCAATAACGCCGAGAGCCTCGAATACAAGGAAATGGAGCTTGAATATCTGAAAAAGCAGTATTTCAAGCAGAAGGCCATTCTTGAGCGCATCCCGCCGGATGTGCTGGAACAGGTAAAGCAGAAGAAACACAAGGTTAAGGAGAGGTAATACAATGGCTGAAACAGTAAAGAACATTGCATTGAAGGACTTACACGACTTTCCCGAAAACCCCTTTAAGGTACAGGATAATGAGGAAATGGCGGCTATGGCCGAGAGCATACGCGATTACGGTATTATCAGCCCCTTGATCGTCCGGCCACGGGATGAGGGCGGCGGTTATGAGATTATATCGGGCCACAGACGAAAATACGCTTCACAAAAGGCGGGAATCGAAAAGGTTCCCGCCTTTGTTCGTTCTATGGACAGGGATGCCGCCGTAATCGCACTGGTGGACAGCAACATGCATCGGGAGAACATTCTACCATCCGAAAAAGCATATGCTTACAAGCTCAAGCTGGAAGCCATGAAACGGCAGGGCCAGAGAACGGACTTGGGAACTTCGCGACAAGTTGTCGACAAGTCCAAAAGCGCCGACCAACTTGGGCAGGATGCCGATGTAAGCGGGCGTACCATACAGCGCTATATTCGCCTTACGGAACTGATACCGCCCGTGTTGCAATTGGTGGACGATGGGCTGCTTTCCTTCACTTCAGCAATAGATGTGTCTTACCTCTCCCCTGCCGAGCAGGAAAACCTATATGAAACCATGCAAAGCGAAGAACGCGCCCCTTCCATGTCCCAAGCGCAGCGCATAAAGCAATTGAGCCAGGCCGGGCGGCTGGATATGGATGCGATATTTACAATCATGACCGAGGAAAAGCCCAACGAAAAGGAGAAAATCAAGCTTCACAAAGACAGGATTGAGCGTTTCTTTCCCAAGGGCTATAGCATGCGTCAGATGGAGGATACGATTATAAAGCTGCTTGCAGACTGGCAGCGGCGGCGTGAACGGGCGAACCGGGAACACGAACGCTGATTTTTTTTCGGGAGGTGATAACCGGGGCATTGCGCCCCTTTTTTTTGAGAAAGGACAGACTTATGAGCAAAAAGCAGAACCACGTTCCTGAGAGAAAAAGGCCGGCGCGAATTGTTGTAGAGCGCCATTATATCGGCAATCAGAATATAGGTGAGGCCTTTCTGCCTGTGATTTATGAGGAACTTTTAAAGCGCATTGACCGCCGCACCTTTGAGGAACGGCAGGATACTGCGTAACATGAAAGTATACCTATACACTTTGAACAACAAGGGGGTTCCAATATGACGCACAAGGGCGGAAAAATCTATAATGTGGCGGTGTATTGCAGGCTTTCTAAAGATGATGGCACGGAACTGGAAAGCCAAAGCATCAATACGCAAAAGCAAATTCTCATTGACTATGTGAAGCAAAATGGCTGGCGCGTTGCCGATATTTACGTGGATGATGGGTTTTCAGGTATTAACTTCGACCGCCCGAACTTCCAACGCATGATTAAGGACATTGAAGCAGGATTGATTGACTGCGTAATTACAAAAGACCTTTCCCGCCTTGGCCGCAATTATTTGGATTGCGGCCTGTACCTCGAAGTATTCTTCCCTGAACACAATGTTCGCTATATCGCCGTAAACGATGGTGTGGACACGCTGAATAAATCCGCTATGGATATCACGCCGTTTCGCAATATTCTGAATGAAATGTACAGTGCCGATGTATCCGTAAAGGTAAAGACAGCCCGCCGCGCCCGTTTCAAGCAAGGAAAATTCATGGGTACATCAGCCCCTTACGGATACATCAAAGACCCTAACGACAATAACCACCTGATTATTGATGAAAAGGCCGCTCCTGTGGTGAAGATGATGTTTGAGCTGGCGAAAGGCGGCATGGGTATTGGTAAAATACGAAAGCACCTTACGGAACAACATATCCTGCGCCCTGCGGCAATGGCGGTGGAAAACGGGGCGAATTATGAGCGATATTTTGAAAATAAGCCCGAAAATCGCTACGTGTGGAGTAACAACTCCGTTCGTGCTATCTTACGCAGCCCCGTTTATGCAGGGCATGTATCCGGTTACAAACGGCCCATTCCCTCCATGAAAAGCAAGAAGCGGCTATCTGCAAAGCCGGAGGAATGGGAATATATCATGAATACACATGAGGCCATCGTATCACAAGCTGATTTTGACCTTGTGCAGCGGCTTATGACCAGCCGAAGAAAAGAATATGTTGGCAGCTTTGAAAACCATTTCAGCGGCATCGTAAAGTGCGCGGATTGTGGATATGCTATGCGCGCGCAGAAAGCCCGCCGTGCCAAGCAGCCCGATGAAATAGACAATTACCTGTATTGCTGTAACCACTATGCTGTCAACGGTAATACCGTTTGTACCCAGCATGTAATTGAGGCGCGGGATTTGTTTGATGCGGTTCTGAACGATATCAACCTCCATGCGCGAATGGCGGTAGAAAACGATGCAAAGATGGTGCTTACCCTCCAGAATCGCCTGAACACTATAAGCAGTACCGCCCTGAAAAGCAGCCAAAAGGAGCAAAAGCGCCTACAGAAGCGGCTAAATGAAATTGACAAGCTGTTTTCAGCCCTTTATGAAGATAAGGTTATGGAGAAGATCACAGAGCGCAATTTTGATTTGATGTCCCGCAAATACGAGATGGAGCAACTTGAAATCGAACACCAGCTTTCACAGGTTGAAATCGTTCTTCAAGAAAAGATGCACAACGACAGCAGCATACGGGATTTCGTACAGCTGGTAAAATCCTTTGATGGGATTACAGAATTAAATGCCACCATACTTAACGCACTCATTGAGAAAATCACCGTATCAGAACGCACGAAAAATAATGCAGGTGAGATGGAGCAGAAGATCACCATCTATTATCGGTTCGTGGGTTCGCTCGATGATTCGTTTGTATACCAAACGAAAAAAGAACCTGCGCCGCTTGCTGAAAGGGTTTGCTCCCATTGCGGGGAAGCGTATGTGCCGGGTTCTGGTGCTGCGAAGTATTGTAAGGCTTGTTCCAAGATCGTGCGCAGGGAGAAAGCCAACGCCAATAAACAAAAGCACCGGGAGGAAGCTCGGAAAAAGCCGGATGAAAAGGCCGCATAACTATATGTCGCGCTATACATGTTCCGTAAAGCCCGTCCTACCGATGTAGAGCAGCGCGAGGGCCGCATAGAGCGGCAGGGCAACGAAAACGATGAGGTGGATATTTATCGCTATGTGAAGGAAGGCTCTTTCGATTCGTTTTTGTGGCAAACGGTGGAAACGAAGCAAAAGTTCATTTCACAGGTGATGACCGGCAGAACCCCGGTGCGCTCCTGTGAGGATATGGACGAGGCTGTGCTGAATTATGCCGAGGTGAAAGCCCTTGCCGCCGGTGATCCCGACATTAAGGAGCGGATGCAGCTTGATACCGACATAAAGCGCCTGAAATTGCTGCAATCCAACTACCTGAGCAACAAATATGAGTTGGAAGATATGGTCAATAAGCATTATCCTGCCCGCATTGCGCAGCTTACCGGCGAGAATGAAGCCATCCGCAAGGATATTGCCCTGTATGCGCAGCACCAATCCGATGAGTTCCCCGGTATGGAGCTTTGCGGGATGCAGTACAGTAAAAAAGACAAGGCGGGCGCAGCACTACTTGAAACGTGCAAGGCGCAAACGAATACGAAGCCCCACCCCGTAGGAAAATACTGCGGCTTCACTCTGTTGCTGTCTTTCGACCCCATATTCAAGCGATACACTATGTATCTGGAGGGCAACCGCCGATATGAATTGGAGCTTGGCAGCGATATTCACGGCAACATTCAGCGGTTGGACAACTGCCTGAAAGGGATGCCGGACACCGTGGCGCGCAATGAACAAACCATTTCGGAAATAAAGCGGCAGATGGAAAACGCCACCGTGGAGATCGCCAAGCCGTTTACGCATGAGTTTGACCTGGCGCAAAAGCAGGCGCGCTTGATTGAACTGGACGCCAAGCTGAAAATCGGCGAAACCTTCAACGAAGCGATAGCGCTGGACGAGCCGGAGGGGCATGTGGAAAGAGAGGAAATCGTGATGGAGCGGTAGGTGTTTCGCGTGTTGTGCTGGGGCATTTGGTATGGCATAATTGGAAGCAGATAAATTGGAATTTGAAGATCGGCTTTCGTGATATAAGGGCAACTTCATGGTTTTGTGATGGAAGGGGTAAGGTTATGGATTGGCTTACCGAAGTGCAAAACAGAATCAAAAGAAAAAATCATGTTCTTTTTGCGAAGGACAGCGATTTTTTAGCGGATATAGTCGCCTTGATTGCGCAGCAAAATCATAGAACGATGGTTTTATGGGCGTTTGAGTTTGCCGACGAAACGGTACGGCGGTTATCAGCGCGATACCCAAACGAAACGCGGCTCCAAACGGCTGTGACAACATCGAGAGATTGGGCTGCTGGTAAAGTGAAAATGCATGTGGCGCAGCGGGCGATTTTAGATGCACATGCCGTTGCAAAGGAAATCAGTTCTCCCGAAGATATTGCTCTTTGTCACGCCATCGGGCAGGCTTGCGGTGTAGTTCACGCAAACGGACACGCCCTCGGATTTCCTATTTATGAGTTAACAGCCATCATTAGGCGCTATGGCATACCAGAGTGTAAGGTGCCTGTTGAAATGCGAAAACAGCAGTATATTGAGAAAATACTGTATTGGCGTGGACACTACAAAGAACACTCTGGTGATTGGGCAGCGTTTATGTTGACTGACTGATTGATTTTTCAGCATAATCAAGCATAAAACTGATGAATTCCAGTTTAGAGAGCAATGTTCACCGCATTTTTTGCACACCCGCATGGAGTATGATAGCTTCATGGTAATACTTGAAATGGAGGCATTGCCATGAAGCGCATATTCAAAAACACTTTACTGTTCCTGCTGGCGTTCAGCCTGCTTATCCCCACCGTTGCCTACGCCGCCGAATATGAATGGCGGTACAACGAGCAAACGGGCCTGTATGACTATGTTCCCGTTGGCAGTGGTGAAACGCCAGCATTCACCCCCACGCCCAAACCTACCGAAAAAGAAAATACTGGCGGCAGCGGCGCGTTGCTGCAAGTAACCGATGTTCCCGGCAACTACAAAAAAGGTACGGTATATGGGCCGAAACTCTCAGCCAATGAACTCAAACAGGTCAAAGCAGCCGTGGTAAAAGCCGTCAATTCCTGCATTCGCGAGGACATGACCGACAAGCAGAAGATTGTTGCGCTGGTGAATTACCTTTGCGACCAATGCAAGTTTGCGGATGATTGGAGCAAGAACCGCGCAAATACCGCTTGGGGCGCGCTTGTGTACGGCGAAGCGCAATGCAGCGGATATGCACGGGCCATGATTGCGCTGTTGGATGCTGTTGGGATTGAAAGCAAGTATGTTCACGCATCCAGCAAGGCAAGTAACCCCAGCCACCAGTGGATTATTCTGAAATATGAGGGCGCGTGGTACAACCTCGATCCACAGATGATTGACGATTACAGGCGCATTGTCAACGGTGTGGTTACATACCCCCGCCCCATCGTGCTGTATGGCGGCGAGTACATGCCAGCGGAAACCAAGCTGCCGAAGATGGCAACGAAGAATATTACCTTGCAGTAGGCACAAATATTTAAGCAGGCCGGAATTGCGTATTGCCCCGGCCTGTTTGTTGGTATAATAGAGTTTCGTAGTATGACGATACTATACTGTTTTCAGCAGACCATAAATGCGTTATCATGTAATCAGTTTACGAGATATAAGGGGAAATAACATATGTGAAGCAAACCATGATGCGAAAGGCCCGATATGGCCGTTATCCATTGCGCCGTGGCAGGTTCAAATATGTTGTATTCACGCTGATGATGCAAAGGTAAAATCGGCGGGAGATCAGCTATACAATTCGTTAATAAAGGCTGGCATTGAAACGCTCTATGATGACAGAGAAGTGAGCGCTGGTATTAAGTTCAGCGATGCTGATCTGTTTGGCATACCGATTCGTGTTATCATCAGTCCCCGCAATCTTGCAGAAAATTCCATTGAAGTTATGGCCCGAAACAAAGAATGGAGCGAAAAAGTGTCATTAGACTATATTTTGCAGTGCATCATTAAAAGAGTGTCAGGCCAATATTAGCAGCAAAAATCCAAGCAACATCGGGTCAAATTGACCCGATGTTGCCGAAAATGATTAGGGGTGATTTGTTATTGAAAATGGAATGGCTGCTCTGTCCTGTTTGTAAAAATAAGACACGAATACAAATGCGAGAAGATACCATACTGGAAAACTTCCCATTGTTTTGTCCCAAATGCAAACAAGAAAGCCTAATCAATGTCAAACAACTGAATATGTTAGTTATCAAAGAGCCAGACGCCAAGACGCAGAGCCGATAACCGTGAATAAACCCACGATTATCGGCTCTTTCTCTATGATAACGACCCAAACCGATTACTGACAGCTTCAGCAACACCCAAAACCGTTGTTTGAGATATAAACATACAAACACTAAACGGCGGTTTTAAGAATAATCAAAATCACCGTTTGCCTTTTGAGAAAATGGGATTGCGGTGGGTGTATTAATTGCACCCTTTTTACGGAAGACGGTGGTACGGAGAGGGTATCGCTGTGTTTTGTTGTTTGTGGTATTCCCAATTTGGTATAGGGCCGCTATGGAAACATAACGGCCTGTTTTAGTCAGCCAACAATAATGTGAATCGCCACTTTGGGCGGGCTGCGCCCGGAATCCGCGCAGGGCCGCTAGAGCATAGCGGCCCCGGTTGTCGTTCCCCGCCTTTCTTCATTCATCAAACTCCCCAACAAAAAAGATGAATGGAGGAACTGTAATGGATAATCCCTTTGTAACGATAGAATACAAGACCGCCGAAGGAAAGCGTATTTGCCTTGAAGTCTCAATAGAGGTCAAAGAACTGCTGGAACAGTCTGACCGGCAAATCCGCTCCCAACGGCGGCAAGACAGGCGGTATCTCACAGACGAGGAATACATAGACGGTTTGACCGACACGACTACCGTATATCCTCAAGAAGATTTCGCCGATCTCCTGTATAGGATGTGTAACTACCAGCGGCTGTATGCCACTATCTCCAAACTGCCTGATACACAGAAGCGCAGATTAACCCTGTATTATTTCGGCGGCTTGACCTACCGGCAAATTGCCAAGATAGAGGGTGTCGGGTTCCGAACTGTGGCGCGCTCAGTGGAAAGAGCGGTAAATACGTTAAGAAAAGTATCATTCGGATAAACTAAGGAGTAACGGCTCTGCATTTTACGCAGGGCCGTTTCCCATTATCGCTTATCGTTGCCTCATGCACACTTCTTATGTGCCTAATTATACATCACAAGTCACGCATCAACAAGACCTAAGAAGTGTTTTTTACGCTTCACGCGAAGTGTATTCTATGTGTAGGGAGGGCGATTATGGAAATACTTGAACGTATAAAGCAACTGCGTGATGAACGAGGGTGGAGTAATTATCGGTTGGCAAAAGAGGCCGGTATATCTGAAAACTCACTTAATAATCTGTTCCGCCGAAATAACTTGCCGACAATCCCTACGCTGGAATCTATCTGCAAAGGGTTTGGCATTACACTCTCCCAATTCTTTGCGGAGAGCGGCGAGGCCGTTGAGTTAAGCGAAGCGCAACGGGAAATGCTGCAAACGTGGAATACGTTAACTGACGAGCAAAAGAATACGCTATTGGAGTTTTTGAAAAAGATATAGCTTCACAGCGCACATAAGCAAATGAGTATCCGACAGGTTTCATCCTGCCGGATATTTTATATTTC
>JAJDHH010000026.1 GCA_030266105.1 Eubacteriales bacterium OttesenSCG-928-K08
TCTACTACTTAAAGCGCGTTGAGGATGTATATCCATCCTTTTCATAAATGCTGATCCACTCTTTCAAGCGGCTCAAAAACTCCTCGTTTGTTGTTGTTTTATCGAGCATGTTGATAAACTGCTCCGTCACATCCTGCGGGTTTCCGCCGGAAAGCACGCGGCGCATTGTTAGCACACCATCGTATTCCGCCTTTGTGAGCAGCAACTCCTCGCGCCTTGTGCCGGATTTATAAATGTCAACGGCCGGGAAAATCCGTTTTTCTGAAAGTTTACGGTCTAGATGAATTTCCATATTACCCGTGCCCTTAAACTCTTCGAATATGATATCATCCATGCGGCTTCCCGTTTCAACAAGCGCCGTTGCAATCACCGTCAGGCTGCCGCCATGCTCAATGTTACGCGCAGCGCCAAAAAAGCGTTTGGGCTTATGCAGCGCGCCCGGATCCAACCCGCCGGAGAGTGTTCTGCCCGTGGGCGGAATGGAAAGGTTATACGCGCGTGATAGCCTTGTTAAGCTATCCATCAAGATAACAACATCGCGCCCCATTTCAACAAGGCGCATCGCGCGCTCAAGCACCATTTCCGCCACGCGGGTGTGGTGCTCTGGCAGCTCGTCAAATGTGGAGAAAAGCACCTCACCTTTTATGCTGCGCTGCATGTCGGTGACTTCCTCAGGGCGCTCATCTATCAGCAGCACCATCAAATGCGCATCGGGGTGATTTGTGCTTATACCATTTGCAATGTTCTTAAGCAGCGTTGTTTTACCCGCCTTTGGCTGGGCAACAATCATGCCGCGCTGACCCTTGCCTATTGGAGCAATAAGGTCGATAAGGCGTATTGCAAGGTTGTTTTGGCCGGGGCATTCAAGCGTGAGGCGTTCCTCCGGATAGATTGGCACAAGCTCCTCAAACGGGCGGCGGTAGCCAACCTCCTCGGGTGTTACGCCATTTATGGCCGTGATATACAAAAGCGCAAGAAAACGTTCGCCTTCTTTTGATGGGCGGGTTTTGCCCGTCACCATATCGCCCGTTTTCAGCGAGAACCTTCTTATTTGAGCGATGGATACATAAACATCGCGGTTGCCCGGAAGGTAGTTATCCGAGCGCAAAAAACCATAACCATCCGGCAAAACTTCGAGCACGCCTTCGGCATCCCCACAATCCCCGCCTTCAAGCAGCTCGGGAACCGCGGGATTGCTCGTGCCGTATTCTTTATTATAGTAAGCATCCGGGCGTGTTGCGTCCACATTTTCTTCAGGCGCAATGTAAGGCGGCTGCTGTTGGGGTGGCGGCGAATAGGGCTGCTGCTGGTAACCGCCAGCATGCTGCGCATAACCGCCCTGCTGATAGTTGTTTTGATTGTAGGGCTGATAATTGCTGTTTTGATTTTGCTGATAATTGTTGTAATTGCTGCGGCGTGGTTGATAATTACCCTGCTGCTGATAGTTGCTGTTATAATTATTGCGGCGCGGCTGGTAAGAATTATCGCCACCTTGCTGATAGTTGTTATAATTGCTGCGCCGCGGCGTATAGCCGCCTTCACTGTTCTGGCGCGGCTGATAGCTTGGCGCAACATAGGCGGGCTTTTTAAAGCCATCGTCATGCGAAATTGCTTTTGCTGCGGGCGCTTCCTGCTCCTGTGCCTGCGGCTCCGGCTCCGGCTGAGCTTTTGGCTCTTCCACCGGCTCAGGCTCTTTTTCCACAGGCGCACGGCCGCTCTTTTTTACGGTGCGCTTAGGCTCTTGCGCACTGGCAGCCGCTTTCTTTTTTGCAGGTGCAGGCTCCGGCTCCGGCTTTTCAGCGGGTGCGGCAGCAGCCTGCTCCGGCACGCTTTGCAGCAGCAGGTCTATCAACTCTCCTTTGCGATATTTGGTAACGGACTTCATGCCGCTAAGCTTAGCGATCTCTCGAAGATCCGCAATGCTCTTTTCCTGGAGAACTTCTCTTGTCAATGGAAAATCCCCTTTCATAATAAAGTTTAAATATTTGCAAACAATATCGCATTCCGAACAGCGTTCAAAAAGAACCTCTTCGGAACACTATAATATTTGACATGCGTAAAAAAACATGCTTGGACAAACTATTCTGATTGATATCAGGATACCCAAAACACAATGCTCTAAACCGGAATTAAACAGCCGTGCGCGAGAATTTGTATCCTTTTAAGTGAGAAATAAGGGATTGATCGGAATGGTATGATCCAATTACACCCATGATAGTTTATGCCCTTCAAAATGTCAATAGTACCCGCCGCCATACGGCAAATTTATTACATTCTGTTCATAATCCGCATGAATATGTGCCGTTAATTGCGCATAAATTGAAACGCATGGAGTTGCGCAACTAGAGAGCGCACATTCGAAAGGAGGAAACGCTGATGGCTGATTACCGCGAGCTGGACAGCGGAAAATCACGTATGCGCACACACACAATCACAATCGATAACCGTTCACGCATAAACATCACCGGTGTGAGCGACATGGAGAGCTTCCATGAGCAGGAAATCATTCTGCTCACAGAAACGGGCAACCTGAGGATTGAGGGTGAGGGTTTGCACCTTAGCAAGCTGAACCTGGATGATGGACAGGTGGTGATCGAGGGCGAGCTTTACGCGCTGGAATATGAGCCGCCTACGCCCGAGCGTGTTGGCCTGTTCTCGCGTATGTTTAGATGAGCAACACGATTTTGCAGCCCGCATCATTCCTGATGATGCTCTATGGCGGCGCTATTGCAGGGATTGTTTACGATGCGCTGCGTTTGCCGCGCAGGCTCTTTGCCAAAGGGTGGATCGATTTTGTCTGCGATCTGCTTTTTGTGCTGCTTGCATTAGGCATTTGTATAATATCGCTTTTGTATGCAAGCGGCGGATCGCTTAGGCCCTACCTTGCATTGGCGTTTATCTCAGGCTTTTTTGTGGAGCAATGGTCGCTTAGCTTTTTGATTTTTCAGTTCGTCTATGCAATTCGATCTAAGCTATTGAAAAATTAAATTTTAAAAAATCATGCAGGATTTTTCAATTCTATGTAGAAGTAATAAAAGCTAAGACTATGTTTTTGCAGGACAAGCCGATAGGCGAAAGGACGCCAGCCATGAAAAGCAACAAGGGGATCATTCGTTTGCGCCCGCGGTACATTCTTTTGTGCTGCCTTGCCGGGCTTGTTGTTTTTGGCGCTCTGCGTTTTGCGCAGCAAAAAAAGCTGGATGAAATTCTGCTCGAGCAACAAGCGCTTGAGGTGCAATATGAACAGCTTTTGCTCGAAGAGCAGCGCCTAACCCATATGGTGGACTACTCTAAAACTGACGACTATCTTGAGCAGCTGGCACGCGAAAAATTGGGCTATGTTTCGCCGGACGATTATAAATTCTACATGGATGAAAACGAAATAACAACAACTGAATAAGCGTAAACAAAAGTTAAACCGCCCGTTTTACGGGCGATTTTGAGTTGACCACATTTTACTTGTGCTACGCAATATTTGTGAACTGCGCATGATAAAGCTGGGCATATTCGCCGTTTAGCTCCAGCAGCTCATCATGTGTGCCTGCTTCTTTAACGCCCTCATCATCAATCACAACTATGCGCGATGCGTTTTGCACAGTGGATAACCTGTGCGCAATAACCATCGTTGTGCGCCCCGTGCTCAACCTGTCAAACGCGGCCTGTATTCTATGCTCCGTGTAGGTGTCAAGCGCTGAGGTCGCCTCATCCAAAATGAGTATGGGGGGATTTTTCAAAAACAGCCGCGCTATGCTTACGCGCTGCTTTTGCCCGCCTGAAAGCATAACACCCCGCTCGCCCACAAAAGTGTCGTATCCGTTTGGCAGCGCCATTATATCATCGTGTATTTCCGCCTGCTTTGCGGCTTCCTCAACCTCCGCATCGGTGGCATGTATGCGGCCATAGCGAATGTTTTCGCGAATTGTATCCGCAAAAAGGAACACATCCTGCTGCACGATGCCTATATGCTCGCGCAATGAGGAAAGCTTCAAGCCGCGAATGTCCTTTCCATCAACCAATATTTCGCCGGACTGAATTTCATAAAACCTGGGCAGCAAATGGCAAAGCGTGGACTTTCCCCCGCCGGATGGGCCAACAAGCGCAACCGTTGCGCCCGCGGGCACATCCAGATTAACATGCTTTAGCACATTTTTCTGGCTGTCGTAGGCGAATGTTACGTTTTTGTATTCCACATGCCCTTTAACGCCAGCCAGCTCAATGGCGCCGGGTGCATCTACAATTTCCGGTTCGATATTCATAAGCTCGTAAAAACGCTCAAAACCGGACATGCCCGCGGCGTATTGCTCCACAAAGTTGGTGAGGCGCTTCACGGGATCCAAGAACGTGTTTACATAAAGCGTAAACGCCACGAGTGTGGAAAGCGCAAGCCCCTGCCGCATAACAAGATAACCACCCGCGCCAATCACCATCAGCGACGGGAGCGCGGTGAAAAATGTCATGCCCGAATGAAATCTGGCCATATACTTGTAATAATGGCTGCGCGCAACCTTGTAGCGCTCGTTGCCGCCGCGAAAGCGCATTATCTCATGCTCCTCATTTGTAAACGCCTTTGCCACGCGAACGCCCGATATGCTGCTCTCAAGCTCGGCATTTATGCCCGCCGTTTCCTCCTTTACGTTGCGCGAGGCTTTGAGCATGCTGCCACGCCCCTTAACCGCAAACATAATCATAAGTGGAATGAGTATAAACACAAGCAAAGCAAGCCGCCATTCCATCTGCAGCATTAGCACAAACGCGCCCACAAATGTCACAAGTGAAATAAAAAGATCCTCAGGACCATGGTGCGCAAGCTCGGTGATTTCAAACAGATCGCTTATCACGCGCGACATGAGATGGCCCGTGCGTGTTTTATCGTAAAACTTAAAGGACAGCTTTTGCAAATGTGTAAAAAGCACATTGCGCATGTCCGTTTCCATACGAACGCCCATTACATGCCCAAGGTAGGTCACAATATATGTCATTACAGAACGCAATGCAAACCCTGCAAGCAATGCGCCTATAACGATAAAAAACAGCTTGCCGTTTTGCGCGGGAATTATCCTATCCAACGCCAGCTTCGACATAAACGGAAACACAAGATCGATCAGCGCAATTATAAACGCACAGATCATATCCAGCACAAAAAGCTTCCAATGCGGCTTAAAAAAGCTTACGAATGCGGTTAGTCTCCCCTTTTTCATCCGCTCATCCATGAGTATCCCCCCTTTAATGCGGCTTGCGCCGCGAAACAAAGGACGCTGCAAAGCGCAGCGTCCTTAGATTACTAAACCAGTGGCGCGGCCACTTTTTTATGTTCGCCTGATTATTCCTGCGTGCCCTCTTCCTCAAGCTCCGCCATGTTTAAGCCCTGAAAAAGATCCGCAAGGCTGGTTGTGGTGGATTGCACGGGCGGCAGATCGTAATCCGCACCCTCGGATCGGCGCGGGCGGCGCTCCTGGCGTTCGCCCGAAGGCGCATCCTGCTGCGGGCGTGGCTGCTGCGAGCGTTCCGAACTGGCGCTGCGCGCTACGCGCTGCTGGCGATCCTGCGCACGCTGCTCCTGACGCTCGGCATAAACGCGATCCTTCTCGGCGCGCTCCTGTGCGATCTGCTCTGCGATTTCAGGGTTTTCTTCGAGTATAACCTCCTTGCGGCTAAGGCTGATGCGCTTTGCCTCGGGGTTAACATCGAGCACCTTGCAGCGCACTGCGTCGCCAACATTGATTTCATCCTCAACCTTGGCAATGCGCTTAACGCTAACCTGAGATATGTGGATCAAACCGTCGATTGTGGGCTCAAGCGCTACAAATGCGCCAAATGGCACGATGCGCACGACTTTACCTTCCACAATGCTGCCCACGGGGTACTTTTCGTCCGCCATGGTCCAAGGTTTGGGCTGAAGCTGCTTGTAGCCAAGCGAAACGCGTTCTTTTTCAACATCAACATTAAGCACGAGCACTTCTATCTGCTGGTTGATCTTCAAAACATCTGAAGGATGCTTAACGCGGCCCCAGGCAATATCCGTTACGTGGACGAGGCCGTCAATGCCGCCGATATCAACAAAGGCGCCAAAGTCGGTCAGCCTGCGGACTGTGCCCTCAAGCTTGCTGCCCACTTCAAGGGCTGCCCACTTTTCTTTCTTTTCGGATTCCTGCTCGGCAAGCAGCACATTCTTTTGCGAGGCAACGATGCGTTTTCTTGCCTTGTCCACCTCGATTACAACAAGGCGCATGGGTTTGCCGACAAACTCCGCCAGGTTTTCAACATACTTGGTGGAAACATGCGATGCGGGCACAAACGCGCGAACGCCGTTGATGGAGGCGATCAGGCCGCCCTTAACAACATCCTTACCGACCGCTTCGAACACCTTGTCCGGTGTTTCGGCATCCTGCATGAGCTCTTCCCAGAGCTTCTTGCCTTCCACGCTCTTGCGTGAAAGAAGGACGTTACCCTCGCCATCGTTTACCTTGATGACTTCAACCTCGATCGGATCGCCAACCTTCACCACATCCGCCGGGTTAATATCCGGGTCGGAGGCAAACTCGTTCTTTGGAATGAACCCATCCGATTTATAGCCGATGTTGACGCAAACCTCACCATCCGCAATCTGCACAACTGAGCCGGTGATAACCTGGCCGTTGCGAATGCGCACGAGGGTTTTTTCGAAGGCTTCGGCAAAGCTGTCGCCCGCGTCGGCATCTTCCTCGGCTTCTACGGACTCCTGAGAAACGGCGGGTTCTTCCTCTGCTACAGGCACCTGTTGGGCTACCGCTTCTTCTTGTGCGGCAGGCGCTTGCACTTCGGGCGCTTCCACAGCTTCCGCCGGAGCCGCGACACCTTCCTCTGCCTGCACGGCTACTACTTCTTCTGTGGATTCAACCGTCGTTTTTTCCAGTTCGTTCATTACAGTTACAACCTCCCTAATCATCCATTGTGGCGTCGATGCGCCAGCAACAACACCTATTATATCATTGGTATGAATTTTTTCAAGTAAAAGTTGCGCCGGATTCTCTAAGGAATACGTGCGTTTGCAGTTCTCATTGCAAAGCTCAAACAGTTTCCTCGTGTTCGCGCTCCTAAGCCCTCCAATCACGAGCATCACCGAGCATTCCTTAGAGAGCCTCTGTGCCTCCTGCTGGCGTTGAATCGTGGTGTCGCAAATGGTGTTATACGTTTGTGTATCAGGGCGGCTTAGAAGCAGCGTGTGCTCGATCTCGCGGTACTTTTCCTCACGCAAAGTTGTTTGCGCCACGAGCACTGCAGGCGCCAAACTAAATTCAAGCGCGCTCGCATCTTTGGCCGTGCTTAACACATGCGCGCCCTCGCCTGCCCAGCCGCGAATGCCTTCCACCTCAGGGTGGCTCATTTGCCCCGCAATAAACACCTGCCTGCCGCCCTTTGCGGCTTCGCTCACAATGTTGTGTATCCGCTTAACAAAAGGGCAGGTGGCATCCACCACATTTAGCTTGCGCCGCTCGCAGCACAAAAACACCTCCGGCGGCGCACCATGCGAGCGGATGATGATTGTGCTGTTTTGGGGCAGCGTTTCAATTTCATCCGCCTTAACGGGATATATTCCCAGTTCCTTTAATTCGTTTACTACCGATTCGTTGTGGATAATTTCGCCCAGAGTAAACACATTGGCAGTTGTTCCTGCAAGCGCCTTTGCCATTTCCACCGCACGCTCAACACCAAAACAAAAACCTGCGTGTTCGGCTACTTTAATTTGCATCAATCTTCAATCTCCGCACGCAACGCGTTTAACGCATCGCTTATTTCGTCCGTCAACACATCAATAACCCTGTTCTTAGGCGTGTTGGCCACCAAATCGCCCACCTGAATGGGTTTTCCCACAATCATAACAACACGCGCATTGCTATAGCTGTTGCTTTTGATGTACATGGGGACGATTGGCGCACCAGTCCTGCTTGCAAGAAACGCCGCTCCTTTTTCAAGATCATCCATCCTACCTGTAATTGTGCGCTTTCCTTCGGGGAATATGCCAAATATTTTTCCCGCATGCAGCACGCTTATGGCCTTTTTCATGGATGTCATGTCAACCTGATCCCTGTTGACCGGGAACGCAAGCAGCGCCCGAAAAAACAGATTTGAAATCGGGTTCTTAAAAAGCTCCGCCTTTGACATAAAGTGCACAAGCCGCCTTGACGCCATCATGATAACCACAGGGTCAATCATGGAAACATGGTTGCACACAAAAATCGCTTTGCCCCTAACAAAGAGGTTTTCACGCCCATAAATAGATGGCTTGAACAAAAGCCAGTATAATGGCGCCAACAATATTTTCAGGATTACATACAGCACCGGCGCTTATTCCCCTTCACCCGTAACGGCCCGTAGCACAGCCGCGATACTTTCATCAATCGTCAACTCAGTAGTGTCAACCACAATAGCGCGCTCCGCAACTTTGAGCGGCGCAAATTCACGGTTCATATCCTGATAATCCCGCTCGCTGATCATTTGCTCCATCTGCTCAATGGTTGGCGCAGTCTCGCCTTTTTGCTCAAACTCCTTAATCCTGCGCTTTGCGCGCTCGCTTACAGAAGCCGTCACATAAAACGCAAAGGGCGCATCCGGCATAACAACCGTGCAAATGTCCCTGCCATCCATCACAACGGAACCATCTTTTGCAACCTGCCGCTGCATCTCAAGCAATTTTGCGCGCACGGCCGGATGGCGGCTGATATCCGATGCGCCGCGGCCTATCTTCGGTGTGCGGATATCGCTTGTTATATCCCTGCCATTAAGCCACATGCGCTGCACGCCTTCATCGTATGTGATTTTAATTTTGGCGTTTGGGAGCGCTCTTTCCACACCGGACTCATCATTTGGGTCGATGCCGCTTTCAAACGCATAAAATGCAAGCGTTCGAAACATCGCCCCCGTATCAAGATACGGGATGTTGAGTTTCCTGGCTACCGCCTTTGCAATCGTGCTTTTTCCCGCTCCGGCGGGGCCATCGATCGCCACATGCAGGTGCATGATAATTCCCTCCAACAACTAAACTTTAATTAGCAGGATAAACCCGCAAGCGCGCCCGTACTCCAGGCGATCTGCAAATTGTAGCCGCCTGTCAGCGCATCCACATCAAGCACCTCGCCCGCAAAAAACAGCCCGCTAACTATTTTTGATTCCATGGTTTTAGGGTTAACCTCTTTAACGTTTATTCCCCCGCGCGTAACAACGGCTTCATCTATCGGGCGCGAGTTGCGCACGGTAAGCGGCAGCGCTTTGAGCGTTTGGCATAGTTTCCTGCGCTGAACTTTTGTCAGCTCACATGCAAGCGAGCTTGCATCGATTTCGGCCAACTCAAGCACAACGGGCAAAAGCGCACGCGGCAAAAGGCCCGAAAATGCGTTTTTGATGCTCAGGCGCCGCCCGGCTTCGATATCCCTCAGCAGCCTGGCATCGAGCATTTGCTCCGTTAAGCCCGGTTTAAGGTCGATTTCCATGCGCACATTTTCAAATTGTTGCATATATGCGCTTGCGCAAAGCACAAGCGGGCCCGTCACACCAAAATGCGCAAAAAGCATTTCGCCAAGGCCATCGAATATCTTTTTTTCATTTTCGTATGCTCTAAGCGTAACGTTTTTAAGCGCCAGCCCGCTAAGCGTTGCCGGCCATGCCTCGATTGTTTCCAATGGTATGAGCGATGGTGAAGCCGGCAAAACATCGTGCCCAAGCTCCCGTGCCAGCCGGTAACCCACGCCCGTTGCGCCCGTGGAGGGATAACTTTTCCCGCCCGTGCACAGTATTACAGCCTCGGCGGGGATAAAACCTTCCCCTGTTTGCACTCCGCAAACCCTGCCGCCACGAATGTCGATTTTTTTCACACCCATGTTCAGCTGCACCGAAGCTCCACATTTATTAAGGTAATTTGTCAGCGCACGTATAACATCGCTCGATTTATCGGACTGCGGGTAAACCCTATCACCACGCTCCACCTTCACAGGCACATTTTGTTCTTCGAGAAGGTTCATTATCGCCTGCGCGTCAAACGCATTCCACGCACTATATAAAAAACGCGGGTTTTTTACCACATGCGCAAAAAAGGCATCCCGCCCGCCTGCATTCGTGAGATTGCAGCGGCCTTTGCCCGTGATATACAGCTTTTTGCCAAGCTTTTCATTTTGTTCAAGCAGCAGCGTTTGCTGCCCTCTTTTTGCGGAGTTTGCCGCGGCGATTAACCCCGCTGGCCCTCCGCCGACCACAACAACCCTTTTCATGGTTGATCCTTCCCATCAAGATGCGATGAACAGTTAAGCATCCTGAGCACATTTCGTTGGCTTTTGCAGACAATCTCTGAATATGCGGCGTTATCTATCTCTATATTGTGCAGGCATTCGTCCTTCAGGCCAATCAGGCCCGCAACCATCACCCTTAACGGCACGGAATGGCTCACAACAAGCACTGTTTCTTTTTCATGCTTTTGCTTAATTTCGCTAATGAAGTTTACGCAACGCTTTTGCACGGCACGCAGGTTTTCTGCGCGTGGCGGCGTGCAGGCAAAAGGATCTTTTTTCCACAGCTCCATATCACCGGCGTATTGTTCATAAAGCTCGGCTATTGTTAAACCCTCCCAAGCGCCAAAATCGCGCTCTATCAAATCGTAGGATTGTGTGACCGGAATGCCATGCGGCGCAACAATTATTTTTGCGGTTTCGCTCGCACGAACTAGCGGGCTTGTGTAGCAAGCGTTTATCTGCTCGTCAGCAAGGCGACTTTGCAGCATTTGCGCCTGCAAAACGCCTTTTTTATCGAGGGGAATGTCGGTTAGCCCCTGCGTTTTTCGCAATGTGTTCCACTCTGTTTGTCCATGCCGGATTAGAATAAGCCTCATAATGGATCTTCCAAGCCATCGCGTGTGATATACACATTCTGGCTGCCCCACAGGCGCTCCAAATGATCGAACTGCTCCAGCAAATATTCCTTGCGGCTTTGCCCTGCCGACACGATGATTGCATTCACAAGCGAAAGCGGCGCAACAAGCGAATCGGCAAACGACGCCATATCGCTCCTCGCTATCAAAAGGTGATCGGCATAGGGCGCAAGCGGTGAATTGTTTGTGTCGGTCATGGCGATTGTGGTGGCTCCGCGCAATTTCGCATAGCGGATTGCCTCAACAGTGCGCGTTGAATAACGCGGGAAGCTGATTGCAACAAGCACCTCATCCTCAGCAATTCCGGCGATCAATTCACAAGCGTCGTGCAGCGCATTGTTGGCCGACACAACGCCCGTGCAGATATATTTAAGGTAATAAGCCAGAAACTGCGCGATTGGATAGGCGCTTCGCATACCAACAACATAAATACGCTTTGCGTTTAGCAGAATATCTACTGATTGGAGAAAGGCGGGCTCATCAACCAAATCAATCGTAGCGCGGATGTTTTGCATATCCGCCTTAAGCACGGTTTTTAGCACATCGGATTGCTCCATATCCGATGTTAGCTGTATGCGCTGCATGGATGTGAGCTTGTTGCGTATAAGCTCCTGCAGGGCGCGCTGCAAGGAGGGATAACCATCGTAACCCATTGTGTAGGCAAAACGCACAACGGTCGATTCGCTCACCCCCACCGCCACGCCCATTTTGGAGGCGGTGATAAATGCAGCACGGTCGTAATTATCTAAAATATAGGCGGCAATCTGCTTTTGCCCCTTGCTGAGCATATGGTATTGGCTTTTGAGCCGGGATAACAAATCATCCTCAGTCATGCCCATTCCCCTTTCCCTCTTTGAAGGCGTTAAAATCAAAGTCCTCCGGACGCATCGTTTTTAAATATGCGTAATTTGTTATGTCATAGTGAATTGGGGTGAGCGTAACATAACCCTCACGCACCCAGGATTCATCATAGTTTTTATCGCATTGTTCAAAGGCGGTTGAGCTTTTTTCAATCGGCATCCAATAATATGTCATGCCAAACGGATCATCAAACTTTGCATACTTTGCGTCATATGTTTGCAAGCAAAGGCCCGCGAATTTGATGCCCTTAATCTCGGAGATCGGCAGCTCAGGTGCGTTAAGGTTCAGTATCATACCCTTTGGCAGCGGGTGCTTGCGCACATACTCAATTGCCAGCAGCGTGGCGCGCGCCGCCGCCGAAAAATCGATAGTAAAGTGATTATAGCTGCTTGTTGCGATTGCGGGCAGACCCAAAAGCGCGCCCTCCATCGCGGCGCCGACAGTGCCGGAATACAGCACATCCGAGCCAAGGTTTGCGCCATGGTTAATTCCCGAAATCACCATATCCACATCAAAATCCAAGCCCGTGCAGCCAAGGCGCACACAATCCGCCGGGGTGCCGCTTGCTTCATAGGCAGGCACATCCGGAAGATCCGGCAAGGTTACCTTCTTTACGCGCACAGGAGTAACAAAGGTCACGCCATGCCCCGCGCCGCTGCGCTGGGTATCCGGCGCTACGATCCGAATGTTATGGTGTGGCGCAAGCTCACGCGCAAGGGCGAGCATACCCGCGGAAAACACACCATCGTCATTGCTTAATAAAAGATTCATTTTCCCTCCAACCACGCGTGGCGGAAAAATCCGCCAAAAATATTCAAACGCTCGCTCCATAGCGCATAAACCATCAAGCGAACACTGCCATTATATCAGTCGCGCAGTACCCATGCAAGAAAATGAAGCAAATCCTGCATCGTTTTCCCATGTTCCTTCATTTTTCCTGCATACCGCATAATCCACCAAAGTAAATTTAAATTTTTATGAGTTGACAATCCGAAAATCGCATACTATAATGATATCAAAATAATATCATTTCAATTCAGGAGGTGCCTTATGCAAAATAATAATTCCACCTTCAGCCCGCACATGGAGGAAAAAAAAGCCCCCTCAGCAAATGGCATGATGATGCTCATATTTAATATTTTGCTGCTGCTTTTGTGCACTGCCGCATTTGTTTTTTCAGTTATGCGGATGCAGGTTGTGCTAATCGTGCTCACAGCAATCGTTGGTTTTGTTATTTGCCCCATGCTTTTTGCTGGTTTGAGAACGCTCAAACCCAATGAAGCGTTTGTGCTCACGCTTTTAGGTAAGTATTACGGCACGCTTAAGGGCCCCGGCTTCTTTTTTGTTCACCCGTTTGCAGTTGCATTTAACCCCGCCGCGGGCGAGGCAACAAGCGCGGCATTTTCAGCGGAGAAATTGATTTCCGTTTCCAGCAAGGGCACTAAGGAGCAGCAAAGCATCTCACTGCCCTCAAAAAAGGTTTCCCTCAAAACTATGACGCTTAATAACGATAAGCAAAAGATCAACGATCAGCTGGGCAACCCCATCATAATCGGCATTGTGGTGATTTGGCGCGTTGCAAACACAGCAAAGGCCGTGTTTAATGTTGATAATTTTACCGAATATCTTTCAATCCAATGTGATGCCGCGCTTAGAAACATAGTGCGCCTATACCCTTACGACAATGTTGACGAGAATGATAACAACGAACAATCCTTGCGGGGCAGCAGCCAGGAAATCGCCGAACGCCTGCGTGAAGAAATTCAAAACAAGGTGGATATCGCCGGGCTTGAAATCACCGAAGCGCGCATAACAAGCCTCGCCTATGCCCCTGAAATTGCGGCAGTCATGCTGCAAAGGCAGCAGGCCTCGGCAGTCATCGCCGCAAGGCAGATGATCGTGGATGGCGCCGTGGGTATGGTGGATATGGCGCTAAGCAAGCTTAGCGAAAAGCAAATTGTGAACCTCGATGAGGAGCGCAAGGCCGCAATGGTTAGCAACCTGCTGGTTGTGCTCTGCGGCAACAAGGACCCGCAGCCGATCGTTAACAGCGGCTCGTTATACTAAACCGTTATGGCAGATGAGAAGAAAAAGCAAATTCCGCTGCGGGTATCCGACACGCTTTGGAAGGAGCTGGCCGCATGGGCTGAGGACGATTTTCGTTCGATAAACGGGCAGATTGAATATTTGCTGACCGAATGCGTTAAGCAGCGAAAAAAAGGCAAGCCATTGTTTCCCAGAGATCAGTAAACTAAAAGGGTTGTATGCCAAAGCCATACAACCCTTTTTTAGTTTATTCAAACATTTCGCTGCTAAGATATCTTTCGCCGGTATCAGGCAAAATCACCACTATGTTTTTGCCTGCGTGCTCAGGCCGCTTGCCAACCTGCACTGCGGCGCAAAGCGCTGCGCCGGAAGAAATGCCCACAAGCAGGCCCTCCTTTTGCGCCATCAAGCGCCCTGCTTCAAAAGCAGCCTCATCCTCAATGGTAATTATTTCGTCGATCAAATCCCTGTCGAGCACCTCCGGCACAAAACCCGCGCCAATGCCCTGCAGCTTGTGTGCCCCCGCTTCGCCGCCCGACAGCACGGGCGAGCCTGCGGGTTCAACCGCAATGATGCGTATGTTTGCGTTTTGCTGCTTTAAGTATGTGCCGGTGCCGGTGATCGTGCCGCCTGTGCCAACTGTACCGATCAGCACATCGATCTGCCCATCGGTCTGCCGCCAAATTTCCGGGCCTGTTGTTTGATAGTGCGTGGCGGGGTTTGCAGGGTTTTCAAACTGCCCGGCAATAAACGAACCCGGAATTTCCTTTTGGAGCGACTTTGCCTTTTCAATCGCGCCCTTCATACCAAGCTCCCCCGGTGTGAGCACAACCTTTGCGCCATAGGCCGCGAGAATTTTCTGACGCTCAACGCTCATGGTATCCTGCATTGTGAGAATAACCTTGTAGCCCTTAATTGCAGCAACAGCCGCAAGCCCAATCCCCGTGTTGCCGCTGGTGGGTTCAATTATTGTATCGCCAGGATGTATGATATCGCGGCCTTCGGCATATTCAATCATTCCAAGCGCCGCACGATCCTTTACGCTTCCGGCAGGGTTTGAGCGCTCAAGCTTGGCTATTAATTTTGAATTCACGCCATGAAACTCAGCAAAACGCGAAAGCTCAACAAGGGGTGTGTTGCCAATCAAGTGCAGCATACTGGGGTATATTTCCGGCATTGTTTTTCTTCCTTTCAACATCAGAGCTTAATAAATAACTGTGCTCTATCTTGAGCGTATGGCAGCTTCAAGCTTAACCAGCGCCTCTTCCAAAATGCTTCTTGGGCAGCCTATGTTAAGCCGCATAAAACACTCGCCGCCCCGGCCAAACTTTGTGCCTTCATCGAGCCATAGTCCAGCTTTATTCAGAAGGAAGCTTTTTAGTTCCTCTTCATTTAAAGCCAATGCGCTAAAATCCACCCAAAGCAAAAATGTACCGTCCGGCTCAACAACATGCACCTCGGGCAATCTTTCACAAACGAAGCTGCGCACATAATCCGCATTGGCTTTAAGGTACACAAGCAGCTCATCAAGCCACGCAGCGCCATTTGAATATGCCGCTTTGGCCGCCGCCAGCCCGCAAATTGTAGGGTGACCATAACCCGTGGCGCTAACAACATCGCTCAGCTTTTTATAAAGCTGCGGGTTTGGAACAAATATGCTGGACATCTGCATGCCCGCAATATTGAATGTTTTGCTCGGTGCTGTGCACACAACACAGTTTTGCGCAATTTCCTCGCTCAGCGCGGAAAAGACATAGTGCTTGTGGCCGGGGAAGATAAAATCGCAATGGATTTCATCGCTTATTACAACAACGCCATGCTTAACGCAAAGCTCGCCAATGCGCATGAGCGATGCTTTATCCCACACCTTGCCAATCGGATTATGCGGGTTGCACAAAATCATCAGCTTAACATTAGGGTCGGCAAGCTTAAGCTCCAAATCCTCAAAGTCTATAGAATAGCTGCCGTTTTTATAGCAAAGCGGGTTTTCCACAAGCTGGCGGTTGTTTTGCTTAACCATCAAGGTAAAGGGCAAATAGACGGGCGGCTGAATCAAAACCCCTTCTCCCGGCTTGGTGAACGCATTTATGCAGGAGGCAAGCGCAAAAACTATGCCCGGCATAATCAGGAACCATTCGCGCTTTGGCTCAAAACCATGGCGCTCCACAAACCAGTCTCTAGCAGCGTCAAAATAATCCGCCTTGGGGTCGGTGTAGCCAAATATGCCATGCTCGGCAACCTTATGCAGCGTTTCGATTACTGCGGGCGGGGCCTGAAAATCCATATCCGCCAGCCACAGCGGCATCACACCGGCGGGATGGCCGCGCTCCTCAATAAAATCGAACTTTAAGCTGTTTGTGTTTCGGCGGTCGATCACCGTATCAAAATCAAATGCCATGTTTTATCCCCCCGTATTTGGTTTTGTTTGATGATAATTTAAGGCTTGTCCTGTTCCATTATATTATAATGTATTTTGTATTGCGAGGATTATATATAAACCTGCTTGAGCCAAGCGCTTTGACGCACAAAACCCTTTGCTGTTGACAGTGCGGCGCAAAAAAAATATGATGACCTTATAATAGCAATTAACAAAGCGGGGTGAAATGATATGGGCAAAAACGAACTGCATCCGGTAATCAGCGTGCGCCTGTTTAAAAACGAAAAATGCTTTGGCCCCGGCATAAACGAGCTGCTAAAGAGGGTGGAAGAACATAAATCCCTGCGCTCAGCCGCTAACTCCATGCAGATGGCCTATTCAAAAGCATGGCGCATAGTTAAGGACTCCGAGCAGGCGCTGGGGGTTAAGCTTTTGCGCTCCACCACAGGGGGGGTGGGCGGCGGCGGCGCTGCGCTCACACCGGAGGCAAGCAAACTGGTTGAAGCCTACCAAAACTATCTCGTTGCGCTTAACTCCGCCGCCAACACACTGTTTGAGGAAACATTCGAAGAGTTCCTCAAATAATATAGCATAAAAAAGTTCCGGGCGATTTATGATCGCCCGGAACAAACAGACAAGTTAACTTATTAACCTTTTTGCTATTCATTACGCCGGCTCAAACAGATCCTTCCCTACTCCGCAAACGGGGCACACCCAATCCTCCGGAATATCCGCAAACGCGGTGCCCGGCGCTATGCCGCCATCCGGATCGCCAACCGCGGGATCGTATTCATACCCGCAAACAGAACACACATACTTCATGCCAATTCTCCTTTCTGTTATTTTGAAGAGAGATAATCGTTTATGCGCTTTTCCATTTCATCCGCATCTATTCCATGCACGGCACAAGCCTGACCCAGATCCTCGCCATGCGCCATTGCGCAGCCCAGGCAGTGCATGCCCGATGCCATCAAAATGTTCGCAATGCCCGAATCCTGCTCGAGTATGCTGGAAATCGTCATTTCCTTGTTGATTGTCATTTGTGTATCCTCCTATGATTTCATTTGAAATTTGTTTCCGCAGCGTGTGCAGGTAATCATTATTTTCCCCTTTCCGCGGGGAACACGCAAGCGCTGCGCACATTGGGTACAGATAAAGTATTTGTACTTGCGGCGTTCTTCAAACGTAGGGGTTTTGCGCGCAGTTTTTGCGCGCGGGCCATGGGAACGCCAGCTTTGCCACTTTGCTCTTGCACGCGACCAAACAGCCATGAACTTTGCATTTTCCGCGCTGCGCTTGCCAAAGCTGCGCGAGAACATCCGGAAAATCGCAAGCCCATAAAGAACAAGCGACATTAGATAGAACAGACTTCTTATAACGCTGTTTCGCGGCAAAATCCAGCTGAGCAAGGTAAAACCCAGCCCCGCAAACAATAGCCCTCTGTTAAGTTGATCGTTCCCATAGCGTCCCTGAAACATGCCGGTTAATCTCCAATCAGTATTCCAATCACTCTTACTTTTCCTTTATCAGCAGCAGCGCGCTGCACGATGGCAGCACGGCCTCGAATATATCCTCCCGGCAGAAGTAACTCCTGCCGGATACAACATCCACCCAGTTCCCCGCAAAATCTACGGGCAATTCACCATCCGGCCCTTCATTAAGCTCATTTTTGTTTAAGCGCAAATGCACAGGCAGCGTTGAGCGGTTAACCAAACATAGCGCCATATCCTCCGGCGCTTCAAAGTCAAAAGCATCTCGCCCTTCAAAAGTAAAACGCAGCACCGCCATTACATCAGGCCCCAAGGCGGCCATTGTGCAAAACCCTGCGCGCAGCGCAGAATATTGGCTTCGCGCCAGCGAAAGCTTGCGCACATTTTCGAGCAGCTCCTCGTCCTCATGCCCCCAGGGATAAGTACCCCTGTTAAATGGGTCGGCCATGCCCGTTAAGCCTGCCTCATCCCCATAATATATGCTGGGCACACCGGGAAGAGCCATTTGCAGCGCTGTCGCGGCCAGAAAGCGGGCCTTGGCAAGCTGGAGCTGCCCCGGGCGAAGCTGGTATTGCGCCTGCTGCTCACGAGTGAGCGTATCCCTATCCGGTGCGCCGCCTAATGCGGTGATCGCACGCACAACATCGTGCGAAGATAAAAGGTTCATAACCGAATAATAAAACGGCTTTGGGTATCGCTCGCGTAAGGTTTGCAGCATGTCGTTAAGCGAATATGCGTCCCATTCGTTGCGAAAATACGCAAGCACTCCTTTTTGGAAGGGATAGTTCATCACGCTATCGAGCGCTTTGCCTTGAACATACTGCCGCCTCACGCCATAGGCTTCCTTAATGGAAGCATCCTCCCACACTTCACCCAAAAGCACCGCCTCGGGGTCGATCTCTTTCAGGCGCGCGCGCATACGCATTATAAACTCATCCGGCAATTCATCCGCCACATCGAGCCGCCAGTTTGACACACCAAGCTTTGCCCAATAATCAATAAGCGAATTTGAACCGCCCATCACAAAATCCATATACTCGGGTGAAAGCTCATTAACCTCCGGAAGCTCCGGGAAATTCCACCAGCTTTTATAATCTCCGCCATCAAAACGATACCATTCCCGGTAAGGGGATTTTTCGGATTGATACGCACCCAATGATGGGTAGTGGCCGTATTTGTTAAAGTACAGGCTGTCCGCCCCGGTGTGCGAGAACACACCATCGAGCATCAGGCGCATGCCATTGCTTTTTAATGTTTCGCAAAGCGCCTCAAACTCCTCATTTGTGCCAAGCAATGGATCGACCTTGCGATAATCCGCCGTATCATAACGGTGATTTGAACGGCTTTCAAACACCGGGTTAAGATACACACAGCCTATGCCAAATGATCTTAGGTAATCAACCTTTTCTGCGATCCCTTTAATATCGCCAAGAAAAAAATCATCCGGCATATAATGCGGCTGCCCTTGCTCCGGCAAATATTGCGGCAACTCGCCCCAATCCTCATGCACACGCGGCGACCTGCCCAGCGATTGATGATACTCAAGCGCCTTTGTGTGATCGCCCGCCCGACAAAACCTATCCGGAAATATCTGATACATCACGCTCTCTCTAAACCAGCGCGGCGTTTCAAACGCAGGATCATACACCGTAACCTGATAGGCGGGCGGCTCACTTGCGCAGCAGCGACCCTCGCCGCTTTCGCCGCCATAATAACAAACCGTGCCGTCCGGCAGCTCAAGCTTAAAGTAGTACCACATGAGCCCGGGTGTTTTTGTTACATTAAAAGTTACGCAAAATAGTGCGCCTTGCTCTTCGCGCTCAACTTGCATGGGCAGCAGGGTTTCCTGCTCATCCATCCAAACACGTAGCGTAACCGAAGCGTTTTCAAGCGCCTGCCCAACACATAGGGCTATTTTAAGCGGCTGGCCTGCGGGCATTGCCCCTGATGGGGAGCGAAAGCGAAGCAGCCGTGAATTATGATAAACCGTCCTCGACATAGTCCTATTCTAAACACAGATACCGCGCTTCTCAAGCAAAGTGCGATAAAGTTTCGAGATTTTCACATTTTTGTGCGCTTGGTCAAAACTCCTATACATTTTTCAAATTCATTATATTTTTATTCTTGACATAATGTGTGACACACAATATAATGAATTCAACATTAAAGCAAGGAGCGCAATATGGATAAAAACGCAGATGAAATCCTATCCGGTTTGGTGCTTGAACTAAGGCGCGGTTCCATAGTTTTGTGCGTCCTTAGCCAGCTGGGAAGCCCCACATATGGTTACAATCTTGTGCAAAGCTTATCCGAAAAGGGCATCCCGGTGGACGCAAACACGCTCTATCCTCTGCTTAGGCGGCTCGAAGGGCAGGGGCTTTTGCAAAGCAGCTGGGAAGTGGAAGGGCCAAAACCCCGAAAATACTATTCTACAACCAAAATGGGCGATGAAATTTATATCCGCCTGCGCAAGGTTTGGGCGGACACAGTCAAAAACATGAACGCACTTTGGGAGGATAAAAAAGATGAACAATGAGCTTATTGAGCGCTATATCTACGCAGTATCCAAAAAGCTGCCGCGAAAAATCCGAACCGATGTTGAGCGTGAGCTCCAAACCCTGATTGCCGACATGTTAGACGAGCGCTGCGGCGAGATCTCTCCCACAGAGCGGGATGTTAACGTTGTGCTCGCGGAGCTTGGCAAACCAAGTGAGCTTGCGCAACAGTATCACCCCGCGGGCAGCAGATCGCTCATTGGCCCCGATTACTACAACAGCTATGTTTCACTGCTAAAGATCGTGCTCGGCAGCGTCACATTTGCGCTTTTAATGGCATGCGTTGTGCTTTTGTTGCTTGAGCCATCAAAATCACCAATTGCAAAAACTGGTGAATGGATTTTTATCATAATACAAACCTGCACTTATCTTTTTGCTGTTATCACACTGCTGTTTGCATTTTTTGAGCGCCGCGGCATTAAATTCGATATAGCGGATGAGGATATTTCCTCGCTGCCGCCCGTTCCCGCAAAAGAGGAGAAAATATCCCGCTGGGAGCCTATTTTAGGGATTGTTGGCGCCACTTTGATAACGATTATATTGCTTGCCACCCCGCAGCTGCTTGGCTGGGTTAATCAGGACGGCGTGCGCATAAGCATTTTCGATACAGTATCCATCCGTTCGATGTGGTATGTTGTGCTGGCGCTTGCGGCCATCAGCATCGTTAATGAAACCGTGCGCCTGCTGGAAGGCCAGCGCACAAAAAGGGTTTTGACTGTTACAATCATTGCGGATGTTTTATCTCTGCCGTTAGTGATCTGGCTTTTTAATTCCGGGTTTAAGCTCAACCCTGCGTTTTTAGAAGGCATATATGATGCTATGGGCACGGACACGAGCATTCCCGCCACAATGCTTGCAAACGCTAACAACATATTGCTTGGCATCGTTGTGATCTGCCTGATTGCCGGAATTGGCATGAACATATTCCACATGGTTAAAGCGCGGCAGGCAGAATAGCGCTTTTACGAATAATTTATAAACGTCTCCGCTTTTATAAGCGGAGACGTTTGTAAATTGCATCTTTTAATTCACGCCTGCGCTCCAGAATAAAAAACACAAGCCCAAGCGCAAATGTCGGCAGCACTGTAAACCAGCTCCAGCCAAGGTGAACCTCCATATCGTTAAACAAATCGAGCAGCGCCTCAAGGCCCATCATCGCTATGCCCAGCGACATCAGGACAATGCCGTATTGCTGCCAGCCCACAATCTTTGGGCTAAGAAATGCCGCCACATCGATAAGCGCCAGCACGCCACAAATCAACACCATTGGCACGGCAAGATCAAAATACCAATCAGTCGATGTATCTGCCAAGTTGAATAAATACAAAAACAGCATCATCGCGCCAATATCCAGCAGCACAGCCACAACCGGGTGCAGGCGATACAAAAGCGGCAGCATGATAAGCACCCACACAAGCATAAGGCTCGCAAGCACATAAATCGACCATGTCAGCGTTTCGTTATACACTAAATTCGCCATCACGCAAATGACGCCGCCCAGTATCATCAGCACAGTCACAATCCAGCCCACAAGCCGCCGACCCGCGCGGCGCTGCAGCGAATCGATATGCGCGCTATATGGCCTTGGGGCCAAAGCGTCATAAGGCTCCCTTGGGTTTATTGCCTCAACGCCGCAAAGCGGGCATTGCTTCAGGCTTTTTTCCAGCTCCACGCCACAATTTACACAATAAGCCATACTTACGCTCCTTTCTGTTTCTAATATGAATTGCTTTCCACCTTAACATGCAGCCCCTGCTGCACCAGGCGGCGGAAAAACATGCGCTCAACGTAAGGTTCGCTTATGTGCCGCGTGAATGAGATCGAAAGCGTATCGTTAAGGCTTGCAACCCCGCATTCAACGGTGTTATGGAGCGCTGTGTTCAAAAGCAAATCGAACCTTTCCACCTGATCAAGCATTACATCAGGCGCGGTAAACGCGCCTACGTTTGAAATCACCGTGGAAAAAACACGCTCACCCACAAGCTCAAACACCAGGCGCAAGGCCACTTTTTTGATTATCAGCGGAATCGCGCGCACGGCAGGATGGCTTGCAGCATCCACGTTTTGGGACATTCTTGCGTTGAGATTTTTTTCGGTGAACATATAACGAAAATAATGATGCACCTGCTCAAGCGTTTCCTCAAACGTAAAATCGCCAAGGCCGGGATCGATGCCCGGGTTGAGATATTGCGAAAAATTACGCAGCGTTTTTGTAGGATAATACTTTCTAAGATTGACAGGCACGCTGATTTTTACAGGCAGCTGCTTTCTTTTGGGATGTTCGCTTAGCTGCATCACATAAAGCACATACATTAGCGTTGCTGTCAGGTACTCCGTCATTGAAACCTTGTGCCTTCGCGCAAGCGCCAACACTTCTTTTAGGCTTAGCGTGCCTGTTGTT
>JAJDHH010000027.1 GCA_030266105.1 Eubacteriales bacterium OttesenSCG-928-K08
ACATTCGCGGGGATTTGTGTTGATTAGAAAATCACGCCGGGTTAACCGGCGCCCTCCCGGAAATTAACCGCGCACCAGAAAATCCAGCAGCTTGGTAAAATCCTCAGGGTCTGAGACTATCAACTCCACATCATCGATGCGGGCATCCTTGAACATCTGCGTTAGCGCGATGTATTGGCACAATGTGCTCTTAAGGTTTAGTCTATCCCCTTCGGAGGTGACCAGCTCAACCCTGCCCTGGCATTCATTGAGCACCTCAAAGAAACGCTTGGGGTTGTTAATGTTCTTGATCTTCACGCATATCACTCCTTTCACGTAACGATCATTTTTGCCACCTGGCTATCACTTGAAAGGTTTATCACAAGTTCCACTGCTTGTCAAGCCAATGATACATAGTATTCACATAATGTTTTTTTATGTGAATTTTTCTTTTATGGCCGGGTTTATCATTATAAGAAAGCCTTATTTGTGTTGGCCCGCCCGGTTTGATATAATGAAACTCCAACGTGTTTGGGTAAGTTGTTTTCCCCCGTGGTAATAAGGGGAAAAGCGGTTGTTATTCCGGCAGCAAACATGTTAAGCGTAAACTGCCAAAGCAACAAAGTTAAACAAAATTTTGTTATTTATGTTTCTTATTGCCGCTTTTTATTTATAAGTAACACAAGTACAATGGCAATATCAATTGGCCGGTGGCTCTTGTGTGTCTTTTATGGCGGCGCTTGTGCGCGCCTTCCGGCAAAATTGCTTTGGCAAACAGCCATGCCTATGAATTTGGGGGGGAAAATGGAGTATAACGGCAACACCGAGCAGATACGGCATATCTGGGGCAAAACCTGCCAGCTGCTGCAGGGAGAAATGAACTCAGTCAGCTACAGCACCTTTGTAGAGGCGCTTAAACCACTTTCAATATTGGACAGGGCGCTTGTTGTTGAAGCACCCAATGAGATGATCCAGGAATCCCTCAACAAATTCTACCGCAACCACCTTAACACATGCGCCTCACAGGCGACGGATAGCGTCGATAGTGTGATGGTTGTTCTCCCCGATGAAAGCGGGCTGTATACCGGCAAGAAAAAGCCCGGGTATCAATACACCAAACTCAACGATAAATATACATTCGACACATTTGTTGTGGGCAACTCCAACTATTTTGCGCACGCCGCGGCAAAGGCGGTTGCGCTAAAGCCCGCTGAAACCTACAATCCGCTTTTCCTGTATGGCGGCGTCGGGCTTGGCAAAACCCACCTAATGCACGCCATTGGCCACCATGTGCAGCAAAAAAATCCGCAGGCAAAGGTAATGTATGTTACGAGCGAGGCCTTTACAAACGAGATGATTCAATCCATCGCGTCAAACCGCAACCGCGAATTTAGGAGCCGATACCGCAATGTGGATGTGCTGATGGTTGACGACATACAGTTTATCTCCAAAAAAGAAGGTGTGCAGGAGGAGTTTTTCCACACGTTTAACACGCTGCACACCGCCAACAAGCAGATTGTGATAAGCTCGGATAAACCACCGCGCGAAATCGCCTCGCTTGAGGAGCGCCTGCGCTCCCGCTTTGAATGGGGCCTGATTGCCGACATTCAGCCGCCCGATCTTGAAACGCGCATCGCCATACTCAAGCGCCGCGCGCAGCTTGAGCACTACACCGTGCCTGATGAGGTGATGGGCTTTATCGCCGAGCATGTGCAATCAAACATCCGTGAGCTCGAGGGCTTTTTAACGCGCGTAATCGCCTACTCGCAATTCCACCGTGTGGAGCTTGACCTTAGGGTTGCAAGCGAGGCGCTAAAGGACATGATCGTTATAAACACACCACGCGTGCTGACCCCTGAGGTTATTGCGGAGACCGTGGCTGAATACTATGGCGTGCAGGTTGAGGCGCTAAGCGCTAAGCGGCGCGACCAGGAAATCGCATTCCCCCGCCAGGTGGCGATGTACCTTTCCCGCACATTAACAGACTGGAGCCTGCCTAAAATCGGCGAGGCATTTGGCGGGCGCAACCACACGACAGTTATGCACGCGCATGAAAAAATCGGCGATCAGCTAAAGGTTGACCCGGCGCTTCAAAAAACGGTTGGCGATTTGAAAAAGCGACTGCTTAATAATTGAATTTTTAACTGTATAATTATGAGAACTAATAAATATATATTCAAGCATGGCCGTTTTTCACCGCCATGCTTGTTTTATGTTTTACTTAAGCGCACTCGGCAGCTTAGGGCTTAACCGGTTAAAGAGCATAAAAATACAAAAATCTTTCAAAAAAGCTTGCATTATATCCATAACATTAGTATAATTATGCGCAGAACAGTTGAAGGAGCGTATACTATTATGAAAAAGCAAAACAGAATTTTTGCAATTGTGCTGGCACTTGTGCTGGTTTTGGCCATGACAGCATGCGGAAAAAAACAGGAAAGCGCAATCGACAAAATCAAAGCGGCAGGCGAGCTCACAATGCTCACAAACGCCGCCTTTGCCCCATTTGAATATTTGGGCGACGATGGTTCGATCGCGGGTGTGGATGTTGACATTGCAAAGGCCGTTGCCGATGAGCTTGGCGTAACGCTAAAGGTTGTGGATATGGACTTTGAAGGCATCGTAATGGCCGTCCAGTCCGGCCAGGGCGACCTTGGCGTCGCAGGCATGACAAACAACGAAGAGCGCCGCAAGAGCGTTGACTTTTCAATCAACTATGTTTCCACCACGCAGGTGATTATCGTGCAGGAAGGCAGCGATGTTAAAACCGCTGACGATCTTGTCGGCAAGCAGGTTGGCGTGCAGCTTGGCACAACGGGCGACCTTTTTACAAGCGACCTTGAGGGCGTGGAAATCTCCCGCTTTAAAACAGGCGCTGACGCGGGCATGGCGCTTTCAAACGGGCAGATCTCGGCTGTTGTTATCGACCAGATGCCCGCCCAGCAGATCGTTGCCTCCAACACAGGCCTTGTGGTGCTTGACGAGCCGCTGACCGTTGAGGAATATGCAATCGCCATCAAAAAAGGCAATGACGACCTCAAGGAGGTTGTGGACAAGGTGCTCCAAAAGCTGCTCGATGACGGCACGGTCGATAAATGGATCGAAGAGCACATGGCGGCCTACGCCGGATGAAAAAGCTGATTAAAAGACACTGTAAAAATAAAATAGCCAAGGCGCAAACGCGCTTTGGCTATTTACCCGCAAAACAAACTCCGGGAGATCATTATGTTTGAAAATTTTGGGCAGCAGCTCTACGACAATATCATCTTGCTGGATAGATACCTGATCTATCTCGACGGGCTGAAAAACACGCTTTTGCTGACGTTTGGCGCCGCGATTATCGGCACGATAATCGGCACGCTTGTGGCGATATGTAAAATCTACGCAAAGCAAAAAAAAGTGCTTAAGCCGCTGGATATACTTTGCGATATTTACCTGACGGTAATTCGCGGCACGCCTGCAATGGTGCAGGTGCTCATATTCGGCTACATCATATTCAAGCCGAACATGAGCGGAAACGGCATGTTGCCCGTCGCCATATTTGCGCTTGGCATAAACTCCGGCGCATATGTCGCTGAGATTGTGCGCTCAGGCATACAGGCGGTTGATATTGGCCAGAGCGAGGCCGGGCGAAGCCTGGGGCTGACAAACAACAAAACGATGCAGCTGATAATACTGCCGCAGGCCGTAAAAAACATATTGCCCGCAATTGCAAACGAAGCGATTGTGCTGCTAAAAGAAACGGCGATCGTGAGCATAATTGCCGTGGCGGATTTAACATACAGCGGCATATTGGTGCGCTCGCGCACATTTAGCCCGGTGCCGCTGCTGCTTATCGCGGCAATTTACCTGATTGTTGTGCTTATTATGACGATGGGGCTGCGCGCGCTTGAGAGGAGGCTATCCAGAAGTGATAAACGTAATTGACCTTAAAAAGCACTTTGGGCAAATAAAGGCGCTTAACGGTGTGAACCAGACGATTGAAAAAGGCGAAAAGGTGGTTATCATCGGCCCCTCTGGCTGCGGAAAAAGCACATTCCTGCGCTGCTTAAACATGCTTGATACGCCCACCAGCGGCGAGGTTTGGTTTGATGGTGAACAGGTGAACGCCAAGGGCTGCAATGTGGACAGGCTGCGCCAGAAGATGGGCATGGTTTTCCAGCAGTTTAACCTTTTCCCCCATAAAACGATACGTGAAAACATAACGCTTGCGCCCGTGCAGCTAAAATTGATGAGCGAAGCGCAGGCCAACGAAAACGCCATGCGCCTTTTGGAGCGCATAAACCTGCCTGAAAAGGCGGATGTTTACCCGCGCCAGCTTTCGGGCGGCCAGCAGCAGCGCGTGGCGATAGTGCGCGCGCTTGCGATGAATCCTGAGGTTATGCTTTTTGACGAACCTACCTCCGCACTGGACCCTGAAATGGTTGGCGAGGTGCTTGAGGTCATGCGTGAGCTTGCGCATGAGGGCATGACGATGGTTGTTGTGACGCATGAAATGGGCTTTGCGCGCGAGGTTGCCACACGCTGCTTGTTTATGGATGAGGGTTTGGTAATCGAGGAGAATGCGCCATCGGAATTTTTCCAATCGCCAAAGCACCCGCGGCTGCAGGAGTTTTTATCAAAAGTACTTCATTAAGATCAAAAAAGTGGCCCAAGGGCCACTTTTTTATTTTCCGTTTAATTTTCTTCTTTTTCCGCTTCCACTTTTTCCGATTTTTTGTGCCCGCTCAAAATAGGCATTGCGCGGGTGGGCGAGTTGCGCATGTAACCACCCTTTTGTGATTTTACATCGCTTACGGTTATAAGCGCGTTGCTGGTTACGGAATTTATGATCTCCAGCGCCTTGGGAAGGCGCTTGCGCTGAATCATCGTTATTAGCATGTAGCGCTCGCTCTCATCTATGCCGTGCACATCCATAGATGTAATGCCAAAGTCGCTCTGGCGCATGGCTTTGCTGATGTTGTGCGCATCCGCCACATCGGTAACCACAACCTGCACCGAGCTTAACCCAAACGCGAGCTTTTCATCGAGCCAGGAGCCAAGGAAGTTGCCAAGCCCAAATGCTGCAGCATACACCACAATCTTCAACGGGTCGGATTGAAAGTTGCCAAGCACTGTGCTGGTGATCATGAGCCACAGCGTTATTTCGATAACCGCAAGTATGCAGCCCACCAGCCGGATTCCCCGGTTGATAAGCACAATACGTAATGTAGAGGTTGTCACCTCCAAAAGCTTACCAAAGAATATAATCAGGTAAATCCAAATGCTTGTTGTTTGCGCAAGCTCGCCAAATACTTCAAAAAAGCGAACCATAACCCTAAACTCCTTTCTCATTTGCCCACTGGGCCGCAGATGATTATAGCCCCACTATAACATAATGTAAAGTGAAAAAACTATAAACATATAAACTTACATAATCTGCGCCACTTTGTTACTTAAAGCGCCACAATCCGGCTTATCCATTAAGCTGATGCTGGACAGGCTAAAGTCAAATGGGGTATGCTAATGTTATGGTTGCCTAATCAAATATATGAGCTGAGCCAATACGGCTTTTAAAATGAAGGAGGGTTTATGGCATACTACACAAAGCTTGACAAGGCGCTTCAAAGCCGGCTTGAAAAAACGATTGAGGATATGTTCCCCGCACAGCTGGAGGCACTGCAGGCGCTCGTTAAAATCGAAAGCGTAAAGCAGCCGCCCGAGGGTGATTATCCTTTTGGTTTGCCCATGCAAAAAGCGCTGGATTACACGCTTGAGCTTTGCCGCGAGCACGGGCTGGAGACCCGCGACCTTGATGGATATGTTGGTATCGCCGAGCATAAAGCGGGCGAGGAAACGCTTGGCATACTTGCGCATCTGGATGTTGTGCCCGCTGGCACCGGCTGGAGCGTTCCGCCATTTTGCGGCGAAATTATCGATGGCCAGCTATACGGCCGCGGTGTGATGGATGACAAGGGCCCCGCAATAAGCGCACTGTTTGCGCTATCCGCAATAAATCGCTGCAACATCCCGCTCAAGCGTAATGTGCAGCTTATATTAGGCTGCGATGAGGAAAGCGGCTGGGCGTGCATGGATCGTTTCCACAAAACGGAGCCCATGCCCACACTTTCGTTTACGCCGGATGCGGAATACCCGCTTGTTTACAGCGAGCGCACAATCGTGCAGGGAATATACGAGGCAAAACCGGCAAACACACAAATCACGATAGACTGTGGGGAGCGCACAAATGTTGTGCCGGGGCAGGCGCTTGCAATACTGCCGCAGCCAATTAAGCTACCCGAAGCGCCCGATGGTTTTGAAATTAAAACCGAGCAAAAGGCGGATGGTTTCCACGTGCTCGTGCTGGGGCTTGGCGCACACGCATCCACACCCGAGCTTGGCAAAAACGCTATGCAGTGCCTGCTCGCTCTGCTTGTGCAGGCGCTGCCCGAGGGAGAGGATTTAACCCGCCTGCGTGCGCTTCATGAAGCTTTTAAAATGGACAACCATGCAGAAACCCTGGGGCTTGACGCGGAGGATGAAAGCGGGCGGCTCACTCTTAACCCCGGCATATTACACTGGGATAAAGAAAAAATCAGCTTTGGTTTTGATGCGCGCTCGCCCGTGTGTTTATCGGCAGGCACAATATTCGAGCGCATAGATACGGCGCTTGCGCCCGCAGGTTTTGTGCGGGATGAGGCAAAATCGCGCGTGCAGCCGGGGCATCATGTGCCGCTTGAAAGCGAGCTTGTTCAAAAACTATTGGGCGTGTACCGCACGCAAACGGGCGACACAAAAACCCAGCCGCTTGCTATCGGCGGCGGAACATACGCCCGCGCAATGAAAAACGCCGTGGCGTTTGGCTGCGAATATCCGGGCGATGTTATGGTTGCCCACATGCCGGATGAGCGCTGCAAGCTCACGGATATTTTGCGCAACACGCACATTATGGCCGACGCCATATTGGCGCTCGCGGGGGAATAAGCTACCCGCCGCTTGGATTGACGCACAAACATGCGCACGCTATACTGGATATAGTTGGATGCGCTTAGCTCCACTTCATCGGTGTTTTCTTTTTGCAAAGTGAACGGGGGTATTCCATGGCAAAGCGCGGGCTAGACCCTGATGTGACGCGGGAAAATATCCGCCTTGCGGCGGCGCAGCTTTTTATGTCAAACGGTGTTCACGCCTCAAGCCTGGCGGATATCGCTCTGGCCGCGGGGTTGTCAAAAGGCACGCTATACTATCATTACCCCACAAAGGAAAACCTCGTGCTGGAGATTGCCCAGGCGCACTTTACATCAATCACAGAGGATATGTACCGCTGGATAGACCTGCTGCGCGAAAACACAAATGCCCGCGATGCGATTGAAGCGCTCTCAATGGCGCTCATTCAAGAGCCGGACAGGTTATACCTGCACTTTGCGCTGTTAACCGAAACGATGCGCGAAAATGGCGCGCTAAGCTCTTTGCTGCAAACAAAACAAAAGGAATGGTCCGTGCTGCTGGAGGTGGGCGCACTTAAAATGACAGGCCCCGGCGCAAAGCGCTTTAGCCAATATTGCGGCCTGTATTTTTCACTGCTTGATGGTGTGGCGCTGCACAGGTTATTGGGCGAAACGCTCAGCATAGAGCAGCTTATCGAGTTGATGATGGAATAAAACAAACAAAACCCCGCTAAATGCGGGGTTTTGTTTGTTGTTTTAACATAATCAGCTATTGCTGGAATTAGGCCAAAATCAAAATGTTTTGCTTAGTTGAGCGCATCTTTAAACGCTTTGCCTGCCTTAAAAGAGGGAGCGTTGGACGCGGGAATGTCGATTTCAGCGCCGGTCATAGGATTGTGACCCTTGCGCGCTTCACGATGCTTCACTTCGAAGGCGCCAAAGCCTACGATCTGAACCTTCTCATCAGCCTTGAGGGCTTCGGTGACGGTGGCTACAAACGCGTTGATTGCCTTTTCCGCATCTTTCTTGGAAAGCTCGCTCTTCTGTGCAACTGCTGCGATTAAATCTGTTTTGTTCATTAGTGGAAATCCTCCTTGTTTTTCTTACTCCAAAGTTTGAGTGCCGTGCATTATTGTACCAGCCTTTTTAGCGATATACAAGCCTTTCTTTCTTTATTTTTGCCTAATTTCCTGAGATTTTACAGCTTCCCACAAATTATTTTGCTCATCAAGCGTCAAATCTGATAGTTTTTTATCATTGCTGCTTGCCAAGGCCTCCATTTTGGCAAAACGCTCAGTAAACTTGGCGTTTGCCTGCTGCAAAAGCTGCTCCGCGTCAAAACCTAAAAGCCTTGCTACATTAACGGCGGCAAAAAGTAAATCGCCAAACTCCTCAGCAGGGTCTCCCTCGCCAAAAAGCGCGGCGTCAAGCTCGGCAAGCTCCTCACGCAGCTTTGGCAGCGCCTCCATGGCGTTTTCCCAATCAAAGCCCACCTGAGCGGCCTTTTTTTGGATTTTATCCGCCCGCATAAGTGCAGGCAGGTTTTTAGGCACGGCCTCAAGCACCTGTGTTTGGGTTTCAAAATGCTTTTCTTTTTTCTTTAGCTCTTCCCATTTTTCTATCACCTCGCCGGAGGTTTTTGCCTGCCCCGATGCAAAAACATGCGGATGCCGATAAATCAATTTATTAACTATGCCCGTGGTCATATCCTTTTCGTTAAAGCGGCCCTGCCCGGAAGCGATCTGCGCATGGAACACGCATTGCAGCAGCACATCGCCAAGCTCCTCACAAAGCGCATCATCGTCCTGCTGATCGATCGCGTCAAGCACCTCGTAGCATTCCTCAATCAAAGCCTTTTTAAGGCTTTCGTGGGTTTGCTCAGCATCCCACGGGCAGCCGCCGGGGGCACGAAGCTGTCGCGTGACATCCTCAAGCTCGCGATAGCCAAACCGCTCCAGCTCCAGCATTTTAACCGGAGGCAGCAAAATAACGGTCGTCGCATGATAATCCGCCTGCCTGTCCAGCTCAAAAAGCTTTATGCGCTTTGTGTTATATTCCCCGCTCTCACCCATCCTGCAAAAATAAAGCTCAAACGCATTTGGATAATGCTCCAAAAGCAAAAGCTTCACCTCGCCAGCGCGAAGGAAGGTATCCAGCTCTTCGATAAAAAGAAAATTGCGCGTATCGATAAGCTCCGGCAATGCGTTTGCGGCGCATGTTGTTAACGCATCCGCAAACAATCCGGCGGCGGTAGCTGCCGCTTGCGCATAACCCGCACCCGCAACAAACTCCACATCAACACCCGAAGCCCGCGCCAATTCTGCAAGCGTGCTCACGTTTTTTGTCAATCCGCCCGGCACGGCATATGCCGTGGGGCAATTTGCGCAGCTTTTAATCAGGCGCTCTGTTATGGCGCTATTTAGCTCATCAAAATCGTTTGCGCATTCATAAAGCTCGTCCATCGTTTCAAAGCAAATGTTTTTTTGCAGCAGCGGTTGCATGCAAGGCGTTTGGGCCGTTTGCACAAAAAGCTTATTGGCTTTAGCGCAGGCCTCAAGCCCGCTTTGTGAAATTGAATTTGGTGTGGAGAGCGCAATTATGGTCAATGGAAACATGTGATTTTCCTTTCAGCATTTTTGAATGCGATGCGGTTTGTTGCCTACTGCTTTGCAAACCTCAAAAGCTTATGGCCACCGGGTATAAACGCAAGATCCGCCTTTGAAAACATACGCAGCACAACGATGCACGCGCCATACACAAGCACGCCCACCATAACAGCGGCCAGCGTTGCAACTGTTGAGCTAAGCTCTGCGCTCATAAACGCTTTATAAAGAAAATGCACACTTATCCCCATAAGCGCAGATGCAAAAACAGGCTTAACAAACACATCCAACACATTAAGCTTCATGTTCGTTTTGCGCACAAGATATATGCAGTCCAGTATCGCGGCGGTAGCATAACACACAACTGTCGACACAGCAGCGCCCTGAATATTTATTTCAGGCCGCCGCGTGAGTATCGCAAGCGAAACGACCTTTAGTATGCCGCCAAACATAAGGTTCAAAACAGGCACATTGGGTTTGCCCAGCCCCTGAATAACGCCGGTTAGCGTTTGAACAAGCGAAAGGAAAACCACGCCTATGCAGGCTGTTTGCAGCAGCCCTGCCGCAAGCGTAAGCTGAGTTTGGTTAAGACTGGTATAAAGCATTTTGAGTATTGGCTCGGCCATCACAAAAAGGCCAACTGCGCATGGCGTGCCGATTATTAAAGAAAGCTTAAGTCCCGTGCGCGCAGCGTTTTGCACCTGGCGATATTCTTTTTTTGCCATGTATGATGAAATTGCAGGCACAAGGCTCATTGCAAGCGCAACGGTGAGCACCGCGGGCATGTTAACAAGCGGCGTTACATTGGCCGAAAGCAGCGAGTAGGCCTCGCCCGCCTGCTCAACAGAGTAGCCTATACTTTCGAGCGTGTTAATTATCATCGCGCTATCCACAATGCCTGTAAGCGGCATGACGGATGCGCCTATAGTCACAGGAATGGCGATTGCCATAAGCCGCTTGGATATTGAAGAAAAATTCCAGCCCTTTTGCATTTTGGGCGCGCGCTTAATACGCTCATCAAGCTGCGGCTTGCGGCGGCGATAAACTATAAATATGCTGATAAGCGCAAGAAGCTCCGAAGCGCTCACGCCAATCAAAGCGCCCATCGCAGCGTATTCAGGACCGCGCTCAAGCAAATACGATGCGAGCGTAAAGCCTACTGCAAGCTTGCCGACCTGCTCCACAATCTGCGAGAGGGCCGTGCCTGTCATAAGCTGCATTCCCTGCAAATAGCCTCTATATGCGCACAGCAGGGATACAAACAGCAGCGCGGGTGACATTGCCCTAAACGCAAGCGCCTGCTTTGCAACCTCCTCCTGCGCGGAATCCGGATAGGAAAGCCCCGCAAGAAGATCCGCGCCAAGGAGCATAAAAAGCGCCGTTACTACGCCGATTACGCACAGCAGCCTAAACGCCGTGCGAAAAACCGCCCTTGCGCCCCGATAATCACCAAGCGTCACCCGCTCGGACACCATCTTCGAAATCGCCGTTGGCAAGCCGGATGATGAAATCACAAGCAGCGCCGAATAATAGGGATACACGATTTGATAATACCGCATTCCATCCACACCAACGATGTTGGCAAGGGGAATGCGGTAAACTGCGCCAATTATCCTGACAATCAGGCCTGCAGCCGCAAGAATGGCCGCACCGCCCACAAAGGAAGATTTTTTTTCCATTCAAGACTCCTTTGCCGGAATGGTATATCCCGGCATTTTAGGGGACAAAACCCCTCACGCATAATACAGTATACCAGATTTTACGGCTTGGCAACACAAAACGCAAGCGCAGCCGGCCGCAGCGATTTTTTCATGACCGCTATTTGTGAAATAAATCGCAACAGCGGGTAACTAGTTTGCAAAGCCCCCTATTCCATGGCTTATTCTATGCTATACTCAAAACAAAAAATATATGCCGCGGAGGGTTATTGCGCATGTTCAAGAAAAAGGATGGTACGTTTTCTGTAGGCAAGGTCATTGCTTTCACGCTGGTGCTGCTTGTTATTGTGGTGGCGCTGTTAAACTGCTTTGTTGTAATACCCGCCGGTGACACGGGCGTTGTGGTTACGATGGGTAAAATCTCCGACATAGTGCTGCAAGAGGGCCTGCATTTTAAAAACCCTGTGCAGCAGGTTGTGCGCATTGACAATCACATAAACAAGCTTGAGGTTTCCACGCAGGCGTTTTCGAAGGATTTGCAAACCGTCACGGCTGTGCTGGCGGTAAACTATCGTGTGGATAAAAGCATGAGCCACCATGTATACAAAAACGTCGGGCTCTCCTACGAGGAGGTTATGGTCGTGCCCGCCGTGCACGAGGTGCTAAAGGCGGTTGTCGCGCAATACACCGCAAGCACGCTTGTGTCCGACAGGAGCATGGTTTCAATTCAGCTTGATGAAAACATAAAATCCAAGCTATCCGGCGCGGGCATCGTTGTGGAAGACCTTAATATTATCGATTGGGATTTTTCCGATGAATACATCGCGGCCATTGAACAAAAGCAGGTTGCGGAGCAAAACCTCATCCGCGCGGAGACCGAAAAATCTCAAAAGCTGGTGCAGGCCCAGGCCGAGGCTGAGGCAACGCTGATCGAAGCAAACGCGCAGGCCGAAAAGCTGCTGATCGAAGCGGAATCGCAGGCTGAATACAACACAAAGCTTTCTGAAACACTCTCGGCTGAGCTCATTGAATACATGACAGTCGAAAAATGGGATGGCAAGCTGCCGCAGGTGCAATCCGGCTCATCAAGCCCGCTGATTGGGATTGACCTTGATAAAACCGGCGAATGAACTCAAAAACGGCTTATGCCCGTTTGACCTTAAATTTACAAAAATGATGCAACAGGCATCTGTATGTAGTGCGCTATATCGGGTATGATTAAATTATCATACCCGATACTCTTTTTTGGCTGTTGTTACAAGAAAGGATTAAACTTTATGAAACGCGCTAACATATCGATCGCGCTGCTGCTGGCGCTGATAACCTGCACAATGCTTGCTGGCTGCTCAAGCCCGGATGCCACAACGCCTGAAACCGAACCAAGCTCAACGCCAACAATTTTACCTACACCCACCCCGCAGGACAAACCTGCAATGGCGCAGGTGACCCCCGTGCCTGCACCCACGCCCACAACCTACCCGGCGGATGGATACATCGCCAGGGAAGGCGTAAACCTGCGCGCAGCCCCAAAGGATGGGGCGATTGTTGAAATACTGGGCGAGAACTATCCCGTAACTGTAATTGGGCTGACAGATGGTTGGTACCACATCAATTATGAGGGCGATGTTTTGTATGCCTCGCAGGATTTGATCGAGCTTGGCGAGCCGCCACGCGTGCACAACATGCGCTGGGGTAAGGTTGTTATTGAAAGCGCACAGCTGTATAAATCCCCGGACAAGACGGATCTTTCGGAGGTTTCGCTCGTGCAGGACGATGTTGTCAGGATTCTTCGCGAGGTCAACGGTTACCTGCACATCGTTTATAACCGCAACTTACAAAGATACCTCGAAAAATCCGCAGTAGCATACATCTCGCAGGATGAGGCCGACTTGCTTTTGCCAGCCCCCACACCCAAGCCGTTAAGCGATCAGCTAGGCGCGTGACGATGCGCCTGGCACAGCAACGCAATTGACCCACCAGCCACCACTCCTTTTTGAAGCATAACACCCGCGACTGCCTAGTAGTCGCGGGTGTTATGCTTCAATCTCATCGCCTGCATATTTAGTTATTTGCCTAGCAAAAGTGCTTTAATTTTCAAAAAACCCACCTGAACGCCTATAAAAACGATAAAAACCTCCAACCTGCCAAGCACCATGCCAACCATTTCAATAATCAACGTTCCTGTTGATGTCGCTGAGTTCGTCAAACCATTTGATATGCCAACCGTACCAAAAGCCGACGCAAACTCAAACATCGCATCAAAAAGCGAGCAACCTTCTGTCAGCGTAATCAGCAAAGTCCCAACAATAAACACTGCCATGTAGCAAAACACGAATGTGAGTGTGTCGGCAATAAGCGGGTCGTCAATCGGCGTTTTTCCCTGCGCCCTGTAATAGTTTTGGACGGTGACGCAGCTTGAAGGCGAAAGCTTCTTTTTTATGTTTGTCCGCGCTATGCGCAGCAACAGATACGCCCTGGAAAGCTTTATTCCACCGGCCGTTGAGCCGATGCTGCCGCCGATAATCATTAGCACCATGATAAGCCCCACTGCAAAAGGCGGCCACTGGGCGTAATTCATCGTGGAATAGCCCGTCGTTGTAAATACAGTCACAACGCCAAACAGGGACTGATGCAGGCTCTGGCCTATTCCCATACCAAACGCACCCATGAGCGAAAATGCGATTAGCGGCACAAATACGGCAATCAATCCGAACATAAAGCGCAATTCACTCACCTTGAGCATTTTCTTAAACTTAAATCTCGTCAGCAACAGCAGCACGGCAAAATTAGTTGAACCAACAAGCATGAGAATAATCGTAATGACTTCGATGGGATGGCTTGCATAAGTCCCTATACTGTTTGCCTGCGTTGTAAAACCTGCCGTGGATAGCGCGCTCATGGTATGGCAAACGGCATCAAACAGCTTCATGCCAAAGCGTGTGTAACAGAATGTGCCAAGCACAAGAAAACCGTTGTAAATTGCAAAAATCGTCTGCACAGTCCATTTTATGGTTGGCATAAGGCGGTCGGGGTGTCCCTCCGCGTTAAAAAGGCTCACGGCCTGTTTTTCTCCAACGAGCAGCAGCATCATCAAAATGAACCCAAGCCCGCCGCAATACTGCATAAAGCTACGATGAAACAGGAAGATATGCGGCATTGCCGTAACATCAACAACTGTCAGACCGGTTGTTGTCCAGCCGCTCACCGATTCAAAAAGTGCATGAACAAAACTCAAACGCCCGGAAATAACAAAAGGAGCCGCCCCGGCAAAAAAACCGTAGCACCAAGCGAAAAGAACAGGCAAACTCCCCTTTTGCAATGAGGATTGCCAGCCGGGCATTTCGCTTTCCGCATGTTTTTGTTTGCGGCAAAGCGCAAGACCTAAAGCAATTGACAAGAGCGACGGAAAAACAAATGAAGCGGCATCGCCCGATTCTTCCGGATAGAACGGGAGCACAAGGACCGGAACCAAAATCAAAACCCCAATAAACAATGTCAGCTTGCCGTATATGCTTGCGCCCGACACGTAGGCTCTCAACTTATTCACCGCCCCGTTAGCTCCTTTATTGCCGCCACTTCCTGCTTATCAGACGAAATAAGCACAAGTATGTCGCCTGCAAGAATTCGTGTATCCCCTCGCGGAACCATGCTGCGTTCACCACGCAAAACACAGCCGATAATAACCTCTTTGGGCAGGTTGATTTCCCACAGTTTTTTATCCACGACAGGCGCAGTTGCCGCTATGGGAACTTCAGCGATGCTTATGCGCCCTTCGCCAATCGGAACCAATGTCGCCATTTCGTCTAAAAAGGCCTGTTGCTCAATGATATTGGCAATGGCAGTAATAGCGCAAACAACAGAATCGATGCCCATGCGGTAAAAGAACTCGGTTTTTTTGGGGTCTGAAATTAGCGCGACTGTCTTTTTAACATGGAACTTTTTCTTGCAAAGCTCGCATATCACAAGATTGTCCGCATCCTGCTCGGTGAGGGCAATGGCAATATCGGCATTATACGCGTTGGCGTCCTTAAGCACGAAAGGTTTTGTGCCATCCCCTATAAACACCGTCAGCTTTTCTATCTCGGCCAGTGCCTTACATTTATCCTGATCCTTATTTATGGCGGTAACCCGATACCCTTTTTTTATCAAAGATTTTGCCAGCGACTTTGTTTTGTTGAAACCGCCGATAATTATCACTCGCGTTTTCATACCGCATATCCCTCTTTTTCCTGTATTTTAAGGATTTTATCAATTTCCTTAGCCGACAGGACGGCGGGGCAAATCGTATCAATGCCAAGCTCGTGATAAACGCACTCCCGCTCAGGATCATACAATCGTGCGATAACGTGAGCCACGTTAAAAAGCTCTTTTGCAATCTGCGCCACTAAAATATTTATGTTGTCATTGTTTGTCACGGCAACAACGGCCGACGCTTTTTTTATTTCGGCATCGCTGAGCACATGAATTTCCGCAGCATCGCCTACAACGGCAAGGCCACCGAATGAAGGGGAGAGTTTGCGAAACGAATCACCGCTTATATCGATAATCAGCACCTTTTCTCCCCCATCGGACAATGCGTTGGCAAGATTTGCGCCCAAACGCCCGCAGCCGACGATGATTGTGTATCCGTTGTTTTCCCTTTTCTTAAAATCATAAAACACCATGTTAGTCCCTCCTTATGGCACGCTTAATGCCGTGTTCGTCATACTTAATGTCGTAGCTTCCCATTGCCGCTTCGGGCTCACAATCACTTTCGTCGTATGCGCAGTCGCTCTTGTGGAAGAAAGTTCCATAGTGGTCGAGATTATGTCGCGCCGGAGAATAATTCGGGTCAAGCGCATAGGCGGCGCGAAAGTGCCTCATTGCATTGGTGTGGCAATCTTGCTTTTCCAACACAATGCCCATAAGGTTGTGCGGCACAGGCGAATGGGGATATCTGCTCATGGCATCGCACAGCCGTTGCTCGCATTCTTCATAGTTTTGCTGCTTAATAAGCGTTTTTGTGGCGCTGCAAAGCGCAAGCATCTCATTGGGACATTCAGATTGAGTTTGATTCATGTGTTTTCACCTCTGCGCCTATCTTAACGAAATCGCTGTGAGGGTGGTGTGAGAACTCGCTATTCCGTGTGAGAATTTTGTGAGAACTTATGCAAACACAAAAAAAGCCCCGAAAAACCGGGGCGGCATGTTTTAATGTTATGAAGTTTAGTTTATTCATCCACGAGTCGATACCCAATGCCTGTTTCAGTCAGGATATAACGTGGCTTTGCCGGGTTTTTTTCAATCTTGCGCCTGAGCCCCGCCATTAAAGCGCGCAGCGCCTGTGTGTCCGTGCCATAACCCACGCCCCATATTTCTTTTATTATGGATGCAGTTGTCAGCACCTTGCCCACGTTTTTGAATAGAAGCGCAAGCAGATTGTATTCCATAGGGGTCATGTGGAGCTCCGCTCCATCAAGATAAACCAAACGTTTTTCAAGATCAAGCTGCAAATCGCCCACCGACAAAACGGCCCGCGCAGCTTGGTTACCCTGCTTGGAAATGTGGCGCAACGCCACGCGGATACGCGCCAAAAGCTCAGTTGCGGAAAACGGTTTTGTCAAATAATCGTCAGCCCCACTATCGAGCGCGGCGGCCTTCTCTTTATCCTGATCCCTTGCTGAAACTACTATTATGGGCATATCAGACCATTCGCGCACTTTTTTAATAACATCCATGCCATCAAAATCGGGAAGCCCCAGATCAAGCAAAACAACATCAATATATTCTGAAACCAGCTTGCTTAATGCCGCTTGCCCGCTTCCGGCCGTGATATATGAAAGCCCTTCATTATCGAGCAAATAGCAGATGAACTTTAATATTTGCGCATCATCCTCCACAACGAGAACTTGATAGTTATTCGGGTTCATCTTGTTCCTCCATCGGCAAAGTAAAGGTAAACTCCGCACCCAAACCATCGGCGCGGTTTTTCGCCGCTATGTTTCCTCCGTGCGCTTTCACAATCGTTTCGCAAATAGCAAGCCCCAGGCCAATCCCATGCCTGGCGTCAGCATGATTGGGGTGGGAGGTGTAAAACATTTGGAAAATATGCGGCAGATCCGACATTGCTATTCCCGTTCCCCTGTCCTGAACCATAAATTTCACATGGCGCGCCGATTCGTTTTTTATGACTGTAATGCTAATTTCACCCTCTGAGTTTGAATGATTAACTGCGTTGTCGAGCAGGTTGATTAAAGCCTGTTCTATCAGCTTGGCATCCATCGGCACAAGGATAAGTTCATCTGGCATACTCACGCGGATATCATAATCCGGGGCCCGCTTTGCCATATGAGCTACCGCCCCGCCTATAATTTCCTCAACGGCTTCCATTTGTTTTTTCAGTGTCAAGCTGCCATCCTGCAAACGTGTGAGGTTTAGGATGTTTTCGACAAGCGAATGAAGCCAATCCGCTTCCTTGCGGATATCCTCCGCCAGCGAGTGCTGCGACTCTTCCGACTTTGTCATGTCGGCAAGCATTTCGGCAGTTCCGATAATGCCGGATAACGGTGTGCGCAAATCATGGGAGATTGCCCGGAGCAGATTTCCGCGATAACGTTCTTTTACGATTTCCTCACGCGATTTCATTCGCTGTTCGCTTGACCTGAACCTATCCATCGCAAGCGCCGTGCTTTCAATCATGGCCCTAAGCAAGCGGTTTTGTGCTTCATTCATGTTTTGCGCGTTTTCTTTGGGTATTCTGATAACACCAAGCGTCGTTTCACTTCCATAAATGGGCCAATCGAAAAACTCATTTCCCTCATCAAAGCCCGTTCTCATGCCATCTATTTTATGTTTGTACTCCTGTATATCCGCAATTGCTCTGCGAACATGATTATCGTCTGAAACCTGCTGGATAAAGCTCTGCTCGGGCATGCCGCTTTCGTCAAAGCAAAGGCAGGCGGCCTTGCAGGAAAAGCAGGAGCTAATCACCTTAACTGCGATGCCTGCAATATCATGTATGTTTTTTGCATCCGTCAAATGATTTGTGAGATTATAAATCGCCTTTGTTTCCGCCTCTTTTTCCTGCGCGTTCTTTGCGGCGAGCTTTGCATGGTATGTCAATGTGCTGGTGATAAGTGCTGCTATTGTCATTATGATGAATGTGATGATGTAATTCGGATCATTGACTGCAAAGGCGTTGTATGGCTCCGTGAATAAATAGCTAAATAAAAATGTCGCTAAGAGAGAAGAAAGCATCCCGAACAGAAAGCTCTGCGTTAGCCATGCCGTCACAAGCACGGCCAACAAATAGACAACAACAATATTTGTTTCGTCAACGCCTATATGCTCAAAGAGGTATCCAATAGCGGACGCTGCAACAAACAAAAATATCATTAAGATGACATTTTTAATAATGTCCTTTTTAATAATATCCTTAAAGCTACTTTCCTTTGCATCAACTACATTTTTCATTAACGCACCACTTTGGGGCAGCTAATTTTATTGAAATGTATTTCAAACAAACGCCTCCCCGGATAAGATTTCAGCAATATTATATACGCTTAGGCTAATAATTACAAAACAAACGCCCGGATTTAAAAGCCGCACCATAAGTTGCAGGAGTGCTGCGCCGCCCAACCGCACTATAATGGCACACAAGCATAAAACGCAACACCCTCTCATAAGCTGTAGTAGCTTGTTCGAGGGGGTATTTATATGCAGTCAAGGCGTGTGGGGTCAAGCGCTGGTCTTATTAGCGGCGCTTCTTATATTGAGGATCGGGTTTTGCTTGTGGCGCATTATATTGTTGAAAACGGGGCGACCGTGCGCGAGGCCGCAAAAGAATATAAGGTCAGCAAGTCCACAGTTCATAAGGATGTTTCAGAGCGTTTGCTAATAATCAACCCCGCACTTGCCAAAGAGGTGCGCAAGGTACTTGACATAAATAAGGCTGAGCGGCACATTCGCGGCGGCGAGGCAACCTGCCGAAAATACCGCCAAAACGCCAACGAATAAGCTTTCATACCAAACTGCGATTAAAATTGCAGCAACAGCGCTGCGGCGCTGCGCTACTACGTGGCCCGTCTCATCCTTCTCTCTAATAAAAAACATTGCGTTTTTTATTTAGATCAGTATCAAACATTCTTGCTTTTCTCAAATTTTGCGGCACATGCGCAAACCGCATACACATTTTTTGCGCCCGCCTGCTTAAGCGCTTTTGCGCATGCGTCAAGCGTGCTGCCTGTTGTGCAAACATCATCCACGAGCAACACATTCTCGCACTTTAGCGGGTGAGGCGCGCTAAAAGCGTCAAGCATGTTGCTGTTTCGCTCGCTGGCTGTAAGCTCTGTTTGGGTTTGGGTATCCCTCGTGCGGATAATAAGGCCCGGCTCATACGCTAAACGCAGCCTTTTTGATAGCGCTTTTGCAATCAGCGCGCTTTGATTATAGCCGCGCAGTTTTTCGCGTTTTGGGTGCAGCGGCACCGGAACAACACAATCAACATCCCACTCAAAAGCAATCGCGTTTGCAAAAGAGCGTGCCAAATGGCGGCTCCCTCCGTATTTAAGCCTGTGCATGGGCTCACGAAAAGGTTCCCCGAATTCAAATGGAGCGGCTATTCCATCCAAATACGGCGGCTCGGGCAGCGCTTCGGGCGGTTTTGCCAAGGCCGCGCAGCAAAAACACAAGCCAAGCTCACCCACTTCAGCGGGAAAACCGCATGCAAAACAATACGCATCATCCGGAAAGAGGATACGCCAAAAGCGTTCTTTTTGTTTATAATCAGGCGGTTTAATTTTAACTTTGCTTATCATTTTTCTCTCCGGTGCTTAAATAAAAAACTCACAGCCTATCTTTTTTACACCTCAAAGGCATGCGCCAAATCGCTCAGCCGCTGGTCAAGCGCGCTATATCGCCTACGGGTCTGTGTGTTTTTAACCATGTTAAGCACTGTCTGCCAGTCGCCCACAATAAGCACCTGATTTCGCGCACGCGTTACGGCGGTGTATAAAAGATTGCGGGTCATTAACATTGGCGGGCCGTTTAAAAGCGGCAGCACAACCACAGGAAACTCGCTGCCCTGGCTTTTATGAATGGATATGCAATACGCAAGATCCAATTCATCCAACTGCGTAAAAGAATAAGTAGCCATGCGTTCGTCATCAAAGAGTATGTCCAGTGTTTGCTCAAACGTGTTCATGCGCAAAATCGTTCCTAAATCGCCGTTAAACACACCCTCTCCAAGTTCAACATTACCATCATGCTTTGTTTTTGCCCACTCCACACGATAGTTGTTTTTAATTTGCATCACCTTATCGCCCTCGCGAAAAACGGTCTCCCCAAACTCACGCTCGGCCTTATGCGGTTCAGGCGGGTTTATCGCCCGCTGCAGGCGCTCATTAAGCGCCCTTACGCCAAGCGGGCCTTTTTTTGTTGGGGATAGCACCTGGATATCCCTCTGCGCATCCTTTGCATAACAAAGCGGGTCAGTGCCCATGCAAATGCTTACAGTTTTTTCAAGCGCCGCGCGTGGCTGCACGCAGCTTATAAAACCAAAATCGGAATCCTCCTCAACAAATGGTGCATCCCCAGCGTTGATGCGCTGGGCATTTTTTGCTATGCCGCTGCGGTCTGCCTGGCGATAAATTTCAGTTAGGCGAATAACCTCCACCATTTTGCTGCGAATAATATCATGCAGCACCGTTCCCGCACCCACGGGCGGCAGCTGATCGGCATCGCCCACCATCACAAGCCGCGAGCCCGCCGGGAGCGCCCGCAAAAGCGCATAAAAAAGCGGAAGGTCAACCATGCTCATTTCATCCACAACCACCATGTCGTAAAAAAGCGGGTTCTCATCATCCCTTGCAAAACGCGGGCGACCCTCCCCACCATATTCAAGCAGCCGGTGTATTGTGGAAGCATCAAACCCCGTCGCCTCCGTCATACGCTTAGCGGCGCGCCCCGTGGGCGCGCAGAGCGCAAAATCAAGCCCGAGGCGATCCATAATGTGAATTATAAACTGCAAAATAGTCGTTTTGCCCGTACCCGGCCCGCCGGTAATCACCATCGCACCCTGAGTGAGTGCGCTAAGCACGGCCTCGCGTTGCTGTGGCGCCAGGCTTATGTTAAGCTCCCGCTCCAAGGCTTTTAGCTCCGCAGCTAAATCGAGCGTTGCCATTTCCTCCGGTGGTTCGCAAAGTGAAAGCAGCATATTGGCGGCTTCTGATTCCATGCGGTAGAGCACCGGAAGATAAAGCGCATCAGTATCGCCCGCCATAGTGTAATGCAGCGTTTGGTCGATTATTAAGTTTTCGAGCGTATCCTCAACGCAATCCACATCCACGCCCAGCAGGTTCGCCGCGCCCGAAAGTAAGGTTTCGCGCGGGAGATATGTGTGCCCCTCCTGCCTTGCCCACAAAAGCAAATATACAAGCCCCGCGCGCAAACGCGCAGGCGAGTTAGCCTCAAGCCCGACATTCATCGCGATTTTATCGGCGGTTTTAAAGCCGATGCCCTCAACATCTTCAATGAGGCTATATGGGTCGCTTTCGACCTTGGCAACGCAGGCCGAGCCATAAATCGAATATAGCTGCATCGCCTGCCGAACGCTGATGTCATACTTTTGCAGCGCCATTATGATATCCCGCATGTTGCGCTGCTCAAAAAAAGAGGCCGCGATCGTTTTTGAGCGCGATTGCCCTATTCCCTCAACCTCAATAAGGCGCTCGGGTGTGTTTTCCAGCACATCTAGCGTTTCCATCCCAAATTGCGCAACGATGCGCTTTGCTGTCGCCTCGCCAACGCCCTTAATAAGCCCGCTGCCAAGGTAGCTCACAAGCGCATGCTGTGAGGCAGGCGCAATGCTCACACAGGAATTTGCCTTAAACTGCCTGCCATACACCCTATGCTCAACATACATGCCAACTAATTCCACACGCTCCCCCGGCGCGCAGGTGGGCAAAGTGCCCGTGGCGGTTATCGTTTCTTCGTTCTCCAGCAAAAGCTCGATCACCGACCAGCCGTTTTGCTCGTTTCTGAATATAACCCGTTTTATTTCGCCGCGTATTTCGTCCATACTATTCTCTAATTCGAATTATTTGCGCTTTGCATTTCATTCTATCACAACAGCGCAATGTTTGTATGCACGCAAACAAAAAGTGATGTGGAGACCACATCACTTTTTTACTACAGTCTGCTTATTATATTATCCATATCCTCCATGCTGCGCGCGCG
>JAJDHH010000028.1 GCA_030266105.1 Eubacteriales bacterium OttesenSCG-928-K08
GCGCCAAGCAAATATTCACCTTGCTGATTGCACTTTTTGGCATGATGTATGTCTTGAATATAGGAACTACGTTTATTTTGTCTTTTATTTCGGCGGGCATATCTTTTATTTCGGGTAAGGGTTTCGATTTTGGAAGCGTTAATCCTGTGAGCGAAATACTGCTTAACAGCAATCCGGGCTATTTGATTGCGATTGCAGTTTTGATCGGCCCGATGATAGAAGAGATTATGTTCCGCAAGCTGCTTTTGCCCATATTGGAACCTTTTGGCGGCAAAGCATATATATTTATGAGCGCGTTTTTGTTTTCGCTTTTCCATGGCAATTTAAATCAAATTCCATATGCGTTTGTGGTAGGCGTTGTGCTGGGCGCTGTGTATTGGTTCACGCACGATTTGCGCTACACAATTTTGCTGCATATCATGCTCAATTTCCTTGGGAGCGGGGTGAGCGTGCTGCTTTTGAACTTTGCGCCGGAGCTTGCTTGGGTGTGGACTGTTGCAATTCTTGTGCTGATGGTTGCGGGCATTGTGATTGCCGCCAGGTGGTGGATTCGTCACAAAAAAGAGCTCGTGTTTTTGCCGGGCGCTGTTTATGCTTCCCGTCAGGATATGCTTGTTAACCCGGGTATGATTTCATACATGGTGCTAACCGGCCTCATTGTGATTTTTACGTTTTTTGCGTATTAGGCCAAGCCAGCGCCTGCTGGGTTCACATACGCGCCGATGCAAATTTGAGCAAGGGAGAAACACATGCCGGAGCTGCTAAAGGATAGAATTAATCATGCGCTTATTCAATCGCTTGCGCTAAGCATTCACGCCATATACGATGATTTTGATGTTGAAAAATTCATAAGCACAACCATGGATAGCACATGGGATAAGCTGGAGCTTAAAGCGAGGGTTCGAAAAATCAGCTCCGGCCTTGGTTGTTGCCTGCCTGAGAATTACAAAGAGGCGCTCGCCATACTCGATCAGGTGGCGGGTAATTATTCATCGACGTTTGCGGGAACCTGCTTTCCTGATTTTGTTGAGCTTTATGGTCAGGATGAAAGGGATTGGGATGCTTCGATAAGCGCCCTTGAAAGATACACGGTATATTCATCCTCCGAATTTGCCGTGCGGCCGTTTATAATCAACGATGAAGCGCGGATGATGGCGCAGATGTATGCTTGGTCCAAGCACGATAATGAGCATGTGCGCAGGCTCGCAAGCGAGGGCTGCCGCCCGCAGCTGCCGTGGGGGCAGGTGCTGACGAGCTTTAAAAAGGATCCAACGCCTATTTTGCCTATTTTGGAGCAGCTGAAGGATGATCCCTCTTTATATGTGCGCAAAAGTGTTGCCAACAATCTAAACGACATTTCAAAAACTCACCCGGATTTGGTTGTGAGCATCGCAAAACAATGGTGTGGCAAAAGCGAGCGCACGGATTGGATAATCAAGCACGGCTGCAGAACGCTGCTTAAAAAGGGCAACCGTGATGCTCTGGCGCTTTTTGGTTACCACGATGTTGATAGCCTGGCTGTGGAAAACTTTGCGCTTAATTCCACAACAATTCCAGCGGGTGGCGAGCTCGTGTTCTTCTTTTCCGTTTTTGCAGGGCAGCAGGCAAAAGTGAGGCTGGAATACGCAATAGACTATGTGAAGGCCAACGCAAAACGCAACAGAAAGATATTCCAAATATCAGAGATTACAATAAAAGAAAACGAAAAGAAGCTTTATTCCAGAAAACATTCATTTGCGGATGTGAGCACAAGGAAGCATTACCCCGGCAAACACTCAGTCACATTGATCGTTAATGGCGTGGAGCGGGGAACATTGGATTTTGAGCTGCTGCCGCAATAAAAAACTTTAGCCTATGTTGACAGCGTTTACTGCCGGTGATATAGTAAACCAAACGAAAAAGGAAGTGCTTGATGTCGGTCATACTGTAAGGATTTAAGTTCGCGCGCGAATTTGGCAGCTAAGCTGCTTTGTTTGCGTAATCAAAAACTGCCTTACAGATTGAAGGGACATCCATTTTTTATAATGGAGCAATTTGTGGCGCAGTAGCAACTGTGCCTTTTGTTTTCTTTGTGTAAGGCTCAACCAGAAAGGAAGAATATAATGTATCAATTTACAGACAAGTTTTTATCCGATCCCATCAACGCCGAGTACGTCAGAAAAAACATGATGGGCCCCAACGCCATGCGTTTATCTGAAGAAATGGCTTCATACCTCGATATTAAGCCAAACATGCGCGTGCTTGATTTAGGTTGCGGCTGCGGCCTTTCAACGCTGCTGCTCGCAAAAAAATACGGCGTGAACGTATTTGCCGCCGACCTTTGGATTTCGCCGACAGATAATTATGAGCGCTTTAAGCTCATGGGGATAGACGAAAAGGCCGTGCCTGTTTTGGCGGATGCCACAAAGGGCCTGCCATTTGCAAATGAATATTTTGATTTGCTTTTTAGCGTGGATTCCTACCATTACTTTGGCGATAATCGTGAAATGCTGCCTTCACTTATCCCGTTTGTTAAAAAAGGCGGCCACATAGCGATTTCCATACCCGGCATAAAGTATGAGTTTGGCGAAAACGTACCCGATGAAATGAAGCCATTTTGGGTTGAAGATGTGGCAAGAACCATTCATTCGATCGATTGGTGGAAAAACATTTGGGAGGATGAAAAGGGCATCAAAATTGTGGATATCCGCGAAATGGCCTGCTGCGAGCAAACATGGGCTGAATGGCATACCTCCAGCTGGGAAGGCATCGAGGAGGATATCGCAATGAAAAAGGCCGAAAACGGCAACTATTATAACCTAATTCAGATGATTGCACAGGTGCTTTAATGGCTGTGCCAAAAAAGAGAGCTGCGGCGGTTTCGCCGCAGCTCTTGTCCGCTCATCAAAAATAAAGTTATTGCGCCCTACTGTTCATGGTTTGATTTACGGTATTTATAAAGCACCTTTATAAATGCTGCGCTCCAAATGATCGCGCAAAGTATGCGCAGCACTGACCAAAACCCCTGTGTACCATGTGCAATATCAAGCGCACAAACCAATATCCATATAGCCGCAGCCATTCCATATAGAATCACAGTAGATAGCTTTATGGCTTTCTTTTTCATGCGCAAACTCCTCACTTTTCAACTCAATGGTTTTCCATGCAATAAAAGTATAGCACAGCGCAATAGGCTTTGCGTAAGAAAAATCGCCTCATTATTTTCATTGCATAATTATACTTAAAATGCTTGACAGTCCGTTATAATGATGTATAATTATGAATAATAAAAACGGGAGGGATGGGTATGCACCGGATTTTTATCGATGGAAGCGTCGGCACCACCGGGCTTAGGCTTTATGAGCGCCTGTCCACGCAGGAGGATATCGTTTTGCTCACGCTTAACGAAGCCGAGCGCAAAAACCCCACAAAACGCAAGGAGCTGCTGCATGAGGCGGATATTTCATTCCTCTGCCTGCCGGATGATGCGGCGCGTGAAGCCGTTGCGCTGTGTGAAAACAGCTCGGCTAGGCTGATAGATACCTCCTGCGCTCACCGCACCGCTTCAGGCTGGGCATACGGCTTTGCGGAGCTTGCTGCAGGCCAGCGCGAAAGGATCGCTAAAAGCAACAGAGTGAGCGTGCCGGGCTGCCACGCAAGCGGCTACATTGCGCTGACTGCTCCGCTTGTTAATGCGGGTGTGCTTGATGGCGAGGCGCTAATAAGCTGCACATCGATCACAGGCTACAGCGGCGGCGGAAAAAGCCTCATTGCGCAATATCAGGATGAAGGCCGGGAAAAAAGCTTCAAATGCCCCCGCCCATATGCGCTTGGCCAGGCGCACAAGCATCTTAAAGAAATGGCCGCCTACTCAGGCATTAGCACGCCGCCCGTGTTTATGCCTACACTCGGGGATTTTTACTCCGGCATGCTGGTGCTTATACCATTGCATAACAATCAGCTAAAAAAACGATCCTCAATAGCGGAGCTTAGAGAGCTTTATAACGCACACTACGAAGGCTCGAAAGTTGTTAAGGTTGTGCGCGAAGTTGAAGATAACCCAACGCTTAGCGCCGATAAGCTTGCCGGGCGGGACGATATGGAACTTTTAATCGCGGGCAATGATGAACGATTTTGCCTTATCGCACGATATGATAACCTTGGCAAGGGCGCATCTGGTGCGGCGCTGCAAAGCATGAATATTATGCTTAACCGCCCACAGGAAACAGGGCTTGTGCTTAAATAACAGGGGGCAAAAATATTATGAAAAGCATTTTAGGCGGCGTATGCGCCGCAAAAGGTTTTAAAGCATCAGGCGTGCACTGCGGCCTGCGCAAAAACAAAGAAAAGCCTGATCTGGCGCTTATCGTGAGCGATGTTATGTGCAGCGCGGCTTGCGTTTACACTCAAAACCTCGTTAAGGGCGCGCCAATCATAATCACCAAAGAAAATGTTGCGGATGGTAAGGCGCAGGCGATAATCTGCAACAGCGGCAATGCAAACACCTGCAATGCCGATGGCGAGGTTGTCGCGACGCAGATGTGCGCGCTTGTTGAAAAAGAAGTTGGCATACCGGCAAAGGATGTGATCGTCGCCTCAACGGGCGTTATCGGCCAGCCCTTGCCAATCGGCCCGATAGCCGCGGCAATGCCCGCGCTTATTGCTGCGCTTGGTTATGATAACGGCGAGGCTGCAGCAAAAGCCATCATGACAACCGACCTTGCAGTAAAACAAAGCGCTGTGGAATTTGAGCTTGGAGGCAAAACATGCCGCATGGGCGGCATTGCAAAGGGCTCGGGGATGATTCACCCCAACATGGCAACGATGCTTGTGTTTATCACAACTGACGCCAATATTTCACCCGCGCTTTTAAAGCAAGCGCTAAGCCACGACATACTTGATACTTTTAATATGATAAGCGTGGATGGCGACACCTCAACCAACGATATGGTGAGCGTGCTTGCAAACGGGCTTGCGGGCAACCCCGAAATAACGGAGGAAAACGAGGACTATGAAGCGTTTTGTGCGGCGCTGCGTGCTGTAACAACCCCACTTTGCCGCGCCATAGCTAAGGATGGCGAGGGCGCGACCAAGCTCTTAACCTGCGAGGTGGAAAACGCAAGCTCAGAAAAGATTGCAAGGGTCGTTGCAAAATCGATCATCTGCTCAAGCCTTTTTAAGGCCGCCATGTTTGGTGCGGATGCTAACTGGGGCCGCTGCCTTGCGGCAATAGGCTATTCGGGTGCGGATGTGGATATTCAAAAAGTCGGGCTGGCGTTTTCATCACAGGCCGGAACAATAGATGTTTGCAAAAACGGCGCAGGCCTGCCTTTTTCGGAAGAATTCGCAAAAGAAATTCTCATGCAAAAAGAGATTACAATACTTGTCGATCTGCACTCCGGCACAAGCAAGGCAACCGCCTGGGGCTGCGACTTAACGTATGACTATGTAAAAATCAACGGAGATTATCGGTCTTAACGCTGGCGTTTCAACAAAAACGCCGCGCACGGAGAGGTTTTTTATGTGCACAACAAAGCTGACAAATGCGGATAGGGCGAAGGTGCTTGTCGAGGCGCTGCCCAACATCCAGCAATACACAAACAAGGTTGTCGTAATTAAATATGGCGGCAACGCCATGATTAACGAGCAGCTAAAAGCAGCCGTGATGGGCGACATCGTGCTTTTGAGCCTCATTGGCGTAAAGGCGGTGCTTGTGCATGGCGGCGGCCCTGAAATTTCGGATGTTATGGCACGCATTGGCAAGGAAAGTGTGTTTGTGGATGGCCTGCGTGTGACTGATAAGGAAACAGCAAGCATAGTGCAAATGACGCTTGCGGGCAAAATCAACAAAAGCCTTGTGCACACGCTTTGCAACACGGGCGGCAAGGCAATCGGCCTTGCGGGGCTTGACTGCCACCTTCTTGAAGCCGTGCCGCTTGATGAGAGGCTTGGCTATGTTGGGGAAATCACAAATGTTAACGCGCAGCCTATACTTGATCTTCTGGAAAAGGGTTACACGCCCGTTATTTCATCAGTGGGCTGCGATCGTCAGGGTAATGTTTACAACATAAATGCCGACACCGCCGCCGCGAGGATTGCCGGCACGCTTAAGGCGGAGTGCATGATTTCAATGACGGATACTCCCGGCTTGCTGCGCGATGTTGACGATCCCGGCTCGCTCATTTCCGTTGTGCAGGTGAGCGAAGCGCCGCAGCTTATGCGAGAGGGCGTAATAAAGGGCGGCATGATTCCCAAGGTGGAATGCTGCATTGAGGCGATACGCCGCGGAGTAAAAAAGGTCTTCATACTCGATGGGCGCGTGCCGCACTCAATACTAATTGAGATGCTGACAGATGAGGGCATGGGAACGATGTTTTGCTAAAACGCACAAAAAAAATTACCAATTTAGCGCTTTAACTTGTTTGGGTTGGCTATTATGGGGTATTGTATAACTAACGGAAAAAATTCGCCAACCCCCCTTGGCCCCAATTTTATCCCGCTACAAATGTTTTTGTGCTGGAAGTGGGCCCAGGTGGGTTACCCACGTTTAGCGGACGAAGGGAGAAAAGCTTATGCATATGAATGCCGACCAGCTTAAGGATTACGACCAAACCTACATCGCGGGGACATACGCCCGGCAGGATGTCGCGTTTGTTTCGGGCAAGGGTGCTGAACTTTTTGACGAAACCGGCAGGCGCTATATAGATCTTGGCAGCGGCATTGGCGTCAACACATTTGGCGTTGCCGATTGCGATTGGATCGAGGCCGTAACAACGCAGGCAAACAAGCTTACGCATGTATCCAACTATTATTACACTCAGCCGCAGGTTGAGCTTGCGCGTATGCTGTGCAAGCGCACCGGCATGAAAAAGGCTTTTTTCTCCAACTCGGGCGCGGAAGCAAACGAGTGCGCAATTAAAACCGCGCGTAAATACGCATCCGATAAATACGGACAGGCGCGCCCCAACATAATCACATTGCAAAACAGCTTCCACGGCAGAACGATTTCGACGCTCTCAGCCACAGGGCAGGAAGCTTACCATAAAAACTTCGGGCCTTTTACAACAGGGTTTTTATATGTGCCCGCCAATAACCTCATCGCCATGGAGTCCGCGCTTTCGCGCGGAGATGTCTGCGCGATTTTTATCGAGCTTATTCAAGGCGAAGGCGGCGTTTGTGTGCTCGATAAGGAATATGTTCAGGCGGTCGCCCGCACGGCAAAATCGCTCGATGTGCTGCTGATGATTGACGAGGTGCAAACCGGCAACGGCCGCACCGGCGCATTATATTCATACATGCAATACGACGTAATGCCTGATGTTGTCACAACTGCAAAGGGTATTGCGGGCGGGCTGCCGTTTGGCGCTACGCTTCTTGGCCAAAAGGTCAAGGATGTGCTTGATGCCGGCGCCCACGGCTCAACCTTTGGCGGCAACCCCGTGTGCGCGGCTGCGGCGCTGAGCACGCTTTCACGCATTGACGATGCGCTGCTGGCGGATGTCCGGGCAAAAAGCGAATACATACGCAACGAGCTTTATGGCGCGCCGGGTGTGTTATACCTTAGCGGCATGGGCTTGATGATTGGCATAGAATGCGGCGCGGATTGCCGCGATATTCAAAAGCGCTGCCTTGAGCGCGGTGTGCTGGTGCTCACAGCAAAAACAAAGGTGAGACTTTTGCCGCCGCTCAACATACCATTCCCCGTGCTTGAGGAGGCAATAACAATTCTTAAGGAGGAACTCGCTAAATGAAGCATCTGCTAAAGATGGCAGACCTATCCCCACAAGAAATATTGGATACGCTTAACCTCGCCGATCAACTCAAATATGAGCTTAAAATCGGCACGCCTCACCCGCTGCTTGCTGGAAAAACGCTTGGGATGATATTCCAAAAGGCTTCCACGCGCACGCGGGTTTCCTTTGAAGTGGGCATGTATCAGCTTGGCGGAAGCGCCCTGTTTTTGAGCGCAAACGATCTTCAGATTGGCCGCGGCGAGCCCATTGAGGATACTGCGCGTGTGCTTTCGCGCTATCTTGACGGAATTATGATCCGCACATTCGCTCAGCAGGATGTTGAGGATCTTGCAAAATACGGATCCATTCCAATAATCAACGGCTTGACGGACTATGCGCACCCCTGCCAGGTGCTCGCGGATTTAATGACTATACGCGAGCATAAGGATACGCTCAAGGGCCTGAAATTCTGCTTTGTCGGCGATGGCAATAACATGGCAAATTCGCTGATCGTGGGCTGCATCAAAACGGGCATGGAGGTGGCGATTGCCTGCCCGGATGCCTATAGGCCCGATGCGGATATAATGGAGTGGGCGGGCAAAAACGGGAAATTCATGTGCACGCCAAATGTGCTTGAGGCGGCAAGCGATGCGGATGTTGTCTGCACGGATGTGTGGGCCTCAATGGGGCAGGAAGGCGAGGCAAGGCTACGGCGCGAGGCTTTCATGAGCTACCAGGTTAACGATCAAACTATGGCGGCCGCCAAGCCCGACGCCATGGTGCTGCATTGCCTGCCCGCGCACCGCGAGGAAGAGATTACGGCCTCCGTTTTTGAAGCGCACGCGAATGAAATATTCGATGAGGCCGAAAACCGCCTGCATGCGCAAAAGGCAGTGCTCGTCCAGCTTATGGGGAAAAAATAGCAACAGTCAAAAAAGTGCTGCGGCTTTGCCGCACATCACTTTTTTGAGATAATCCCCAATTTGGAGTATTTTCGAAAAAAAAGTGGCATGGCCACTTTTTTTATATGCGCGATTTTGAGAGAATTTTGTATTATACACAGCTTATGCACAGGCCGATTGTGGATATTGTGCATAACATTATGCAGGCCGCAGAATCCTGCAAAAGGTTGCCCTTGCGGCTTCATGAGGCTATAATCAAACAGGGAATATTATTTGTTAAAAACATGTGAGGTAAACAAATGAAGCTAGGTGTTGTGGGGTTGCCCAATGTGGGAAAATCCACGCTGTTTAACGCGATCACGCAGGCGGGCGCTCAGGCCGCCAACTATCCTTTTTGCACGATTGAGCCAAACGTTGGTATGGTTCCCGTGCCTGATGAGCGCTTAAATGTGCTCGCAAAAATGTACAATCCTGAAAAGATCACCCCCACCACAATCGAGTTTGTGGATATTGCGGGGCTTGTGCAGGGCGCATCGCGCGGGGAAGGCTTGGGGAACCGCTTTCTCTCCCACATACGCGAGGTGGATGCAATCGTGCATGTTGTGCGCTGCTTTGAGGATGAAAACATAGTGCATGTGGATGGTTCCGTAAACCCAATACGCGATATGGAAACAATTAATATAGAGCTCATATTCGCCGACCTTGAGGCTGTGGAAAAGCGGCAGGCGCGTTCGCGCAAGGCCGCCAAGGGTGGGGACAAGCAGCTGCAAAACGAAATCGCCTCGCTTGAGCGCATTTATGCGCATTTGGAGGCGGGCTTTCCTGCGCGCACACTTCAAGAGGATGAGGATGTTGAGCTTGCGCAGGCGCTGTTTTTGCTGACAGTAAAGCCCGTGATTTACGTTGCAAACATACAGGAGGAAGACGCGGGCAATAAAAACGCGCCCGGCGTGCAGGAACTTTTTGAAGAAGCGGCAAAACAAAATGCCGAGGCCGTTTTAATATCCGCCAAGGTTGAGGAGGAGCTTGCAGGGCTCGATGAACAGGAGGCGCAGGCGTTTTTAGAGGAGCTTGGCATTGGCGAAAGTGGCCTTAGCCAGCTTGTTAAGGCCTGCTACAGGCTGCTGGGGCTTATCAGCTACCTCACGGCAGGGCCAAAGGAGGTTCGCGCATGGACGATCACAAAAGGTATGCGCGCGCCGCAGGCGGCGGGCAAAATCCACACGGATTTTGAGCGCGGTTTTATCCGCGCGGAAATCGTGCCTTATGAAACGCTCGTGCGCGAAGGATCGATGCAGGCCTGCAAGGATAAGGGGCTTGTGCGCTCAGAGGGCAAGGAATACATCGTTTTGGATGGCGATGTTGTGCTTTTCCGCTTTAATGTATAGCCTCAAATATGCCTGCATATTTAGCCGGGGCGACCGTAACTTTTGTGAACAAAGCGAGAATATTGCCGGATTTTCATGCATCCGCGTATGCATTTTGGTACAATAATCTCGAACATTATACAATCTTCTTTTAATTGTGCGACACGAAAGGGTTTATTTAAAAATGCGTAGAACAGCCGCCGCCATACTTGCGGCATTGATGATTTTTGCAATCGTGCCTCTTGTTGGAATGAAAAGCGCCAAAGCCGCTACGGATTATTCAAACGTGCGTGTGCTGCTTTCTGTTGGCAGCGGCGTTAAGCAAATGAGCGTAAGCGTAAGCGGAAGCTATTTTGTTCAGGAAAACGGCAAAACATTCAAGAACGGTACGCTTACCGCAACGATTTCGGGCAACAAGGTTGTTTTAAGCCACTCAACGGCAGGGCAGCTTTATAGCGGCACCAGCGTTACGGTGATGCGCGAAAAGATCGATCCTTCATACGGCTCCATCAGGGCGACTGTTGGCAGCGCAACAAGAAACTATCTTGGCCATTTTACATTTAAGTATAGCGCATCGGGCCTTCGTGTGATAAACACAGTCCCTCTCGCGCACTATCTTTATGGTGTTGTGCGCGGCGAAATGAACGATGCTTTCCCCCTCGAGGCGCTTAAGGCGCAGGCGGTAGCGGCAAAATGTTATGTTATCGCAAACATGACGGGCGGCAGCGATTACGACATTGGCGACACCGCAAACGATCAGGTTTACAAGGGTTATGTCGCTTCCGAGAAAAACATTATGGCTGCTGTTGATGCAACATATAACGTTGGGCTATACCTTGGCAGCAGCATCCTAAGCGCATACTACGCGGCATCAAACGGCGGCTCAACGCTGCTTCCTTCCGATGTGTGGTCGGGCACAAACCGCTATATTTGGGACAAGGCATTTTCCCGCGTTTCTGACCCTTACGACCTGAAAAACCCCTTATCCATGCAGGAAACGGTGTATGTTCCACACGATGGCGATAGCAGCAGGTACACCACCTCAACGATGAGCTGGTTTTTGCGTGGTTATGCGCAGGCAATCTTGCGCCAGACCGGCCAGATTGGCCCTTCGGACACAGTCACATATATCAACGAGGTAACAAACCTCGCTCTGATGGGCAGCACAAGCACAACCCCTAACGCCACAATGTCTCTGGTGGTGACGGTTAACGACAACTCCACATTAAGCGCGAGCTTTTCATTCGACATTAAGGCGCTGCGCTACAACAATGTTTTCACAAACTCAAAATCATCCTCGCTCAGGCTCATAACAGTAACCAACAATAAAAACAAGGGTTATTATGAGGTCTATCAAGGGCGATACGGTCATGGCGTGGGAATGTCCCAGCGCGGCGCTGAGCAAATGGCAAACGAGGGCTGGAAATACGAAAAAATACTCAAATTTTATTACCCCGGCGCAACCATTAAAAACATGGGCGTTTCAGCGCCTAGCGATCCGGTGAACACAATTGGCGGTGATTCCGGCACGATTATTACCCCCCCCATTGACACAGGCACGGATAATAACACAAACAACAACAATACAAACAATAACAATAATAACCCCATTTTAAGCGGAACGACGGGCGTGATAATTACCACATCGGCGAGCATCCGCACAAGGGCGTCTGCAGGCGTTGGCACAATTGTCGGCAGGGTAAACGCAGGCACGGTGGTGCAGATTTTAGGCACGGAGGGCAGTTATTATCAGGTGCAGTATGGCCAGCTGAAGGGCTATATCGTGCAGACTGCCATTCGCTTGCAGGAAGACCAAAACCAGAATTCAGGGAACAACAATTCAGGGAACAACGGCACAGTATTGCCCCCAAGCTCTGTAATCGGTTACGGGCAAACGACTGCAAGCGTTAACTTCCGCCAAGGCCCTTCAACAAACCACAGCATAATCCGCAAGCTGAATAAGGGTGAGCAGTTTTCGATACTTGGCAAGGAGAGCGGCTGGTATTACGTGAACCTTTCAGGTACGCTTGGTTACATCAGCGGCGATTATGTGAAGGAAACATCAGCACCGTCAACAGGCAACGACCAGGACACCGGCACAGTCGGCATTGGCAGTGGGCAAACGACTGCCGAGGTTAACTTCAGGCAAGGGCCTTCAACAAGCACAAAAAGCCTCAAAAAACTGTCCAAGGGCACACAGGTTACCCTTTTGAGCAAATACAACAGCGATTGGTACCATGTGGATGTATCCGGCACGCTGGGTTATGTGAGCAGCAAATACATAAAGCTTACCAACTCATCATCAGGCACGGAAACTCCGGACTCTTCCGGTTCATCGGGTTCTGTGGGCGCAACGATGTGGACTGGCATCGTCATTAACGAATGGGTGTGGCTAAGAAGCAGCGCAAGCGCAACATCCGACGCTAACAAAGTCATGCAGCTTCCTGTGGGCACACAGCTTTATGTTCACTCGCAAACGGGCAATTTCTATCGTGTCACAGCAAGCGGCACGGAAGGTTACGCCCACAAGGATTATATCAACATAACCGGCGAGGTTAAGGGCAACTCAGGTACATCTCAGGGTGTAACAAACGCCACCGTGAACCTTAGGAGCGGCCCTTCCACAAGCCATTCCACGCTGGCAACGCTAAAAAAAGGCAGCGCGATCACAATCCTTGGTGAAAGCGGGGAATGGTATCAGGCCACATATAATAATATGACCGGTTACCTCGTTAAACGTTATGTTACAACGAGCGCCGCCACAGGCTCATCCTCATCATCATCAAAAACGGGGAAAACGACAGGCAGCGTCCGGCTAAGAAGCGCTGCAACAACCAGCAGCGACAGCAACATAATCACCACCCTTGCTAAAGGCACAACACTGACTATTAACAGCGGCCCAACAAATGGTTGGTACAATGTAACAGTCAACGGGCAAACGGGCTATGTCAGCGCCACATATGTTAAGCTGAATTAGTCCGGCGCACCACAAAAGCCAGCATGGCCGGGGATAATAACGATCTTCGGCCTTTCATTTTGACAAAATTGCAAAATATAGCAGTTTGGCTTGTTTTCGGGGCAAGGATAACGTAGAATGGTCATGCGATATGCAGGCATTATTAGCTAAAACGGGGGGCAAAACGGTGCAAAGAAAAAACATATGCGTGTTCGCGTCTTCCAGCCAGCGTCTGGAAGAAAAATATTACACATTTGCCCATGAGCTTGGCGCGGCGCTTGCAAAGGAGGGCCTCTCGCTCGTTTTTGGCGGCGGGCGGCTGGGGCTGATGGGCGCGTGCGCCACAGGTGCGCTTGAAAATGACGGTTATGTAATCGGCGTGATACCCGAGCTTCTCAACAGGCCGGGAATTCCACACCCTGGCTGCCACGAGCTGATCGAAACCCCCACAATGCACGAACGTAAATACACAATGGAGGATCTTTCCGAAGCATTTATAACATTGCCCGGAGGATTTGGAACATTTGAAGAGCTGCTGGAGGTTATAACCTTACGCCAGCTGGGCTACCATAATAAGCCCATTGTCATTTGTAATCCCTTTGGTTTCTTTGACCCGCTGCTGGAGCAATTTGAGCGGATGTTTGAGCAAAACTTTGCAAACGAACAATCCCGCGCGCTTTACAGTGTGGCAACAACGGCAAATGATGCCGTGCAGCTTGCCCTTGAGCAAAAGCAGCTAAACCTGCCTGATAAAATGGAGGATTCGTTAAAGCCGTGAATAAAAAAACTGAACAAATTAGCCCATCATATATGATGCAGCACAAGCACACAACGGGCATTGTAATGGTTTGTGTTACCAGGCAGCGCACATGTGAGCGCCTGATTGCTTTGGGCAAAACCGCTGCTGAAAAAAGCGGTTTGCCGTTGCATGTTGTGCATGCGGTTAAAACCGGTGAAAACATTTTAGGCAATGTTTACGAGGGCGAGGCGCTTGAGTATTTATTCACTGCGGCGCAGCTTTCTGGCGGCGAGCTGACTGTTATCCGTGCGGATAATGTGCTTGAGGCGCTTTATGAGTATGCACTTGCACACAGTGCGGTTGCAATCGTGCTTGGCCAATCCCCTCAGGCGGCGCCTGAAATGGGCAGGGGGCTTATGGGCCGCTTGCAAAAGGCGCTCCCTGATACTGAGGTCATAATCGATTAAGGCAAATGGAGCAGGTTTTATGCTGTTGACGCAGGCGGTGTTAAATCCTTCTCAATATTCATGCGAAAAAAAACAGCCTATGCGGGCTGTTTTTTTATACCGCAGCAGCACAAATTCACAGTCGGCAGGAAACACAAATTATGGTATAATTAACCAAGATAATTCCAGAGGAGGCTCCACAAATTTGCTTAAAATACATGTATCGGACGATCAACTCATCGTGCCTATCCACAAGTAAGCTTGAAAGGCGCGCTACACCATCGGCGGGGTGGACACCAAAAAGCTTAAGGAGCGCGATTGTAATGATTAAGAAAATAATATTGTTAGGAATGCTCGCTATCACCTTAGCATCAGCATCGGCCTGCACAAAGGTTGATATGTCATCACAATCAGAAGCATTGGAGAAGGGCGGGGAAACACCCCCGCCCAGTTTGGCGTTGCCAATGCCAACGGTATCTCCTGAGCCAGTATTTACGCCTACACCTGCCCCAACGCCTGTAGCAGTCCCCACCTTTACCCCTATGCCAACAATCGAACCTTTTGATACGGGTGTTCCCAAGGAAATCGATGAATTGGTTGTATGGCTTGGTGAAGCTTTGGAAAATGGCAGCGCTTCAACCAAACGGCTGAAAAGAAAAGAAATCGCAAATCTGAATGATATGGTTTTTTTGCTAAATTGGGGAGATTGTTTTGCTTCAAGCGAGGAGGTATCAAAGGAGGAATTGCTGTTTGCTGTTTCTATGTATAGCCAGGATGCAGTGGACTTGGAACGCTCAACGGGAGAATACTTCCCCAATCAAAGTGTACTTTATCCATTTGAGGGATACGAAAAATTCGATCATTATAGTGATACTCTTTACTATACAATTGAGCAAACAAAATCAGGTTCTGCTGCTTGCGGGGGTGCGCGAGGTGCTGCAAATTTCATTCGTATATGTGCTTGCGGCAAGGCCCAATTGGCATGTGTATGGCTACATTGTCGGCTTAATACTGGGCGATCTTGCGCACATGGTGGCAGGGCTGATTTATGTGCATAGGATTACACACACGCGCGTGCGGCCATTTAACTCAATTGTTGTGCCGGCCTGCTGCGGCATTGTGCTGTATCTAAGCGCGAGGCTTTTCTTTTTTGTGTTCCTTGGCCTTGGCTTAAACGGCGTGGCGGCAATGCTCGTCAGCCTTTTTGCGTGCGTTGTTGAATATTTCCTGCTGCTGCGCATTTTGGGCGTTAAGCTGTTATCTTATCTTAGGCGCACGGCGGTGCTTTAATTATAAGCACCGCCCTTAAAGCTTCTCCCCACCCCAAAGCTTTAGCGCAAGCGCCTTAACCTCTTTTGTTTTTGGCACATAGTAGCTCCTGCCCTCTATTGTTTTACAATAGCCCGGCAATGTTACAAACTCGCATTTTTCCAGATCGAGCCGTGCAAGAAGATCTGCCAGCACCATAATCTGCTCGGTGTTGAGGTTAGTTTGAATATCCGCTGCAAGCGAGCTCCAAAGCAGGGGGATAATATCCCTTGCGCCAAGCTGCTGGATTTTTTTAGCGAAGGCTTTAATAAAAAGCTGCTGGCGCTCCACGCGCCCAATGTCGCTGCCGCCGGTGATGCCATGCCTAAGCCGCACGAATTTTCTCGCATCCTCGCCACGCAGCACAATCTCTTCGTTCTCCTTGCCAAAGTTGGGGATGTCATATGGCAATGTGATAGGCACGCCATCCACAGCGTCAGCGAATTTCTCCACGCTATCCATATCAATGCTGGCATAATAACCAAGCTGCACATCGGAGTTCAAATCATCAAAAAGCAGGCTTTCCAAAGCGACAATAAGATTATCCGCGCCAAATGCGTCCGGCCCGCCGCCATAGTTGTAGGCGGAGTTGATTTTGTTATACTGCGTGCTTTTTACCTGCCCCTTGCTGTTCAGACGCTGCACCTTTGCGCGAGTATCGCGCGGAACGCTAAGCACAGTGCACGATGGCGCTTTAACGTCAACAACCAATATGGCTATGGTATCGCTTCGATATCCACGGTTTGCAGCCTCACGCTCCTCATCGCTATCAAGGCCCATAAGCACGATGTTTATGGTGTTCGCGCCCAACACATGTTCGGGCGGCAATGTTGGCGTGGGGGTTGGGGTGTAGGGGATGATCGGCGCGTTTAAGCGCTCCACCCGCTCCGCGAGTGGTGTTGGCGTTGTGATTACCCTTGGCGCGGGGGTCGAAAAAGCAAGCATGGGATCCTCGCGCAAAAAATTAAAGCGCGCAACAAGCGCAATAGCTACGAGCGCAACACCGCCAAAAATAATCAAAAAAATCTTTAAAAGGGGCCGTTTGGGCTTTTCCATCGTTAGCTTCTCCTAGATAAAATGCACACTGCACAAGCAATATGGTTTTAGTTTCCCCGGCCAAACATAATTCATGTAGAAAAAGCGGTGCGAATATGCAACAAGAGCGACGAATACAATTATACAGATCCTCAATAAAAACGTACTGTTTTTATTAGAGGGAAGGATAAGACTTGCCACGTAGTGGCGCAGCGCGCAGCGCTGTTACTGCGATTTTAATCGCAGTTTAGTATTAATAGAGCAATTTTTATTCAATCAGCTTTGCCACTTTTTTTTGCTATTAAGCTTTATGTTTTCCCAAACTAACTTGAGGAGTATACGAATGGATTTAACTAACGAAAACAATCAGGTGAGCTTATCCGGTCGTGTGTTGGAGGACCCACTTTTTAGCCACGAGCTTTTTGGCGAGGCGTTCTATCGTTTTGAGCTTGCTGTGCCGCGCCTATCCGGCGTTGAGGATGTGCTGCCGGTAACGGTGAGCGGCAGGCTTTTGCCGTGCCTGCCCAATGCGGGCGATGAGCTTCTCGTTTTTGGGCAGCTGCGCTCCTACAACATGCAAACCGAGCGCGCAAACCGGCTGCTGGTGACGGTTTTTGCAAAAAGCATTTCCCAAAGGCGCAGCGAAACCGAAGGATACATGAATGAAATTATGTTAACAGGCTACATTTGCAAGCCGCCTGTTTACCGCACAACGCCTTTTTCAAGAGAGATTGCCGACATGCTGCTTGCGGTGAACCGGCCCTACCACAAATCTGATTACCTGCCGGTAATTGCCTGGGGCCGCAACGCGCGTTTTGTGGGCGGGTTGGAGGTGGGCGATCGTTTGCATATAACGGGCAGGGTGCAAAGCAGGCATTACCAAAAAGCGCTGCCTGATGGAACCGTGCTTGAGAGGATAGCTTATGAGGTGAGCGCGGCGACAGTCTCTTTTGATGAGCCTTCCTCCGCGTTTGACGAGGGTTAATTCATGTGAAAATCATAAAAAAGAATGGGCGGTAACCGCCCATTCTTTTTTATAATTGAAATTAACTTTTTAAGCTTTAAGCATACTTGATCTCGTTAGGCTGCTCCTCGCCGCTTAACAAACGCAGACCGCCCTGCGCAAGGGCTTCCATTTCAAATTCGCCGGGCAGGCATTCAAGGGGTGCGATCCATTCAACATAATCCCTGATTTTTTCCTGCACCATTTTAGAGTGCGCGATGCCACCCGTGAGAATGATCCTATCCACCTTACCCTTAACTGCAACGGCAAGGTCGCCCACCGCTTTTGCGGAGGAATAGAGGAATGCGTCATACACAAGCGCGGCATATTCATCACCATTGGCGATGCGCTCCTCAACAACACGCATATCGCTCGTGCCCAAAAGCGCACGGATGCCGCTGTTGCCGCGAACTTTTTTCATCATCTCCTCAAATGTGAACCTGCCGCTAAAGCAAAGCGGGATAAGCTCCAGCGCCTGGATGCGCCCGCAGCGCTCAGGGCAAAAGCCCGCGTCATCGTCGCTATACATATCGATTGCGCGCCCTTTGTCAAACAGCCATGTGCTCACGCCGCCGCCAAGGTGCATCACTATAAACGTGCACTCATCCAGCGGGCGTTTCATTACATTCTTTGCGCAGTGGTTTGCCATCGCATGCGAGTTAAGCGCATGGCCACGGCTCTTTTTGGGGATTTCGGGCATGCCGGTGATCCTGGCGATGGGCTGGAGGTTATCGCAGCTCACAGGATCGTAAATATAAGCGGGAACATTCAGCTCGTTTGCAAAACCATATGCAATTATGCTGCCTATGCAGCTTACATGTGTGCCTGCGCCCAGCGAATTAAAATAGTCCACCATCGCCTGATCCACGCGGTATCCGCCAAAGGGCACCGGCGGAAGCTGGCCGCCGCGGGCCATTATGCAGGTCAGCGAATTTATATCCACACCCTTTTCCTTAAGCGTGTGGGCTATGAGATCTTTACGATAGCCTACCTGCTCAGTGACGTGTGAAAACTGTGCGAGGACTTCATCTTCATGCACAAGCGTTGTGGACAGCACCTTATTTTCATCTTCAAAAACGGCAATTTTTGTAGATGTGCTGCCTGGGTTAATTACAAGCAATTTTTCCATATGTAAACCTCCAATTATATACGTTTTCCTAATAAAAGCTTAGGCGCATCCAGCCCCAAGCGCTAGTGAATAGTATTTTTCCTCGGCGGAAGACCCGCGCGATGTTAAAACGATCGGCACCTTGCAGCCCTGCACAATGCCTGCCATGCGCCCGCCGCAGGTGTAGATGAGGCATTTGCCAAGCACGTTGCCAACAACGATTTCCGGCACAAAAAGAATATCAAAATCGCCAACGGCGGGGCTTGAGTAACCCTTAACCTCGGAAAGCTCGGGAACCATCGCCAAATCGTAGGAGATCGGGCCTTCAACATAGCAGCTTGGCAGCTCGCCCGAGAGGCTCATTTCCTTTAGCTTTGCGGCATCCACAGTATCCTGCATTTTGGGGTTAACGGATTCAATCGCGCAAAGTGCCGCGACATTGGGTTTTTCGTAACCCAGCTGGTGGAAGAAACGCACGGCATTTTCAACAACGCCAATCTTCTTTTCCAGATCAGGGTATGTGACCATGCCGCCATCGGTTACGCACAGCAGCTTATGATAGTTGGGGATTTCGATCATATTTATGTGGCTCATTAGCGAACCCGCACGAAGGTTGGCTTCGGGGGAAAGCACGCCCTTTAGAAGATCGCCGGTCATGAGTTTGCCCTTCATCAAAAAGTCCGCCCTGCCCTCGTGGATGAGGTTGGCCGCACATACTGAAGGATGCATGCCCTCGGGAACTTCCACTATTTCATACTTTGCCGGATCCTGCCCAAGCGCGCTTAAAGCATCCGAAATCTTTTTACGGTCGCCCACCAAAATGGCGTTAACAATATCCGCCGCCTGGATAACTGCTTCCAACGCGTGCTCGTCATGCGCCTCCACGAGCGCAACGGTGCGCTTTTGCCCACCCTTTACTCTTTCTATAAGCTCTTCGAAGTTTTTAATTGCCATAACAAGCTTTTCCTTTCCTTATTATTCAAAAGTTATTTTATTGATTTATCATAACGTTTTTGAAACCCCTTAGCAATGGAAATACGATCTGGATATCATATATAACGATTTCACTGCCCTTAGGTGAATCCCTTTGCAAGGATAATATATAAAGTGCTGCAATTGGGATAAAATAATGTCCATCAATGCACTTATCCACAAATTTCCTTGTGAGATTGAGCGGGTGAATTTTAAGAAAATGCATCCGTTTCCCCTTGCGCAGAATTGCCTCAGGCATTATACTATTTTCATGCGGCATAAACTGCGGTTGCAAGTTTGCCAAGCGGTTTTTGCAGCCTGCGGTTTAGCTCGAAGGGGGTTTATTCATGGAAAATAAAAGCGCAAAGCTACAAGTCACTTTATTTGGCGGTTTTGTAGTTGAGTGCGAGGGTGTTGTGCTATCGAGCCTTTCACCTCGCGCAAACAGCATTTGGTGCCTTTTCCGCTATTTGCTGGCGAACCGGGGTAAGTTTGTTACCTCCGACACGTTAATCGATATTTTGTGGAGCGACGATGAAGTCGCAAACCCCCGCAAGGCGCTGCAAAACCTGATTTACAGACTAAGAAAGCAGCTGCCCGAAACGGATGAATTTGGCCAGCCCTACATCCTTTCCCAGCACCGCAATTATGGTTGGAACATAGACGCAAATGTGTATGTTGATGCGTTTGAGTTCGACCGGCTTGCCGCCACGATTAAATCCGGCCTGTCGGATCGTGAGCTTGCAGAGGCCAACCGCCGCCTGATGGAAATTTATTCAGGCGACTTTATGGAGGATATCGCGCATGAGAGTTGGGTGGAACAGCTAACGGCGCAGTATCGCAGGCAGTATTTTGATTGTGTGAATAGCTACACCACAATGCTTTATGATCAGGGCAAATACGCCGAGGTGATCGAGGTATGCTCAGCGGCGCTTAAGCACAATATGTTCGAAGAGCATTATCACGCGATGATGATTAACGCCCTGCTCGCCCAGGGCAGCCGCTACAGTGCGCTCACACACTACAGGAGCATCACATCCATGCTTCAAAAGGAGCTTAATGTGGAGCCTTCCGAGGAATTGCGTGCAGCGGGCCGGAGCATCAGTGCAGTAAATCAACCCTTGCGCCCCGACATCAGCATGGTGATTGACGACCTTCGTGCGGCTTCCGCTGCTGCCGGGCCCATGTTTTGCGAGATGGATGTGTTCAGGCAAATGTTCCAGATGCATGAGCGCATGAACAGGCGCGAAGAGTTCGCAAGCATGCTGGTTATGTACACGATCGTTTCGCATTCGCGCACATTAAGCGACCAGGAAATGTTCCAGGTAATGGCGGCGCTTAAGCGTGCCTGCATGATATCCTTGCGCAGAACCGACGTTGTGACACAGCACTCAAACACGCAACTGCTGCTGCTGCTGCCCTCAGCAAGTGAGGTTTCAATAAGCATTGTGCTCATGCGCATACAGCAGAAGTTTACTCAGCTTTGCATGGAGCATGGCGTAACATTAACAACGCAGGTTCGCTCGCTCGTGCGCCCGAAAATAGATTAAAAACTGCGGCTTGCACGTTTTTTGCCGTGCAAGCCGCATATAAAACGCGGACGTGGCGGAACGGCATACGCAACGGATTTAAAATCCGTCGGGGAAACCTTATGGGTTCAAATCCCATCGTCCGCACCAACATAAAAAGCAGCCTGCATAGGCTGTTTTTTTGTTGGATGAATTAAGAGGGGATTTGAAGCCAAGCGCCGCGCGAAGCGAAAAAGGCGCGCAGGCCGGATTTCGCAGCCGCCGCCCGATGCAGCGCGAAGCGCCAAGCGGGCAAGAGCCAGAAATAAATCCCATCGTCCGCACCAACATAAAAAGCAGCCTGCATAGGCTGTTTTTTTGTTGGATGAATTAAGAGGGGATTTGAAGCCGCTTGGCAAAACGATCCTGCGAATCGTTTTGCTGCGCGCCGCCACTTTTTTTATTAGCTTAAACTTTTACTTATCCAACCGCAATTTTGGGCAACGGGAAATCCTCAGGCAACAATCTATCCTCCCCGTCCTTTAGCTTGGCGACAACCGTAAAGCCCCACTTGGAGTCTGAGCGCTTGACGAGTAGGCGGCAAAAGTCCTTTAGTATGCCGTTTAGGTTTTCCGGGTGCCCCGGCCAGTGGCTATCGTTGGATGCAAAGGAAAGATAATATAGGCCGTCGCCCAGATAGTCGTAACGTTCAAGCATATAATTGTATCCGAAAGTGTCTGTGAAACGGAACGAATACCTGTCACCACGAAATAACGCGTAATCATATTGTTCGTCCAACTCCTCC
>JAJDHH010000029.1 GCA_030266105.1 Eubacteriales bacterium OttesenSCG-928-K08
TTGTGGATTGCGGCGGCAGCGGTTTTACCCGCACCCATGGCTAAGATGACAGTCGCAGCCCCTGTCACAGCGTCCCCGCCTGCATAAACATGCTCACGGCTGGTTTTGCCTGTGTCCTCGTCGGCGATGATTCCGCCCCAGCGCTGCGTTTCAAGCCCGGGTGTTGTGTTTTTGATGAGCGGGTTGGGCGAGTTGCCGATTGCAACCACAACCGTATCCAAATCGAGCACAAACTCGCTTCCCTTTTTGGGCACGGGCCTGCGGCGGCCTGAAGCGTCGGGTTCGCCAAGCTCCATCTCAATGCACTCCATGCTTGTGACATTGCCGTTCTCGTCGCCGTTTATGCGTGTGGGGTTAGAGAGCATTTTGAATATAATGCCCTCCTCCTTTGCATGGTGAACCTCCTCAACACGCGCGGGCATTTCCACCTCGCTGCGGCGGTAGACGATGTAAACCTCCTTGGCCCCAAGCCGTTTTGCGCAGCGCGCTGCGTCCATCGCGACATTGCCGCCGCCGATTACCGCCGCGCGCTCGCCTACGCGCACGGGGGTATCCGCTTCGGGGAATGTATACGCCTTCATAAGGTTAACCCGCGTGAGGAACTCGTTTGCAGAGTACACGCCGTTGAGGTTTTCGCCGGGAATCTTCTGGAAGTTGGGCAGCCCTGCGCCGGAGCCGACAAAAACGGCGTCAAAGCCTTCCTCATTGAGCAGCTCGTCCAAGCTGACGGCGCGGCCCACAACAACATTTGTTTCGATTTTTACGCCCAGCTTTTCAACTGTGGCGATTTCCTCGCGCACGAGCGCCTTTGGCAGCCTGAATTCGGGTATGCCATACACAAGCACGCCGCCGGGGGTGTGCAGCGCTTCGAATATCGTAACATCATAGCCCAGCTTTGCAAGGTCGCCCGCGCAGGTCAAGCCCGCCGGGCCGGAGCCCACAACCGCAACGCGCTTGCCGTTGCGCGGGGGGATCGAAATATCATCCTTGCTGTTGTTGTTTCGCATTTGCTCCATCGCATAGTCGGCGGCAAAACGCTCAAGGCGGCCAATGCCGACAGGCTCGCCCTTTATGCCGCGCACGCAAAGCTGCTCGCATTGGGTTTCCTGCGGGCAGACACGGCCGCAGATTGCGGGCAGGCTGTTTGTTGAGCGGATTATTTCATAGGCCTCCATAAAATTTTCCTGCTGGATGGCCTCGATAAATTCAGGTATGCGCACGTTTACAGGGCAGCCGTTAACGCAGGGCTTGTGCTTGCAGTTAAGGCAGCGCGAGGCTTCCTCAAGCGCCATGGCCTTATCATAACCAAACGAAACCTCGTTAAAGTTTTTGTTGCGGATATCCGGATCCTGCTCGCGCGGGGGCAGTTTTTTTAAGCTCATGTTAGCCATTAGGCATCACCTCCTGTTAACCTGCATTTGTGGCGCTCAAAGCTTGCGCCTTCCTCGGGCTTAAACATACGGCTGCGCTGTATGGCCTCATCAAAGTCCACAAGGTGGCCGTCAAAGTCGGGGCCATCCACACAGGCGAATTTAGTTTCGCCGTTTACGGTGAGGCGGCAGCCGCCGCACATGCCTGTGCCGTCTATCATAATCGGGTTCATTGAAACAATCGTTTTAATGCCATGCTGCTTTGTGAGGTTGCACACCGCGCGCATCATGGGCAGCGGGCCGATTGCGACAACCAGGTCGTATTTTACGCCGGAGTTGATCTGCTCCTCAAGGGCTGTTGTTGTAAAACCCTTGTGGCCGTTTGAGCCATCGTCCGTCATTATATAAAGATTATTGCAGGCGCTTTGAAGCTCATCCACCAATATAAAAAGGCTTGTGTTGCGGAAACCTACGATAATGTCCACATCCGCACCGATTGCGTGCAGCGCTTTTGCCTGAGGATAGGCGATTGCGATGCCAAGGCCGCCGCCAATCACGCAGACCTTTTTGCCGGTGTATTCGTCAAATTCGGAGGGGCGGCCAAGCGGGCCCGCAAAATCCAGCAGGAAATCACCTTCGTTGAGTGAGTCCAGCCGGTTTGTTGTTGTGCCAACCTTTTGGAAAATGATCTGCACGGTGCCGTTTTCACGATCGTAACCTGCGATGGTGAGCGGTATGCGCTCCCCATTTTCGTCTATGCGCAGTATTATGAATTGCCCGGGCTGCGCTTTTTTAGCAATGCGGGGCGCCAGCACCTCCATTAGAGTGACCGTATCATGCAGCGGCCGTTTTTTTACGATTTTGTACACGATGCTCCTCCTTAAAATCTGAATTGTAAAATACGAATAATATATAATGTCCAATTTTTTCGGGCAATTCGATTTTACCTTTGTTTTATCTGCATGTCAACGGCGCAGCCAGGGGAGATAAAAAAAGTGCCGCGTTTAGTGACGGCACTTTTTAGCTCGGCGTTATTCGAAAATCCTTCCTTCATCAATGCACAGCCGCACAGAGTGGTGGTAGGCGGGCGCACGCCCCTGAATATGGGCGGAACCCGTAAAAAGCACATTTGGCACTTGATTGGCAATTTGCTCCATGAGCGCTTTGTTGGGGCAATTGTCTTTTCGGGTGCTCGAAACGGATACCACAACATACTCCGGCAAAAGCGCGTTGAGCTGCGCTTGTGTGATTGCATCCTTGTGCCCGTGGTGCGAAAGCTTGAGTATGTCGCAGCGCTTTGGTTCAGCCTGTGCCTTGCTGGAAGCGGAAGTGTCCCCCGGCAAATATATTATGCGGCCCTCGTATTCAACTGTCAGCCGAAGGCTTGTGTCGTTAATAAAGCTATCAAGCTCAAAAAGCCCTTTTGTTTCAAATGGCGGGGTAAAAAAAGCATCGAGAATATCCGCCTGGAGTTTAATCAGCGGCTCGGGCGCGCAGCTTACATTAAGCAAAAGCGAAGATGTCAGCTTAATTTCCGGTTGCGCGGATTTAATTTCAACAAGCTTAGTGCCGCGTGCGCGCAAAAACTCCAGCGCAGCGCAAAAATCTTCCAGTGCGCGGGTCAGGTTTTTAATTGCCTGTTCGCCTTCAAATTGATGTGTGGGCGGCGCGGCTTCGCTTGGCGGCAAATAGTTGCTCCAAAGCTGACCGATGGCAACCTGCCGGGAAAGCGCCAGCAGCCCGCCTGCATGGTCCTTATGCAGGTGTGTGAGCACCACAAGGTCTATGCGCTCCACATTTTCCCGCCTGAGAAATTCTGCGGCGGTCAGCCGTTTTGAGCCGGGCGGCCCTTTGCCGACGTCTTTATCGCCACAATCCACAAGCAGCGTGTAACCGCTGTTTGTTTCGCGCAGCAAAATCGCGTCGCCATAACCTACATTGATAAAATCAAGCAGCAGCATAAATACCTGCCTATTAGTTTTCTTTTTTTAACAGGTGCAGCTTATCCTGGTCAAACGAAAGTTGCACCTTGCCCTCAATCGCGCCCGAGAGGCTGGGGTTTGCGTCATCCACAATCAAGGTTTGGCCGTTTATGCTCACCCAGTAACGGATGTAGCGCCCCAAAAAGCTGTAGAATGTGATCTCGCCAACATGCGCGCCTTCGGGTATTTGCCCATTAAGCGGAGCGAGTGAAATACATTCCGGGCGCACGGCAAGCTCAGCCTTGTCGCCCACGTTAAAGCCGGTTTGCGGGATGTTAAAGCGCAGGCCGCCCCAGTTTAGCGTCAGGCTGTTTTGCTCGGCAGCAACAACATCCACATCCAAAAAGTTGACCGTGCCAACAAAGTCGGCGATAAAATGCGTGCGCGGCCTGAAATATACCTCCCATGGCGTGCCAACCTGCTCTATGCGCCCGGCGCGCATAACGGCGATTTTGTCGGACATGGAAAGCGCCTCGTCCTGATCGTGAGTGACATAGATAACTGTAATGCCCAGGCGTTTTTGAATTTGCCTAAGCTCGCTTCGCACCTCTACTCGCAGCTTTGCATCAAGGTTGGATAGCGGCTCATCAAGCAGCAGCACCTCCTGCCCCATAATGAGCGCACGGCCAAAGGCCACACGCTGCTGCTGCCCGCCTGAAAGCTCGCGCGGGAAGCGCTTCTCCATACCCTGCAGGTTAAATGTATCCAGCATTTTGTTGACGCGCTCGTCTACCTCGGCCTTATCGAGCTTTTGCAGGCGCAGGCCGTAGGAAATGTTTTCATAAACGGTCATGTGCGGAAAAAGCGCGTATTCCTGAAAAACCAGCGGTGTGCCGCGCTTATAGGGCGGCAGGCCGTTGACCCGCTTGCCGTTGAGGTAAATGTCGCCCTTATCCGGCTCGGAAAAACCCGCAAGCTGCCGCATGAGTGTTGTTTTGCCGCAGCCGGAGGGGCCAAGCAGCGTCATAAAGCAGCCCTCATCAATACCAAGCGTCACATCATCAAGCGCTTTAAACGAACCGAACATCTTTGTTACATGTTGAAAATCAATATATGGCATGAAAATCGCTCCCTTCCTATATATTCAGGCTTGCGCCCCGCTTGTTGAGGAAATATTCCGCAACATACAGGACTGTAAAAGCAATCGCTATGAGCACCACCGTACACGCCGCCGCCGCGCCCCACTGGCCATAGGATACAAGCCCCAATATCGAGGTTGTGCCCGTTGCGGTAGAGGGCGAATAGATGAATATGATGACGCTCAGGCATGTGACCGAACGCAGGAAGGATAACACAAACCCTGAAAGGAATGGAATTTTTAATAGCGGCAGTATCACATCCTTAAAGCTGCGGAAGCTGTTTGCGCCAAGGTTGAGGGCGGCATCCTCCACAGAATTGCCAATTTGCTGTATGCCCGCGTTGCTTGCAGAATAGCAGGTTGGCAGATTCCAGAACAAAAGCGCCAGCACCATAATTGCGCTTGTGTTTGTGAGCTTTAGCGGTGGTGAGTTAAACGCAATTACATAACTAAGCCCTAAAAACATGCCGGGGATCGCGGAGGGGAGCACGGCGAGAAAATCCAGAAAACCATTTATGCCAACGGACTTTTTTTGCACGATGTAAGCTAAAATCATGCCAAGCAGCGCAGCAAACAACGCCGATATGGTGGAAAACTTAATGCTGTTCCAAATTTGCTGCCATTTCCCCCAAACATAGCTGTAATTGGAGAATGTAAGCGACCAATCGTAGCCGATTGCTTTTGTAAAGGAGCCATATAGCAGCGTGCCATAAACAGTCACCACAAAAAGCGAAATAAAGCAGCAGAACGCAAACATGCCCCATTTAACCAGCTTGTGTGGTTCATATGGCTTGAGCGAAATCTCCTTGCCGGTCACGGTGACATAGGAGCGCCTGCCAACCCAGAATCGCTGAATAAAAAAGATAGCCAGCGAGGGCACAAGCAGCAGCGTTGCGAGTATCGCGGCGGTTTTCATATCGTACCAGCCAACAACCTGCATGTAAGCCTCTGTTGGCAAAAGCGCAAGGTCGCCGCCAATCATCATGGGGTTTGCAAAGTCTGTCAGCACCTGTATTGCCGCCATTAGCGCGCCGCCTGCAACACCCGGGCGGCACAGCGGCCAAAGCACATCCTTAAAAACTCTCCAGCGGGATGCGCCCATGTTGTAGGCTGCGTATTCAAGGTTTGTTGAAACCTTGCCCATAACGCCATATATGACGCTAAACGCATATGGAAAAAATGTGATTGTCTGCACAATCCAAAGCCCCAGCCTGCCGTAAATATCCACCTGCAGGCCAAGCAGCTGCTTTGTGATGATGCCCTGCACGCCAAATAGTAAAATATATGAGAGCGCCACAATAAAAGGTGGGGATACGATTGGCAGCATCGTTATAAAACGAAAGAACTTTTTGAGCGGCACATCAAGCCTTGTCATGGTGTAGGCAAAGGCAAAGGCCACAGCCGTGCAGGAAACTGTGGAAAGCACCATCATTAAAAGGCTGTTTCCCAGCGCGCGCACCCAGCGCGGGGTTTCGACCAAAATGGAATAATCCGAAGGTGAGGCGATTGTGACAAGCTGGAAAACAGGCGAAATTACAAAATAAATAGTAAATGCGACTATGAGAATAATTGCAATCAGCAGCAAAGGCTCGTTTTTGAGCCGTTTCATTTCATTTATTCGCTCGCTGGATTTTGACAATAGAATCAACTCCATTCGTGTTGCAGTTCCGGATGGATCGGAAATTCAAAAACATAATATGATTAGCTTAATGTGGCTTGCCACCGCCTCGTGCGTTTAAAAGCATTGTGCAATCAAACGCACGAAGCGACAACAAATAAGAAGGAGAGTATCAGGAATATCGCTTAAGCTCATTACCGCTGAGCTTAGTTATTCCTCGTTTGAATCTACGGATGCTTAACGCTTGGAAACGATATCCGCGTCAAACTTGGCGACAACATCAGGCTTCATTTCGCCTGCGCGCGCACGATCATAATCAACAAGGTTCACTTCCTCAAGCTTGGGCAGCCCTTCGGGCGAAGCGACACTTTCAAGCACGGAGTAACGGTTGGAGTTTGTTGTGTTCATCTGGCCGATTTCCTGCGTGAGCAGCCAATCCACAAATATTTCGGCATTCTCTTTGTTTTTGCCGCCTTTAACGATGGCTACGCCGCCAATTTCATAAGCGGTTTGCTCCGGTATCACAACATCGATCGGGTAACCAGCCTTAACCTGCTTGTAAATATCATGCACCCAGCTCATGCCCACGATAAATTCGCCGGTTGCAACGGGGCTAATACAATCGCCAGCGCCCTTATAATAGTGGTGCACATTTTTGTCGAGCGCCGCAAAATAATCCCACGCAGCATCATCGCCAAGCCGGAAGAGCTGGCAGGCTGTGAAAATGTAGCCGCCGCCCGCGGTAACAGGGTTGGATGTGACAAACACGTTTTTGTAGCGTTCATCTAAAAGATCATCCCATGTTTTGGGGTATTCAAGGCCCAAGGGCTTAAGCTCGGCCTCAAAACGATCACGGTTTATAACAAGACCCAGCACGCCCATGTACCAGCCCTGCCAAAAGCCGTTGGGGTCGTTAAAGCGGGCGTCAAGCGCATCGTTGTTGGGAGAATCGTACTTTTCGAAAAGGCCGTCCTTGGCAAGCGGTTCATAAACATCCACCGAGCCGCCAACAAGCACATCGGCATTGGGGGAATCCTTTTCGGCTTGCACACGTGTGGACATATCGCCCGCGCCGCCAAGCACATATTCAATTTCAATGCCGGTATCCTCTTTGAACTTTGACACAAACGCGTTCATTTCATCTTCGTTGAGCGCAGCGTAGACAACCAGCTTTGTGCTTTTTGTGCCGCCAGCTGTGTTGTTTCCGCAGGCAACGAGCACCCCGGCCAGCATAATCATGCTAAGTAACAGGCAAATGAGTTTTACGCTTTTCTTCATAACAAGATGACCTCCATTATTTTTGTTATTTCCCATTGTTGCACACGTGTGCAAGTTTTGGAGAAAATTTTGCCTTCCGGCAAAAAACTAAAAAAATCAGCTAAATGTGTGGAACCCGTTTTTTTCAAGATAGAAGCGCTTATTTTGAGAAAGTATGTGTGATTTACTCAAGCTTGTATGCTAAGCCTTTTTCTGGCGATGTTTTCTCCGCAGGTGGCCCTTAGCACCATGTGCGGCTGCAGGATTTTAACTTGCCCCTTTGCGGGCAGGTCATCCCTCGTTTGCTGCAAAATTGGCAATATCGCGGCTTTGCCAAGCTCCTCATTAGATGGGGTGATTGTCGTCAGGTTAATTTTAGGTAAAGAGGAAAAGAGTATGTCGTCAAAACCCATAACGGCCACATCCTCACCCACGGTGAGGCCCGCTTCCTCCACAGCCTGTATCGCGCCCAGCGCGATAAAATCGTTAAACGCGAGTATTGCATCGGGCGTTTTGTTTTGCTCGATAAGCTGCTTTGTTGCACGATAGCCACCCTTAAGCGCGTGGCCCTTGCTGCGGGTGATCGCAACATCCTTTGCGGCGATGCCCGCCTCCCTTGTTGCGGCAAGGAAGCCCTTTTCACGGTCGCTCGAGGTGTAGTTTTCAACCGGGCGGGCGATGTAGCAAAGCCGCCTTCGCCCAAGGCCGATGAAGTATTCTGCGGCCATGTGCGCTGCCCGTTCATTATCCATTACAACATAGCTTAGCTCGGGCTCCAAAGTGCGGCTTCCAAGCAGCACCACCGGCACGGGCAGGCCACGGAACATCACATGACTCTCATCGCACACAGGCATTACGATTATGCCTGCAACCTGGCTTTCAAGCAGCGAATCACGATACATCTGCTCCTTTCGCACATCCCAGTCGGTGTTGCACAAAAACACACGGTAGCCCGCGCAGGCCGCGGCATCCTCCACGCATTTTGTGATTTCACTGTAGTGCGGGTTGGCAATATCGGGAATCATCAAACCAACCATGTTGGAGGAACGCTTAACAAGCTGCTGGGCAAGCGTGTTGGGTTTGTAGCCCAGCGCCTTGGCAGTGGAAATAATCTGCTCGGTTCGTGGGGTTTGCCGGGCACATTTGTTGTTTAACACACGCGATACGGTGGAATGTGAAACATTGCACACCTTTGCAATATCTTTAATGGTAACGGACATATAAAAATGATCCTTCCCAAATGTAAGTAAGAACGAATATGCCGAAATTAGTTAAATAGAAACGAAATTACAGTACATATACTATGACACAAAATTATTTCGTATGCAAGCCTTTTTCAAAAATATTTGCACACGTTTGCAATTAAATTTTTTCAGTTAAATTTGCAGATAATAAAACCCGCTGTGGCGGCAGCGGGTTTTACGGGGGGTAAAGAAGATTCACGTTCATAGCACTGGGGGGGTTAATATCTTTCTATATCATACGCTTTGAGCAGTATATTGTCCACTTTAAACTTAAGGAAAAATTGCGATTTGGTTAATAATTATTAGTTTATGAGCGGGTTTTACCTAATTTAATTAGGTAAGGGCCTGTGCAGGCGTTTTTTGCTTCTCCGGCAGCCTTAATTTGCCACTCATTTTCATCACTTTGTTGAATTAGCGGCAAAACCAAGCGTTTTCGACAAAAAACGCCCTGCTAAATTGAAAAAATAGGTTGCGCTTTTGTTTCGCCGCCTGTATAATAAGTCCGGTACCTGAATTTCGGGTCTGTGGTTGAAAATCGAAGCCAGTCGCGGGCAAAACGATCCACGTAAGCCGGCGAAAATGCCGGTGATCATGGCGCGGTCTAGGTGTAAGCCCAACCAGGAAGCATATTGAAAAGGTTCGTTTACAAAGCATCACTTCTTGCGCGTCAAGTCCAAGTCTGATAATTATGTAAGGCCAAACCCAATCAAATGAATCCTGAGAGAAGCAGTAGTGGGGACCTATTGGTTATGAGCGATCCTTCCTGTTGGCGAATGTGGGGTCAAAAACCAGGTCAGCCGAAGTTAAGAGTGCCAAAAATAAATCCAAAACAGAAGGGGATTAAACACATGTTCCAGGACAAAGAATTGGTATGCAAAGACTGTGGCGCTCCGTTCATTTTCACAGTTGGTGAGCAGGAGTTCTACGCAGAGAAGGGCTTCCAGAACGAACCCGTTCGCTGCCGCGATTGCCGCAGTAACCGCAAGACCCAGCGTAACGGCGAGCGTGAAATGCACGACGCAGTTTGCGCACAGTGCGGTGCGCCCACCAAGATTCCGTTCGTTCCCAAGAACGATCGGCCCATTTACTGCAGTGCCTGCTTCCAGGCGCACAGAAACTAATCCCCTTTGATCCGCGAAGCGGAAAGATCGGAGATCAGTGTAAAAAGGAACTTCATTTGAAGTTCCTTTTTCTTTTGTGTTCAAAAAAGCATGTAGGTTAAACAAATAGCAACTTTTGAGTTTGCGCGTTTTGTGCGCCCGGCCTGTTTTACAAATCCCTGCCAAGATGCAGCAGCGCTTCAAGCACAGCGCCGCCAAGGCAGCGCGCCTTGTCGGATATGGTGTTAACGTCAACATCCGTTCGCGGGTCAACATCCGCAAGCTTGAGGCCCTTTTGAACCGCGATGCCCTCGCGGATAAGCCCGCGGATGAGCCCGCAAAAGGGCGCATGCACAATGGTTTGGCCAACCTGAAAAATAGGCTCGTCTTTTTCTACAATATCGCCGATTTTGCGAATATGCTTTATTAGCCCGGCTGCGGGTGCGTGCAGAACACGCTCCGCGCTTTTGCCGCCAATTTCGCCCGGTATGCCTGTGTTTGGCAAGGCGCCTCCGTTGAGGATTAGCCTGCCAAGGTCATGCCCGCGCTTTGTTTCAATAACGGCGCTTACATCCTGCGGCGCGCTAAAGCCAGGCCCAAGCGCAATTGTGATTGGCGCCATGCCTTTATGCGTGTTAATGTTTCGTTTGGCGAGGATGGCGTCCACAACGGCGATGGGCGAAAGCTTAAAAATAGCATCCCCCTTTGGGTCGGCAAAAACAGGCACCTGCCCTGCAGCGAAGCAGGCGGAAATTTCGTCGAGATCGCTTATGCGCCGCGCGGCGATATCCTCAACATTGGCGAAACCATCATACATTGCCTCGCAAATAGCAACGCTTCTGCGGATTGCGAGCGGCTGCTCAACCTCAAGCACAAGCAGCTTAAAACCAACCCTGTGCAGCTTTTGAATAACGCCCGTTGCAAGGTCGCCGCCGCCGCGCACTACTACCAATTTGCCGGTTTCCAATATGTTCATGCTGCGTATTCCTTCCATTTCCTTTGTGTGGCCGAGCCGATTATAATTTTAATATCAAAATTTCGTGCGATATTTTCCGCAAGAGCTTCTGCGTTTGCCTCACAAACATCCGCCTGATTGATTATCACCGTCCGCTTACCCAACGCACCCATGAACATAAAATCAATCAAGGGTATTATTGCCTCAGCAGGGACAATCGCCCCTTCGTTTAATCCGGTTTGTTTAAGGAACTCGGGCAGGCGGTGTACGTATTCTTCTGTTGCAAAGCTGCCCACTGCCGTTGCAGGCAGCACGCCCAGCGTGTGCGTGCAATAGGCGGGGATAACCGGCTCATGCGTTAGATAACCCTTGAGCGGACGGCAGTTTGATCCATCCGCTTCCAGCAGCGATAGATCGTATTTTTTTGTTAGTTGATTAAGCGTTTCGGGCGAAAACGCATGCAGCTTGCCTGTTTTGGGGTTGAGCTCACCAAAGCATTGTATTCCGGCCTGTGGGATGTGGCTAAGGCAGGCATATTCACTTTCGCACAAAAAGACATCCGGCTCGCGGATTGGCCATATTTTTGTGGTGGGGGAAATAAGCACGCGTTTTTGCCTGTTTTCGTGCGCAAGCAGGTTAATGATTGTAGTTTTGCCGCCGCAGCCTGTAACGGCGGTTATGCCGCCAAACTCAAGGCCAAGCAAAGGTGTTAACGAAGTTTTCATGTGGTCATGCCCCGTTTGTTATTTTTTGAAGCTTGTCCATGCGCGTTATCCCATAAAAAGAATAATGGTTGAGCTTATTTTATATTATCCGCCTGCCCTGCGCAACACCCGGTTAATATAATAAGAAGAGCGATGTGCCTTTCTCTAACATAAGGCGCACACAGCGGCAGGCTTCTCTAACGTATGCTTGCGCTTATGCTCGCCGTTCCCCGGCGAAAAAGTTTTTTCCATTGATAAAAATCCCAATGCCGCAGGAAATTCTCGGCCGCGCTTTTTCCGTTTTGGAAAAGCGCGTTGCTTTCCTCCCGGCTGATGTCAAAATCAGTTGCGCGGATGATCTTTGGCCCGCTGCTTGTTTGCACAAATGTAGGTATCAATATTGAGCGCTGGTAATCCCCCTTTGTGTGGGATACATGGTATTTATCGTGCGCCTCAAGCATTGTTGAAACTATGGATTTTCCATACTCAAGCAGGTTGGGCGTGCCAACGATCTGCCCGGGCCGCAAATCGCCCGGCGAGGTGAATTTCAGGCCAAATGTTGGCCAGGGTGGGTTGTTTGTGTCATCATCAAGCACCCACATTGGGTAGCCGCTCAAAAGCCCGCCATCCACAATCAGGTGCACATTACCCTGCCGATCCTTTAATGCAAAGGGTTCATAATAAAAAGGAATGCTCATGCTCATCTGCACCGCGCGGGCGATGGGAAACTCATCCGGGTTTATCCCAAACTGAATAAGATCCTTTGGCAGCACAAGCATTTTTTGCGCGGAAATATCCGAGGCGATCGCTTGAAAACGATAGCAATATTTTTTATCCTTGTTGTTTGTGCATATATCCCCAAAAACCCTCTTGCCCTTTTTGAGCAATAGCTCCTGCAGCCAGCTTTCAAAATAGTCGGTTTTGTAAAGGCCATAGTTGGCTAAGAGGTTAACGGCCGAACCAAGCTTGCCGCAATGCGGCTCCTCGCGAAACTTAGTGTAATCCACCAAGGTAAGCTCACGCTCAATTTCCCGGCCGCTATAGCCCGCCGCAACAAGCGATGCGGCGATTGCCCCGGCAGAGGTGCCCACCACATTTTCAAACACATAACCTGCGTTTTCAAGCGCCGTAATTGCGCCCGCAAAACCAATGCCCTTTATGCCGCCGCCTTCAAACACCGCATCGCAGCGCAATTTCATACACAACACCCCCTTTTATGTGTATTGCGAGCGGTGCGCAAGTATTCGGCGAGTAATGCTTTTAGATGACAAGTGACCTTTTGCAACAGTGGCGAAGCTGCTTTTTTGAAATACCTTCAGATTGACAAGCGGCGGTGAGCCGATATAATAAATATGAGCAAGTATGTCTAAACTGTTATAGTTTGTTCAAACAACTGAAAGGCGGAAGCCCCTGCATGCCCAAAGTGCTAATTGTAGATGACGCGGTGTTTATGCGTGTTTCAATAAAAAACATTCTGATCAAAAACGGCTTTGAAATCGCAGGAGAGGCTGAAAACGGCCTTGTTGGCCTGCAAAAATATAAGGAACTCAAGCCGGATATCGTAACGATGGATATCACCATGCCCGAAATGAATGGGCTTGATGCGCTAAGAGCAATCCGTGAATATGATCCGACGGCAAGCGTTGTAATGGTAACGGCGCTGGGGCAGGAGGCAATGGTGCGCGAGGCCGTGCTTTCGGGCGCGAAGGGTTTTGTTGTTAAACCATATAAGGAAAATACAATTGTCGAAATGCTTCGCAAGCTAATACCGTTTGGTTAAATAAGCGGATTATAAAAATAATCGTCACATAAGAGGAGAGAGGCATGAGCGCTGTCGATTCCATGGTTGAAATATATGTGTTTGAAAACATGCAGCTGCTTGAGCAGCTGGAAGTTACTTTGCTTGATAATGAAAAGCAAGCTGCGCTCTCTAAAGCACAAATCGATGAAATATTCCGCGTAATGCACACCATAAAAGGCTCCTCCGCCATGATGGGCTACGATGGGTTGGCGAAGCTTTCCCACAAAATAGAGGATATTTTTGCTGTGCTTCGCCAAAGGGAGGATATCCCCAAGCAGGCGTGGGCGTTGATATTTGATCTGGTGCTTGAATGTATCGACTTTTTTAAGGTTGAAATCACAAAGGTGCAGGATGGGCTTTTGCCCGATGGTTCGCATGAGCCGCTGATTGCCCGGGCGATTGAGCTTGATGGTTTTATTGCAAACCCGCCCAAAGAAGAGGAAGCGCCGCATGTTGAGCCACCAGCGCAGATTATAATGCCGGACGATCCAAAGCCTGAAAAGATTGCGCCCGCCGTGCAAGCGCCACAAAAGGCGACGCAGGCGCAGCATTATTATATGGCGCAAATTCACTTTGAGCCGGGCTGCTCAATGGAGAGCGTGCGTGCCTTTGCGGTGGTGAACTCGCTCGAAGGTATGTATGAAAAAATTGCGCATGAGCCTGAGGATTTGGGCGTTAATTGTGATGAGGAGATAATCGCCAATGGCCTCACGCTCTACATTGCATCGAATGTTTATGGTGAGGAGCTTGAAAAAAAGCTGGGGGAGACGATGTTCCTCCAGCGCATGGAGCTTATCGAATGCGATATTTCCGCCATGCCGCCCTCGATTAGCGGCGAGTTGCCTTCTGCGGTTGTGCAGCCGAAAAAGGAAGAGCCTGAGCAAACCCAAAGCGCAGGCATTGAGGAACAATACCCGCCTGTGATAAAGCAGCAGGAGGAAACCGCCCCCGCGGAGCAAAAAAGGGAAGCAAACCGCGGCAGCGGCGGGGTGCAGAATTTCCTGAGCGTTAATGTGGGTAAGGTGGATAAGCTCATGGATCTTGTTGGGGAGATTGTCACCACCGAATCCATGGTCACAAAGCATCCGGATATTGTCGAGCTAAAGCTCGAATCCTTCGATAAGCAATCCCGCAGGCTGCGCCAGTTGACCGATGAGCTTCAGGATATCGTCATGTCAATCCGCATGGTTCCGATTTCATCCACATTCCGCAAAATGCAGCGCCTTGTGCGTGATATGGCGCGCAAAACCGGCAAAGAGGTGGAGCTTGTGCTGCTTGGCGAGCAAACCGAGGTTGATAAAAATGTGATAGAGCACCTTTCCGACCCGCTGATGCACATGATCCGCAACTCCATGGATCATGGCCTTGAAACCCCGCAGGAGCGTTTGGCCGCAGGCAAGGCGCCTGCAGGCACAATTACGCTTGAGGCCAGGAACACAGGCGGGGATGTGCTGATTATCATTTCGGATGATGGGCGGGGCCTCGATCGGGATAAGCTTATCAAAAAAGCGCAGGAAAAGGGCTTAACGACAAAGTCAGAGGCGGATATTTCTGATCGTGAGGCGTATCGTTTTATAATGCAGCCCGGTTTTTCCACAAGGGATGCAGTAACGGAGTTTTCCGGCCGCGGTGTTGGTATGGATGTTGTGTGCAGCAATGTTGAGCGCATGGGCGGCTCCGTTTCGGTGGATAGCGAGCTGGGCTGCGGCACATCGTTTATGCTCAACATTCCGCTTACGCTGGCGATAATTGACGGCATGGAGGTTAAGGTTGGGCAGGAGCATTACATAATCCCCATTCTAAACATGCGCGAGTCGTTCGAGCCAAGGCTTTACGATATCATTATCGAGCCGGATGGCACCGAAAGCATACTCATTCGTGGCAAGTGCATTCGAATTGAGCGGCTGCACAGGCTGTTTGACGTTGAGGGCGCAAAAACCGATTTTTATGATGGTATTATGGTGCTTATCGAAAGCGAGTTTGGCAGCACCTGCCTGTTTGTGGATAAAATCGTCGGCGAGCAGCAGGCTGTCGTTAAACCCTTGCCGCTTTATCTTACGCGGAACATGGGGCGCCTGGCCTACATTTCCGGCTGCACAATTCTTGGCAATGGTTCAATCAGCCTGATACTAGATGCAAACCACTTTACCGGGGTAAAACCTGTATAAACATTAAAAAAAAGCGCGAAGCGCTTTTTTTAGTTGATCGCATTTGTTTATAGCTATGTTTTTATAATACCAATTGCTCAAATGGCGCTTCTTTTGCCGCCTGCTTGTAGGCTTCCATTTGCGCATCTGAAACGTTAAAGTATTTTTGCACGAACTTGAGCGCGTTAGCGGGCCGCTTTTCCAAACAATCCCTGAATGCCTTAACATTGTTTTCCCATGTCGAAACAGAGTTCGGCGAACCCCAGCGCTTAATGTGCCTATCCATTTCGGGGCGCAGGAGGGCCGCAAACTCATCCAAAGAGCTTGTTAAACGCTCCGCTGAATAATGATGCTCCACCACATATACATAACGCGCAACAAATTGATCGCACCATGAAGCGTTGTTTTTAAGCCCGCAGAAAATATCCATGTTTGTCAGGCTGCCATCCTGCGAGGGCACGCCCTCGCGGATAAAATAGCGGTAGAGTATATCGCGCGTAGGGTTGTTTGCGGAAAACGAAAAATCGAGATCAAAAAGCACGGGCCGCCATTTAACGCTGTTATCCTGGCTGCGCCAATATTTCTGGTTAAACATATCATTGTTTGCAAAGAATGTCTGGGTGATCAAATAATCCATCACATAATCCATATCGACCCACTGGCAGTATTCCTCAAAATTGGCCTGCACTGAAAGATCCTTGTTGAGGCCATATGAGCGCACACGCTTAAAATCGCTGTTTTTGCCCGAAAGCGCGGTGACATTGCGGCGGATGATATCCACAGCATCGGGGTCAACGCCATAATGCGAAGCGAGGAAATCCTGGTTCTGGTTTTCGTTCAGGTCGTAAATCCCCCAATACTTGCCGTTGAGGTACATCACAACAGGGCGGGTGGCAACGTTATCGATGTATAAGCCCTCTGCAAGCAAGGATATAAAAGAATCCCTAAGCCTTGTGTTGCTCCTGTCCTGCCCGGAGTTGCGTATAACAAGCGAGGAAAAATTTGTGATGTGGTAATCCTCAAAAAAGGGATAGTTCACATTACTCTGGCCATAACCACCGCGAAAAAACATGGTGAACGATTTTTGCGCCGCAGTTAATGTGGATGCCCCGCTCGCCCTTAAACCAATGGGCGCGCAAACGCCAAGCCTGCCGGAGGATTCGAAGTATTCCATGTGCATTTCGCGCTCCACGCGTTCAGATTTTTCCCTTGCGGCATATACGGAGCTGATGTCCGCCTGATCGCCATTTATGCACACAACCGGCAGCGTGTGTTTTTGCTCACGAAGATATGTGTGGGTGACGATTTCGCTGTTCAAAAGGCCATCGTAAATGGCGATTACGCGCACGGGCGTGTTGCCCGAAATAGTGATTGGCCCTGTGTATTTTGCGGATTGGCTGTTGGGTTTGCTTCCGTCGGTGGTGTAATAAATGCTTGCGCCGGGGGTCGCGCAGGAAATTTTAAGCTCAAACGCTTCGTCAAAATAAAGCTCCGTGCGCGAAAACACCGGTGTGGCGGCATAACCGCTATAGGCCCCGCCTGTGTTTGGCAGGCCCGGAGTAGGCGTTGTGTAAAACACACGCCCGCTTGTTGGGTTATCCACATTACGGCCGGAGGATAGTGCGGCGCGAAGCGTGCCTGTTTCAAAATAGTCGCGCAAAATGCCATTAGGGTCGGTCAAAAAAATCGTGTCGCCACTGCCTGAAATTCCAAAGGGCAGTGTGCTTTCCGCCTGCCGCGAAGTGTGGCTTGAGGCATAAAGCAAGGCGTAGCCTTTGGCGGCTACACTTGTGTTTTTGATTTTGTATTTGTAAGGCTCGTTTATGTCATCGCTTATGTGCCATCCCGCAAGGCTTATATCGTGGTTTGTTGGGTTATAAAGCTCTATCCAATCCTGCTTCCCGCTTTTTGCGGCTGCAACCGCGCTCACCTCGCTGACAAACACGCCATTCGGGTTGCGTGTGGGTAAGGTCCCCAGCGTTTCAAAAGCGGCGGAGTCGTTTTTTGCCCGTGGGGTGGGGGTGGCAAAGTAACGTATCTGCCCCAAATCATCCCGCCCGAGCGATACGTTTTGGGTGATGCCGGGGTCGAGCGGTATCACATCGTAGCTAAGCCCATTCAGGTTTGTGAGCATAATCACTTCGTCCGATGAGCTAAGCCCAAATGATGCGTGCAGCTCATCCTGAGAGCTTTCCTTTCCGGAAAGGAACACGATCAAGTATTCACCCGGCTCAATAACAACATCCGGGAATGCCCACTTGGCGGGTTCGAGCTCATCATCCGACAAATAATAACCGAGGAGGCTGCAAGCGCTGGAGCCTCGGTTGTAAAGCTCAACCCATTCGTTGCGGTCGCCATCGCGATCCGCTATGCTGTATCGGTTTTTAACGAGCACCTCGTTAAGTATGATTGGGTCGCTTTCTTCCATTGGCACAGGCTGCATGGAAGAAAAAGCGATCGTGCTGTTTGCCTCCCCCGGGGTTGCAAAGGCGGTGTAGCGCTCATCCGTGCCGGTGTTTATTACGGCCACATTTTCAAAAGCGGGGGTTTCCCAGCTAAGCTCATCCACCACGCCACCCTGGCCATTGCTTAAATAAAGCGCGCTATCATCACGGCCAAGCTTAAAGGGCGCAAAAAGCTCATTTTCCTTGCCGCTTTTTCCGTAAAAATAAACGATTAAATATTCACCGGGCTGCATCATAATATCCGGAAGCTGCCATTTGAAAAAGTTGGTGTTGCTGTCGGAAATGTAGTATTCAAAAAGCCGCACGGCCTCGCTCGAGGGGTTGTGAAGCTCGAGCCATGCGTAACGCCTGCCATCGGGCGCAAGAAGTCCGCTCTGGTTAACGGGCATAACCTCGCTTATTGCCAGGGTGCCGCTGCCAGTAACATACGAAAGCTCGGCAAGGCTGCTTTTAATATCCTCCGCGTTTTTTTCGCCGGGGGTGGGGAAGGCGCAAAAACCAAAGCTTTCGCTATTGTCGCGCGCGTAGGAAACATCCGCAGGCAGCGCGGGGATGCTCACCTCATCGATTATGTTGACATATGTGTCGGTTAAATATAGGCTTTCTCCGCTTTTTGAAAGGCCAAAACCCGTGCATAGCACATCTTTGGGGAGTTCGCCATCGTATTTGGTTGCATACACGATCATGTATTCCTTGGGGCCGATTGAGCAGCCCTCCGGGAAAACCCATTTTTGGGGGTTGCGGAGGTTGTCGCTCAAACCACAGCCGCCCAAATCGAGGCGCTTGTTTGAGGAATTATAAAGCTCGATCCAATCAGGCGAGCCCAGCAATTCGTGTGTGAGTGAATGTGAGTTGGAGGTTACGACCTCGTTTATGAGCACGCCACCTGTGGGTTTGCTGCCGAAAAAAATAGGAAAACCCGAGCAGCCGCAAAGCTGCAGGCAAAAAAAGATAGCCAGAGTGATTGTCAGTAGTTTAATAAAAACACTTTTGTGTAAGTTGTGTTGCAAGGCACACCTCGTGGTTGCCGAAATAAGCCGGCATATTTCTACACGCTATTATAACATACACATGATAGGTTGTGACTAAAAATTGCGCACAGGGGCAAACTGGCAAAAGCCTGTGACATTTTACACAAGCCGAGTTTTATTAACAATTATAATTGTTTTTGTAAAACGCTAATGAATACGTTATAATAGGTGGAAGATATCTTATTAGTCAAATTATGCAGGTTTAATGTGCCGTAGCTTTAGGGTTTGTTTTGCTTGCGAGTTTGACGGAAGGTAGATTGCTATGCGGCTGGAGCATTCCTACGCCATTTGCACGGATACCGGCGCGGATATTCCCTGGCGCACCGCGCAGGTTCAACAATTGGAAATCGCGCACCTGCACTACACAATGGATGACGCGGCGTATATTTACGATTTGGGGAGGGAAACTGACCTCACCGCGTTTTATTATGCCATGAGAAATTCAGTGCAGGTCAAAACCATCCCTGTGTTGCCAGAAGCATTCTGCTCCATGTGGAATCCAGTGCTTGTTTCAGGGAGGGATGTGCTCTATCTTAGCCTATCGGGCGCGATGAGCAGCTCGTTCCAATCCGCGCAGGTGGCGCGCGAGCAAATGCGCCTGCTGCACCCTGAGCGCCGCATCATTTTGGTGGATACCTGCTCGTGCTCGCTGGCTCAGGGTATGCTGGTTTTTGAGGCTGCGCAAATGCGGGCGGAAAACCGCACAATCGACGATGTGGCAGGCTGGGTTGTTGAAAACAGGAAATATACCCACGGCTTGCTTTTCCCCGAAGAGCGTGATGGTTTGCGCGCTGCGGGGTTGTACTCAGGGAACGCAATCAACGAGCTGCTTGGCAGGCAAACGCTTTTTAGCCTTGGCGCAAATGGCGGCCTTAACCAGGCGGGTCATTTCAAAACAAGGCAGGAAGCGCTGCGTGGTGTGCTAGATTATGTGCGCAGCGTAGGTTACGCCCTTGAAAACCAGGTGGTGGGCGTGGTGCATGCGGATGTGCCTGAAAAAGCGGAGAAGCTCTGCTGGCTTTTAAAAAAGCACGCAGGCTGCACACAAACGATGATTATGCCCATGGGCCCAATCATTGGCGCCTATGCCCGGCCGGGTGCGCTGGGTGTGGCCTTTTTTGGGAGCAGACGCTAGGAATTTTTATGTCCATTTTTTGTTTATCGTAAGCAAGCTATTATTTTTTTGTATAGACCCGGGTGCTTATTCGGGTAGAGGAGTTATCATTGGCGATGGAATATTCATTTGTTATTACGACCGAATCCAATTCTGAGATTCCCTTTGCGTGGGAGGATGAAACCGGTGTTCGAGTGCTTCGTATGCCCTACACCGTAAACGACACGGAGTATTATTATGATTTGGGCAGGGATACGGATATCCCCGCGTTTTATGACCTTATGCGTGATGGCGCATCCGTTTCAACAGCGCTTCGCAACCAGCGCGAGGTGGAGGAATACTTCGAACCCTACCTGCAGGCTGGCAAGGATATTTTGCACATTGCGTTTTCTTCCGCGCTTTCGGGCACATTTAATAACGAAGTGCTGGCGGCGCAGGAGCTTATGCAGCGCTACCCGGGGCGCAGGATTGAGCTTGTGGATACCCTGGCGATTTCAGGGCCGCTCGCGCAGCTTGTGTTTGAGGCAACGCGCATGCAAAAGCAAGGCAAAACGCTTGATGAAATCCGCGATTGGGTGGAAGAAAACAAGCAGCGCTCATGCGCGCTGTTTACTGTGGATAGCCTGGAGTATCTGCGCCGGGGCGGCAGGCTAAGTGGCGCGGCAGCGTTTTTTGGCACCGTGCTGGAGATCAAGCCCGTGCTTTATGTTAGCCCGGAGGGTAAGCTTGTGCCAATTGAAAAGGTGCGCGGGCGCAAAAAGGCAGTTAAATACATTTTGGATAAATGCAAAGAAACAATCGTAAACCCGCAGGAGCAGACCATCACAATCTGCCAGGCGGATTGTATGGAAGAGGCGCTGGCGCTTGAAAAAGCGGTTCGTGAGCAGATTGCGCCAAAGGATGTGCGCATCCACCCTGTTGGCCCCACGATTGGCTCGCATTGCGGGCCGGGCACAGTTTCGTTGATTTATTACGGCAAAAGCCGGGAAACACTAAAACCATAATATCCGTTTTAAAAAAGTGGCGTAGCCACTTTTTTGGGATTAAAACATTTTCCTGTTTGC
>JAJDHH010000003.1 GCA_030266105.1 Eubacteriales bacterium OttesenSCG-928-K08
GATTTTGATTTTTTGAGGGGATGTGCCTCATATGCTGATTTTATGTATTTTGCTGCTTTTAATCTTTTTAGCCTTATTGTTGCTGCTGTGGCCTGCCAGACTCAAAATAAAATGCGATGCTAATCTTTTTTTGGATGTGCGGGCGGATTTTTGCGCGGGTTTTTTAAGCGGCCTGGTGCATTACACTTATCGCGTGCGCATGAATATTCTAAAAGAACCAGTGCTTACACTTTGGCGATACAAAAAAAACGAAACAAAATTGCTCTTTAAGGCAGGCGCACAAAAAGAGCAAAGCCGCGAAACGGTTCAGTTTCCGCTTGAGCGCATTTGGAATCATTTGCGCTTAAAAAAGCTGAGTATAAGCGGCGAGGTGGGCATAAAGGAAGATGCTTTTGTGACCGTTATGCTCACGGGCGCAATTTCGTCTTTGCTAAATGCGGGCCTGTTTGTGCTGTGCAGAGAAAAAGATCAATCGGCAATAAGCATAAACATTACGCCGGATTTTAAGGCCGATTCATTCAGGCTAAATTTGGAAGGCATAGCATCCTGCGCACCAATCCATATTATAATCGCCATAGTTTTATGGGAAATTGAGAATAGAAAGGGGAAAAAAGCGGTATGGCGCATCCTATCGAAAACATCTTAAAAACAACAATGGAGGAACTAAGGCAGATGGTGGATGTCAACACCATCGTGGGCGATCCTGTTATGATGGGCAACGACACGGTGATCGTTCCCGTATCCAAGGTTTGCCTGGGGTTCCTTTCAGGTGGAGGCGAATACGAAACAAAATGCAAGCGGCGTGATGAACGCGAACAGAGCGAGGAAAAGCAGTTCCCCTTTGCAGGCACATCGGTTGCGGGCATGAACCTTACACCGCTTGCATTCCTTACAATTTCGGGAGGCGATGTGCGAATGCTGCCCGTTAATTACAGTTGCACGGTGGATCGTATTATCGAAATGGTGCCCTCGTGCATAAAGGAAATTGAAAAGATCGCCAAGGACGTTTGCTCAAGAAAACAGCCGGATGAAAACGAAACCGTCAACCAAAACGAACCGCCCCAGGGATTTGAAGAATAGCGCGGCAAACAAAACAGCCGAGGTAAATGTTGATGAAAAAAGTAAAAGCAGTTCCGCTGGGAATTATCAAGGGGCTAAGGCCCCTTGATTTTAGTTTATCGTTTTTAGCTCCGCTTTTTGTGCTAGCGCTGTTGTTTGTGCCATTGCGGGCGGCGAATGCTTTGGGGCCGCAGGTTAATGCCTCCGGCGCGGTGCTCATGGATCAGGCGACCACCCGTGTGCTCGCTTCACAAAACGCGCATGAGCGGATGCCCATGGCAAGCACAACAAAGGTGATGACGGCAATGCTGGCGATTGAAAACGCGCCGCTTAACACGATCATTACCGTACCAAAGCAAGGTTATGCGGTGGAGGGTTCAAGCATGTACCTTGAGCTGGGCGAAAAGCTTACGCTTGAGGATCTTCTTTATGGCCTGATGCTAAGCTCAGGCAACGATGCTGCGGTGACGATTGCAATGCACATTGGTGGCTCAGTGGAAGGTTTTGCGCGGATGATGAACAACCGCGCGCTTGAGCTTGGCTGTTTGAACACAAGCTTTGTAACGCCAAACGGGTTGCATGACGACAACCATTATACAACCGCATATGATCTTGCGCTGATATGCTGCGCAGCAATGGAGCTACCGCAGTTCAGGCAAATAGTCGGCACTCAGTATTGGACTACAAAATCAGGCAACATCACAAGATCCATAAAAAACAAGAACAAGATTTTATGGAATTATAACGGCGGGAACGGCATTAAAACGGGCTTTACAAAGGCTGCCGGAAAGTGCCTGACGTTTTCTGCAGAGCGGGGGGAGGGCATGGTTGTGGGGGTGGTGCTAAACGCCCCTGATATGTGGAAATCGGCAACAACCCTGATGGACTTTGGGTTTGACAACCATGCGTGGGAAACGATCATAAAAGCAGGAGATACCGCTTGTACGGTTAATATAAACAAAGGTATGCAAAGTATATTGGAAATTGTCGCAAAAGAGGATATACTAATACCGTTGCGCCAAGGAGAAACAAAACAAAGCGCAAATGTGCGGGTCGATTGCCCATACTCTTTGGAAGCGCCGGTGTATGCCGGGCAGCAGGTGGGCAGGCTTGAGGTTTGGATGGATGAACGGTGCGTGGCGTCGACACCAATTATTGCAAAAGAGACCGTTTATAAAAAAGAGTATCCCTATTATCTGCTGCGTATAATTCGGGATTGGGTATCATAAAAAAGCCGATTGGGGTGGGGGAACATACGGTTACAGAAGTTTATGGCCGAGGCAGGCATTGCCTCCCGCAGAAAATGCGAAGAGTATATAACCGCCGGGCGAGTCTACGTTAATGGCGAAATGGCGGAGCTTGGCCGCGTGATCGATCCTGAAAAGGACGAGGTTTCATTTGATGGGCAGCCGATCAAACGCAAGCAGATAAGGCAGGTTATTTTGTTTTACAAGCCGCGCGGGGTGGTTTGCACAAGTGGCGATCCCGAGGGTAGAAAAACTGTGCAGGATTATTTTCGCGAGTTGGACGCACGGCTTTTTAACGTGGGCAGGCTGGATATTAACTCGGAAGGCCTTATCGTTATGACAAACGATGGCGCGCTCGCGCAGGCGCTAACGCACCCGAGCTATAAAATCCCCAAAACATATTATGTGGTGTGCGATGGGGAGCTAACAGGCGAAGAAGCTGCGCAGTTAATGCGGGGTGTTGAGCTTGAGGATGGCATGACTGCGCCTGCCAAAGTGGACTATATCCGCCCAACACGCACAGGCAAAACGAGCTTTTTAATCACAATCCGCGAGGGTAAAAACAGGCAGGTGCGGCGCATGGTTGAGGCGGTGGGCCACAAAACGCTTCTTCTTAAAAGAGAACGCGTGGGCGAGCTTAAGTTAGCAGACCTAAAACCCGGCGAATGGAGATACGCAACAGAGCCTGAGCTCGCCTGGTTGGATGGATTGACTAACGAGCGATAAGTAATTTTTATATGAAGCGACATATAATTACCATAAACATATAGCGCGGGATACTCCCGCGCCTTTTTGAATACTTGGGCTGAAAATGTCTGAAAAATAGGGCTTGCAATGGCCATGTATTAGGTGTTACAATGGTTTCGGCTAAAATGCGGGAATAGGCGGGTTTATGCTTTATTACTGCTTAAATGCCCTGCATAAAGCCATAATATATTTTTTACACATATAATAAGCCATAATTATAACTTTTAGCAGGAGGTGAAAGGAATGGAAACATCGAACATTTCCGGTTGGGGCGTAATGCTGTTGGGCATGGGAATTGTTTTTTTAGGCCTGGTGATGTTGATTTATATCACTAAGCTAATGAGCTTTTTCTGCACAAAGGGCATGAAGAAAGAGCAGGTGCCCGCAGTGCAGGCGCAGGCCGCACAGGCAGCGCCGGTTTTGCCCAATTCGCAGGCGATTGCAAACAGGCCGCAGTTTGTGGCGGCAATTGCAGTGGCAATCGCAACCGTGATGGGCACCGAACCAGAGGGTCTTCGTATTCATTCAATTACAAAAAAATAAAATCTGCCTGTGAGGGCGCGGTTTTTGCGCTTTGCCAACAAAGCTTAGCGTGTCCCTGATGAAAAACAAAACATACGCATTTTAGGAGGAACAATCATGCGCAAGTTCAACGTGAATGTTAATGGCACTTCTTATGAAGTTGTTGTGGAAGAAATCGCCGCTGGCGCGGCTCCTGTTGCAGCAGCGCCTGTTGCTGCCCCAGCACCCGTTGTCGCGGCACCCGTTGTCGCAGCTCCTGTTGCAGCAGCGCCTGCTGGTGGCGAGAGCGTGTCCGCCCCAATGCCCGGCACCATCCTTGCCGTTAATGTCAAGGTTGGCGATGCGGTTAAGGCCGGCGATGTTGGCATGGTGCTTGAAGCCATGAAAATGGAAAACGAAATGATGGTTCCCGCGACCGGAACAGTGACTTCCGTGCGCGTGGGAGTTGGCGCGGCTGTAGAAACGGGAGACGTGCTGTTTACGGTTGGTTGACCCATTACACTTAAGGAGCGGATGGAATGCAAACTTTAATCGATTTTTTTGCTACCACAGGCTTTGCCGCGTTGTTTTCAGATTGGCGCGGGCCTGTTATGATTGTGGTCGCATGTATACTTTTATACCTGGCGATCGTTAAGAAGTTCGAGCCGCTGCTGCTTGTGCCAATCGCGTTTGGTATGCTTTTGACAAACCTGCCCGGTGCGGAGATGTATCACTCCGAGCTGTTTGCGGGTGGGCATGTGGATTGGGCAAACTTTGAAAGCACTGGCGGCCTGCTGGACTATTTGTATCTTGGAATTAAGCTGGGCATATACCCTTCATTGATATTTATGGGCGTTGGCGCGATGACGGACTTTGGCCCGTTGATTGCAAACCCCAAGAGCCTGATTTTAGGTGCTGCCGCGCAGTGTGGCATCTTTGTGGCCTTCCTGGGCGCGCTGGGCTTGTCATCAGTGTTCCCGCAGCTGGGCTTTGGCAACGCTGAGGCGGCGTCAATCGGCATCATCGGCGGTGCTGATGGCCCTACGGCCATCTATGTCACAAGCAAGCTTGCGCCGCATTTGCTGGGGCCAATCGCAGTGGCGGCATACTCTTACATGGCGCTTGTGCCTGTTATTCAGCCGCCAATAATGAAGCTTTTGACGACTGATAAGGAACGCAAGATCGTCATGGAGCAGCTTCGTCCCGTTTCGAAGACTGAAAAAATCCTGTTCCCCATTGTGGTAACGATTTTTGTGTCGTTGCTGGTGCCATCAGCAGCGCCCCTTGTTGGCTTCCTGATGCTGGGCAACCTTTTCCGCGAGAGCGGAGTGACGGATCGTCTCTCCAAAACAGCGCAAAACGAGCTTATCAACATCGTCACAATCTTCCTGGGCGTGTCCGTTGGCGCAACCGCAAAGGGCGAAACATTCCTCCAGCCGCAAACGCTAACAATACTTGCGCTGGGTGTGTTTGCGTTTGGCTTTGGCACATTTGGCGGCGTAATACTCGCCAAAATCATGAACCTGTTTATCAAAAAGCCCATCAACCCGCTGATCGGCTCCGCCGGTGTTTCGGCTGTGCCTATGGCTGCGCGTGTTTCTCAGGTGGTGGGCCAGAAATACAACCCCAAGAACTTCCTGCTCATGCACGCGATGGGGCCAAACGTAGCCGGCGTAATCGGCTCGGCAATCGCTGCGGGCGTATTCCTTGCGCTGTTTAGTTAAGCTGAGCGGCACAAACAAGAGTTAAAGCAATTCCTAAAAAGGAGGCCGGCAAATTGGCAAATAAGCTTTTAATTACAGATACTATTTTGCGCGATGCGCACCAATCCCAGGCTGCAACCCGTATGCGGCTGGAGGATATGCTGCCCGCGTGCGAAATATTGGACGACATTGGCTACTGGTCGCTGGAATGCTGGGGCGGAGCCACGTTTGATAGCTGCCTGCGTTTCCTCAATGAAGATCCGTGGGAGAGGCTGCGTAAGCTCAAAAAAGCGCTGCCCAAGACAAAGCTGCAAATGCTTTTCCGTGGCCAGAACATTTTGGGCTACAAACACTATGCGGATGATGTGGTGGAGCAATTCTGCCGCAAAGCGATTGAAAACGGCATCGAAGTTGTGCGAATATTCGATGCGTTGAACGATCCAAGAAACCTCGAGGCCGCAATTAAGTACACTAAAAAGTATGGCGGCATTTGCGAGCCTGCCATCAGCTACACGATAAGCCCCGTTCACAACGAGGATTATTTTGTAAACCTGGCTAAAGAGCTTGTGCAAATGGGCGCGGATGTAATCTGCATTAAGGATATGGCTAACCTGCTGCTTCCATATGCGGCATATTCATTGGTCAAGCGCCTTAAAACGGAAGTGAATGTTCCTATCCATCTGCACACGCATAATTCCACCGGCACGGGCGACATGACCTACCTCATGGCCGTGCAGGCGGGCGTGGATATTGTGGATTGCGCGCTTTCCCCGCTTGGCAATGGCACCGCGCAGCCCGCAACGGAGCCGCTCGTGGCGACATTGCAGGGCACGCAATACGACACCGGGCTCGACATGGGCAAGCTGGTGGAAGCCGCCAAGTATTTTAGAGGCGTGGCGGATAAGCTTGTCAAGGAAGGCAACCTTGACCCCAAGGTGCTGGGTGTGGATGTTAACACATTGCTGTATCAGGTGCCGGGCGGCATGCTTTCCAACCTGATTTCACAGCTTAAGCAGGCTAACGCCGAGAGCAAATACTACGATGTGCTCGAAGAAATTCCCGCCGTTCGTAAGGACTTTGGCTATCCGCCGCTAGTTACGCCCACAAGCCAGATCGTTGGCTCACAGGCAGTTATGAACGTGCTTGCTGGCAGCCGCTACAAAATGTTCACCAAGGAGTCAAAGGCGCTGCTTCATGGCGAGTATGGCCGCTTGCCGGGCGAGGTGAATGAAGAGGTAAGGCGCATGGCGATTGGCGATGAAGAGGTCATCACCTGCAGGCCTGCGGATCTTCTAAAGCCCGAGCTTGCAACCTATAAGCAGGAGCTTATCGACAAGGGCCTCTATGAGCAGGAGGAGGATGTGCTAAGCTATGCGCTCTTCCCCCAGGTGGCCGTTAAGTTCTTCGAAAATCGCAAGAACCCGGCGCCCGCTGCTCCGGCTGCCGCGCCTGCTCAGGCCCCGGCTCAAGCGCCGGCGCAAAACGTGGTGAAAACTCTTTATGTAGAGGATTTGTCCAAATAATGCATTAGGGCAACAATCAATATTTGGCTGCTGCAAATGTGTTACGCTTTTGCAGCAGCCTTGCAATTTGGCCATATTAGTTTTACAATGCAGGAGTATAATCGATAGATAATACGTGAAAGGGTATTAACTCTATGAAGCATATCCCCAACATATTGTCCGCTTTGCGCCTGCTTATGGTGGGTGTTTTTGTGTATTTCTTCAGGCAGGAGCAATACATTTGGGCGCTTGTTATATATGTTACGGCTATCCTCACCGACATTTTGGATGGATATCTCGCCCGGCGCAACAACTGGATTTCAAACATAGGCAAGGTGCTTGACCCGCTGGCGGACAAGCTGATGCTCATTGCGGCGCTTGTGTGTTTTTGCGTTAAAGGCTGGATTCCCATTTGGCTGGTGGCCGTGGTTGCAGGCAAAGAGCTGGTGATGATTATCGGCGGAGCTTTCCTATATAAAAAAGACATCGTTGTGTATGCGGATTGGTTTGGAAAAACCGCCACTGGCTTTTTTAACGCCGGTGTGATCGCAACAATGTGCAAACCATTTTGGACATGGATTGGCATGTGGAATGTTGTGCTGCTTGTTGTTGCGATGGTGCTAGCGATAATCGCGCTGGTGCATTACGCCAAGAAAAACGTGTTCACCGGCAAAAAAACGGCTGCACAGCCCGATGCCGCACAGCCGGAGGAATAAATAGCGTAACTCAAAAATGCAGCTTTGGCTGCGTTTTTTATTTATCAAAAATTGGCTTGATAGGAAAAGTTTCTATCGGCCTGCTCATAATAACATAAGATTCTGTTAGGCCAAGCGAATAAAGCTCATATGTCATGTGCAAAAAGCTTTCAGCATCCTTGCATGCGGTTTTGATGCAGTAACCAAAGCGTCCCGTAATTTCCATGCACTCCACTATGTTTGGGCTGTTGTTTATGTAATCCCGCATCTTTTGTTTATTTTCAATCGCAACAGAAATTAACACGATCGCACAAATGGAGCGCCCGAGCTTGCCCGGGTCAACAACGGCGCGGTAGCCTAAAATGGCGCCGCTTTCTTCGAGCTTGCGCACACGCTCAATTGTTGAAGGCGAGCTCATGTTTATTTTTGAGGCCAGCTTTTGCATGGATATGCGGCCATCCTGCTGGAGAATTTCGAGAATCTTAACGTCTGTGTTGTCCATAGGAATTACCCCCTGCAAATAATATATCATATAACGCGCCGCCGCAAAAGTGCCTGTGCCAATTTATTAACGGAGTTGTGGTGAAATAAATTGCGCTGGTTGCACAAAAGTCTTTTTTGTTTTAATGCGCGCCTGCAATTTCTTTAAGCAAATACGTGCAAAAACGCGTTGACAAACACCCGCGGACTAGATAAAATAGACGATGGTTGACTTTGGAGGAACGTGTATGGAACTTCAGGTTAGCGCGGCGCTAAAGCTGCCGGGCAAGGTTTTTGAAGGCTCGTTTGCAGAGCGCTTGCCCGACCAGGAGTTTGGCGGCAGGAAGCTCACGTTTGCTGAGCCGGTGCGTTTAGATATCACCTACTCTTACGATGGTGAAGCGCTGGCGCTTAGCGGAGAGCTTGCTGTGGTGCTTAGCTCATTGTGCGCAAGCTGCAACGAAACTTTTTGCGAGAAGCTCAACATTCCTGTGGATGAGCGCTTTGTAAAAGGTGAGCTGCCGCAGGATACGGAGGCCTATTCCTTTGATGCAGACCGCATCAACCTGGACACTATGGTGCTGGACAATATCTTTCTGAGCATTCCTATAAGGAGCCTATGCAAAGAGGATTGTGCCGGTTTGTGCCCGGCTTGCGGTTGCAACAAAAACATGGTGTCCTGTTCGTGCGATGTGTGGGAAGAAAAATCCCCGCTGGCAGCGCTTAGTCAACTTCTCAAAGATGATAAGGAGGTGTAATCATGGCAGTTCCCAAGAGAAAAGTATCAAAGGCAAGGCGGGATTCCCGCAGATCCAGCCACTGGAAGCTCAGCCTTCCGGGTATCGTGGAATGCCCGCAATGCCATCAGCATAAATTGGCCCATAGGGTTTGCAAGCATTGTGGCTACTACAATGGTAAGCAGGTTGTGCAGATGGATGCGGATAAAAAATAATAAGCTTGCTTTGTTAAAGGGCTGTTTGAGCATGCGTTATGAAGAAGCGCTATAATGTATGTTCAAGCAGCTCCTTTTTGCGCATAAAAACAGGAGGGAAAAGCTATGTATAATATCGCGATCGACGTTTTTGGCGGCGATAACGCACCCCAGGCAATTTTGGAAGGCTGCGAGCTTGCGCTTGGGCAGCTGCCGGATATTCGCCTGCTTTTGTTTGGTGATGAGGCGGTTATTGAAAACTTTGTGCGTGAGCGTGGTTTGGATAAAAGCAGGGTGGAGATAGTGCACGCGCCTGAAATCATCGGCATGGCGGAAAAAGCCACGGCCGCAATCAAACAAAAGCAAAACTCATCGCTGGTGCGCGCGCTTAAGTCCGTGGCCGAACGTGAGGCAGTGTGTTTGGTTTCCGCCGGAAGCACGGGCGCCGTGCTTGCGGGCGCGACATTGATCGTGCGCCGGATTAAGGGCGTTAAACGTCCTGCGCTTGCGCCGTTTTTGCCTACGCGCACAGGTTATGCTTTGCTTTTGGACTGTGGAGCGAATACGGATTGCAAGCCTGCATATTTGCAGCAGTTTGCTGTTATGGGCTCAGCATACATTAAACTTGCAAAAGGAATTAAAAATCCGCGCGTGGGCCTTTTGAACAATGGCGCGGAGGCTGAAAAGGGCAATGAACTCACAAAGGCGGCCTACCCGCTGCTGGAGCAGGCGCCCATAAATTTTGTTGGCAATTGCGAGGCGCGCGATGTGCTTTCAGGCGAGTTTGATGTGATTGTCGCCGATGGTTTTGCGGGAAATGTCGTGCTCAAAAGCACTGAGGGCGTGGCGGGCTTCCTTATGGCAACACTTAAGGACGAGCTGATGTCGAGCGCACGCTCAAAGGTTGGCGCTGCGCTTGCAAAGCCCGCTTTTTCAAGGCTGAAAAAGCGCATGGATTACACTGAGTATGGCGGGGCGTTGCTGATTGGCGCAAATGGCGGCATTGTTAAGGCGCACGGCAGCTCCAACGCAAAGGCGTTTGCAGCAGCGATACGCCAGGCGCACGAGTATGCGCGCGCTGATGTGACACAGCAAGTGGAGCAGGCAATTTTAGAACTCGAACAGGTTTAATTGTCTGTTTGGGTATGCTTAAATTGGATGATTGGTTCATATAATATAAAATATCTGTAGAGCGGGCGCCGGAATTTTGCGAGGATTTTCATTGACATCCAGGTGCAACTGCCCTAAACTGTTATGTGGACTGTATTTATTTTTTCAATGGCTGAGAGGAGTTTGCGGCAATGAAGCTAGACAAGGTTCGCGAGATAATCGCCAAACAGTTGGATGTGGATGCGGACAGCATCACTTTGGAATCCAGATTGGTGGATGATCTCAAAGCGGATTCGTTGGATGTCGTGGAACTGATAATGGATCTTGAACAAGAGTTTGATATCGAGATTCCCGACGAAGAGCTGCCTAAGGTTCGCACGGTGGGCGATATCGTGGCATATCTCGAAAAACACTGATCCAACAGGGTACCGTTTGCCCGCATCAGTTTTGGTGCGGGCATTTGTGTGAACCAGGCAATCGTTGATTATCTTGGAGGAAATTATGTCACAGCGCTCAACACAATTGGATACGCTGCAGCAGGCGCTGGGATATCGTTTTAAAAACATCGAGTTTTTAGAAACTGCGCTTACGCATACCTCCTATTCAAAGGGTGATGGCAAGGGCAGCACACACAATGAGCGGCTTGAGTTTTTGGGCGATGCTGTGCTTGAGCTTTGTGTAAGCGAGCAGATTTTTACCCGGTTTGATAATTTGAGCGAGGGTGAAATGACTCGTGCGCGTGCGCGCATAGTTTGCGAAGCCTCGCTTAACAAAATCGCTCGTGAGCATTTTTTGCTGCAGGAATACCTGCTGCTTGGCCACGGTGAGGATGTTTCGGGCGGGAGGGACAAGCCCTCCATTGTGTCGGATGCGTTTGAAGCGGTGCTTGGCGCTGTTTATCTGGATGGTGGGATTGAAGCTGCCCGTGCGCTCGTGCTGCTTTTTGCTGATGAGCTTTTGGGCACTGTTGGCGGCAGCCTTTATAAAAAAGATCATAAATCGCGCTTGCAGGAGTATGTGCAAAAAAGGCGCCTTGGGATGCTTCAATATCGATTGGTTGGCGAAACAGGCCCGGATCACTGCAAGGTGTTCCAAATGCAGGTTCTGCTGGATGAAGAAATGATTGGCCTGGGTGAGGGTAATTCCAAGCAGGAGGCAGGCCAGCAGGCCGCAAAAGCGGCGCTATCAAAGCTAAGCACGTTAAAACTGCAAAGGAAAACCAGAAAAAAAGAAAAACAGAGGTGAACCATTGAGACTCACAAAACTTGAGCTAAACGGCTTTAAGTCATTTGCGAGAAAAACTGAATTAACCTTTGGCGAAGGTATCACGGCTGTCATCGGCCCTAACGGAAGCGGCAAAAGCAACATTGCGGATGCTGTGCGTTGGGTGCTGGGCGAGCAGAGCGCCAAGGCGCTTCGTGGTGCAAAAATGGAGGATGTTATATTTAACGGCACGCAGGAGCGTCGCCCGCAGGCGTTTTGCGAGGTTATGCTTACGTTTGACAATTCCGACGGCGCACTTCCGATTGAATTTATGGAGGTTATGATTACGCGCCGTGTATATCGCTCGGGTGAGAGCGAATATCAGATTAACAATAACAACTGCCGCTTGAAGGATATTCACGAGCTGTTCCGGGATACCGGAATTGGCAAGGAAGGGTACTCAATAATAGGGCAGGGGCGTGTTGAGGAGATACTCTCCAATAAATCGGGGGATAGGCGCACGGCGCTTGAAGAAGCCGCGGGAGTGATGCGCTACCGCGCGCGCAAGGAAGAAGCCATGCGCAAGCTTGAGCACACAAAAAAGAACCTTGAGCGCCTAGAAGACATATTAAACGAGCTTGATGCACAGTGCGAGCCGCTGTATGAGCAGGCTGAAAAAGCGAAGGAATACCTCACCTTGCGCGATGAGCTTAAGGATTTGGATATTAACGTATTTGTTCACCAGTATGAACGGATAAAAGAGCGGTTGGAAGGCGCATCCGCAGCTATTGTTGAGCTGCAAGCGCAAAGCGCTTCCGCGTTAGATACCGAGCAGGCGCTATCGCGTGATTGCTCAGCGCAGGAAGAGGAATTGCGTGCGATTGAGCAAAGCGCGTCCGAGCTGCAAACGATGCTGTTAAAAGAGCTTTCGTGCATGGAGGCGCATGCGGGCGAGGTCAGCGTGCTTAAGGAACGCCGTGAAAACCTGGCGCGCGAAAAGCAAAGGCTCACGGATGAACGTGCGCAAAACGAAGAATTATGTGCGCAATTACGCGAGGAGCTGGGGCGCCTTTCGGGCAGCGGGCAGGATGAAAAAGACCTGCTTAAAAAGCTCGACGAGCAAATAGAAGAGGATGAACAAAAGACCCAGCGCCTGCAAAAGGAAATCCAAGCTCAGGACGAGCTTGTTGAAGAACAAAAAGCCGGGATAATTGAATCATTAAACCGGCTTTCCGATGCCAAGGCTCAGCTTTCGCGCACCGAGGCTATGGTGGCGGCGTTAAACCAGCGCATGGGGGTGCTTTCGGGCGAATTGCAAAGTGCAACAGCCGAGAGGGATGGGCTCTTGAATGAGCAGAACCAGGCGGTGCTAAGCTGGCAAAAACAGGCGAAGGATTATGAAAAGGCACAGCACGAAAAGCAGGCGGCGCAAGAGCGGGTGCTTGAAGCTAAGCGCATAAGCGAAAACACACAGGCGGAATTGCACACTGCTGAGCAAGCGCTGAGCACCATGCGCTCGCGCTCAAACGTGCTTGAGGAAATGGCACGCGCACACGAAGGTTACTATGCGAGCGTGCGTAATGTGCTGCGCGATTGCGGGCGCGATGTTGAGCTAAGGCGCTGTGTGCTGGGCGTTGTGGCGGAGCTTGTAAAAGTTCCGCGTCAGTACGAAACCGCGATTGAAATGTCGCTGGGTTCGGCGCTGCAAAACATCGTGACGCCTACGCCGGAGCACGCAAGCAGGGTTATCCGCTATCTTAGGGATAAACAATATGGCAGGGCAACATTGCTGCCGGTTTCGGCCATGCGCCCGCGTGTGCTTAACGCGCAGGAGCGTGAGTTTTTGCGCATGCCCGGCTGTGCGGGTTTGGCGAGCGAGCTTGTTGAGTTTGACCCTCAATACAAAAACGTGGTCGAAAACCTGCTGGGGCGCACGGTGATTGTGGATACGCTCGAAACAGGCGTTGAAATGAACAAACGCGCACACGCGGCATTTCGAATTGCGACAATAAAGGGCGATATCATTCATCCCGGCGGCTCGATGACGGGCGGCAGCATTCAAAAGCGCGAGTTTAGCCTTTTGGGCCGTGAGCGCGAGATTAACGAGTTGCGCTTGAGGATGGCTAAGGCGCAGGAAGATATGCTCAAAAAGCAGCGGGATATCGAAGCTGCGGCTAATAATGTGAAAATTATGGAGCAGGTGCTCGAGGGTATTGATAAAAGCCTGCATGCGCAGGATATAGATAGCGCACGCCATAAAGAAAAGCTGGATTTGATCGAGCGCGATATTGAACAGAACGCGCAAAAAACAGGCCGGCTGGAGCTTGAGCGTGGGCAGATTGAGGATAATCTTGCAGACATTATCAAGGAGCGGCAGGGCATTGAAACGCTGCAAAGCGGAATTGAAAAGGGTAGCGCCGCCACGCAGGATGATGTGAGAATATCGCAGGCAAAGCTTGGCGAGCTGCGATTGCAAAGCGAAACGCTTAACCAGGAGCTAACAAGCAAAAAGGTGCGCCGCATGGCGATGCAAAAGGAAGAGGATGCGCTCTTGCAGGAGCAAAAGCGCCTGCAGCGCGAGCTTGAGCAAAAACAACAATTAGCTCAGGATGCAGCCTCAAACATAAAACGCGCACAAGCGCAAAGCGATGAGCTTATAAAGTCGATTGAAACACTTGCAGCGCAGGTGGGAGACGAGCAGGCGCAGGTTGATACACACAAAGAGCAGCAGCAAGCGCTTGAGGAAGAACGCCAGCGCCGGGCGGCAACACTTAGCGAAACCCGCCAAAGGAAGGAAGAGCTAGGCACACAGCTTCGCAGCCTGGAAGAAAGAAGGCACAAGCAGGAGCTTGCCTTTAGCCGCGCAGAGCTTGAGTTTGCGGCCATGCAGGAGCGGATAAGCGAGGATTATGGCCTGACATATGCGGAAGCTTTGCCGCTTCGCAGGGTGCCTTTTGCAGTAACATCCGCGCATGTGCGAATAGATGAGCTTCGCACAGAAATTCGTGAGCTTGGGGATATTAACGTCAACGCGGTGGAGGATTATCGTGCGCTTAACGAGCGTTGCCAGATGATGCGCGCCCAATGCGGGGATTTGCACAAAGCGCAGGAGGATCTGTTAACACTCATTGATGAGCTGACAGGCCAGATGGAAAAGCAGTTTCTTTCGCAGTTTGAAATCATCCAGCAAAACTTTTCGGCTGTGTTTGAGCAGCTGTTTGAGGGCGGCCACGCTCAGCTGCGCCTGAGTGACCCCAAAAACCCGCTAAGCTGCGATATCGACATTATCGCCCAGCCGCCGGGTAAACGCCTTCAGCTTTTAACACTGCTTTCGGGCGGAGAACGCGCGCTTACGGCAATCGCCCTGTTGTTTGCGATGCTAAAGCTAAAACCCACAGTCTTTTGCATACTCGATGAAATAGAATCATCGCTTGATGAAGTAAACGTTGCGCGCTTTGCAAATTATCTCAAGAATTATTCGGAGGAGACTCAGTTTATACTCATCACCCACCGCAAGGGCAGCATGGAGGTGTGCAATACGCTTTATGGCGTAGCGATGGAGGAAAAGGGTGTATCCCGGTTGGTCTCAGCTAGATTACAGGACGCTTCTTAGAAGGTTGGAGTTAATTATGGAAAAGCTAAACATATTTCAAAAAATGAAAAAGGGCCTCGAAAAAACAAGATCGGGCATGTTGGCCTCTGTTTTTTCAGGGCGCGAAAGGATTGACGATGAGCTCTATGAGGAGCTGGAGGAAGCGCTCATAATTGCCGATGTTGGCATGGAGCTAAGCGAGCGCCTCATTGATGAGCTTCGCGCTAACGTTAAGGAGAATCGCCTGCGCGAGGCGGAGCAGGCGCGCACTGCTCTCATTGAAATCGTGGCGGCACACATGCAGCCCAAAGAAAGCTTTTTGCCGGATAGCGGCAATGTGGTGCTGCTTATCGTGGGTGTAAATGGCGTGGGAAAAACAACATCCATAGGTAAGCTTGCATCCTATTATAAGCTGCAGGGCAAAAAGCCAATGCTTGCGGCGGCGGATACATTCCGCGCGGCTGCTGCAGAGCAGCTTGAGGTGTGGGCAAATCGCGCCGATGTGCCAATCGTTAAGCATGGCGAGGGCGCGGACCCGGCAGCGGTTGTTTTTGATGCGATCGCCTCTGCAAAAGCCAAGGGCAATGATATGCTCATTTGTGATACCGCAGGGCGGCTGCACAACAAAAAGAACCTCATGAACGAACTGGAAAAAATCCGCCGTGTAATTGCGCGCGAAATGCCGGATGCAAGCTGTCGCGTGTTGCTTGTGCTGGATGCGACAACGGGCCAAAATGCAATTGTGCAAGCCAGAGAGTTTAGCAAAACAGCAGGGCTTACCGATATTGTGCTTACAAAGCTTGATGGAACAGCTAAAGGCGGCATGGTGCTTGCCGTGCAGGATACGCTGAACATTCCCGTGCGTTTTGTGGGTGTAGGGGAGGGGATTGACGATTTGCAGCTTTTTGACGCGCAGGTTTTTGCCTCAGCCTTATTTGAATGATGCAATTAGTTGAGCGGGCGCAAAAATCTTAATTTGCCAGATGTCAAAAACCATTGGAGTAGTACTTGAGTTGTGATATACTAATCTGGAGTTGAGGAAATGTTTAGGTAGAAAGGAAATTAGAGCGATGAGCGAGTTAGGGCAGCAGGAACGCGGCCAATATATGGATGTTGGGGGTGCGCTCGCACGCGTGCGCAACAATGTTAAGCTTTATAACCGCATGCTGCAGATGTTTCAGCAAAGCGCTGAATTTGATGCGTTTGATCAGGCAATCGCGGCGGAGGATTACGCGCGCGCAGCCGATGTTATTCACGGCATTAAAGGGATGACGGGAAATCTTTCGCTTACGCTTGTATATGAGCTGAGCAGCGCATTGATGAACCAGCTGCGCAATGGCGCCTACGAACCCGAAACGCTGGAGCAATACCGGGATGCGCTTGAAAAAACCCGCGCCTATGTGGAAGAATATTTAGCTGAATAAATAATAAACGGTTTTAGTGTGCCCTCTCCAGAGGGCATTTTACATTTTCCGCTTTATAATGTAACCATTTCTAATTCGATGGGAAAATCAATATATAAAAAATAGTGAGAAGGGGCGGGGTTGTATGTGGGCATTACAAAAGGCATGGTACCGTACATTTCAGTTCGTTTTTAATTATGGCGCACGTTGCCTTAACTGGCGTAAACCGCAGCGAGTGGAGGGCGCGGGCAGCATCCTGAAAATCCCGGAAATATGCGCAAAAGAAAATGTAAAAAAGCCAATGATCGTCACCGACCCGGGGCTTATGAAAGCGGGCGTTGCTCTAAAAGTCATGGCTGTGCTGCAGGACAATAAAATCCCTTTTGCGCTGTATGATACTGTTGAGCCCAACCCATCAGTTGATACGGTTAACGCCATTCAAGCGCTTTACTTCAAAGAGGGCTGCGATGGTTTTATCGCCATTGGCGGCGGCTCTGCGATGGATGCCGCCAAGGCCGCAGGCGCGCGTGTGGTTTTCCCAAACCGCACGGTTAATCAAATGGGCGGGCTGCTGCGCGTGTGGAAAAAAATACCCATGTTTATTGCCGTTCCAACAACCGCGGGCACAGGCTCGGAAACAACGATTGCCGCGCTTATCACCGACACAAAAACACACCATAAGTACGCGATTATGGATTTGCACCTTATTCCGCGCTATGCCGTGCTCGATGCGCAGCTGACAATCGGCCTGCCACCGCACATAACCTCCACAACGGGCATGGATGCGCTTACGCACGCAATCGAGGGTTTTCTTTGCTGGACTTATAGCACAAAAGAAAGCACGCGCTTTGCGATGGAGGCCACAAAGCTGATATTCGAAAACCTTGAGCTTGTTTATAAGGATGGCTCGAATGTCGAAGCCAGGCAGCAAATGCAAATTGCATCCTTTAAAGCAGGCTTTGCCTTTACACGTGCGGGTGTGGGGAACGTGCATGCAATCGCACACACGCTTGGCGGGCTATATGGCACGCCGCATGGCCTTGCCAATGCGGTTATTTTGCCTATCGTGCTGGAGGATTATGGCCCGGCGGTTTACGAAAAGCTTGCGCAGTTAAGCGAGCTTACGGGCATTAAAACCGATGGCAGCGAGGAAGAAAAGGCCAAGGCGTTAATTAGGGAAATTTATGATATGAACGCACGCATGGGCATACCCACAGGCTTTGACTTTATCCAGGATGAGGATGTCGAGCAGATGATCACCTGGGCGCTAAAGGAATGCAACCCGCTTTACCCCGTGCCTGTGCTCTATAATCGCGAACGCTACCGGCGGGTGATCAAAAAAATACGCACACAAAAGAAAATGACGATAGGCGCTTCCTGCACAGGCTGCACCGCTTGCGCGCGCCTGTGCCCGGTGAGCGCGATTTCGGGTGAGCGTGGAAGCCGCCATGTGATAAACGCGTGCAGATGCGTGGAGTGCGGCGTGTGCGGCCGCGCCTGCCCGCAGGGCTGCATTACGGATGGAAAAGGAAAAGAGATTGCAAAACTCGCGCGCACAATGTGGCCCAAGCCCCAAATCGATAAGGATGTTTGCAGCGCATGCGGCATTTGTGTGGATATCTGCACGGCGGGAGCGCTAAAGCTGTCGTTGCCTAAGTATCAGGGGGATATCGATGTGTCGGTTGAGCTTGATGAGCCCAAAAGCTGTATCGGCTGCTCAATGTGTGCGGATAATTGCCCAATCGGCGCAATTGTGATGGAAAAGGAAGAGGTGCAGGCTCTATGATGCAAAACCCGCTGTATGTGCACTTGGATTTGGGCACAGGCATTGTTCGCCAAATTCCTATATCGGATGAATATTTCAAGAAATATATTGGCGGGAAAACGCTTGCGGCCCGCTTGCTTTTGGACATGACGCGCCCGGGCATAGATTCGCTCGACCCTGAATCGATGATTATTATTAACACAGGCCCGTTAAACGGCACCGGCGCGCCATCCTCAAGCCGGTTTAACATTACATTCAAAAATGTGCTTAGCGGGGGGATCGCTTCATCCAACTGCGGCGGTCAGTTTGGCGTTATGCTGCGCCGTGCGGGTTATGAGGGCCTCATTTTGACAGGCAAGGCGCAAAACCCCAGCGTTGTTCAGGTTATCGATGGTGAGGTGACATTGGTCGATGCCGGCGAGCTTTGGGGTTTGGACATGGAAGAAACTCAGGAGAAGCTCCCGCATGCGTATGGCAAGCTGGTGATTGGCCCCGCGGGAGAAAACCTTGTGCGCTTTGCTTCAGCCGGTTCGGGTGAGCGTATGGCGGGGCGCTGCGGTTGTGGCGCGGTGCTCGGCAGCAAAAATGTTAAGGCAATCGTCGCCTATGGAACAAAGCGTCCCGAGGTGCACGACCCGGTTAAGTTCAATAAATTTGTGCGCAAATGGGTAAAGTTTATTAAAAATCACCCGATGACAGGCGAGGCGCTGCCGCGCTATGGAAGCGCGGGGCTTGTGAGCAAAGCAAATGCCACACACGCGCTGCCTACGCGCAATTTTAAATACGGCCAATTCGAAAATGCGGATAAGGTGAGCGGTGAAATGCTAACCGAAACAAAGCTTACGCGCAACGGCAACTGCATCAGCTGCCCCATACGCTGCGAGCGCCGCGTGATGGTGAGGGGCAAGGAGGTTAAAGGCCCCGAATACGAGACTATGGGGTTTTTTGGCCCCAATATCGATTCGGATGATCTTGACGCAATCCTGGAGCTTAACTATGTTTGTGATACGTTGGGGATGGATACCATCTCCGCCGCTTCAACAATCGCGTTCGCGATGGAGCTTAAGGAAAACGGCATAGCCGACTTTGGCGTCGAGTTTGGCAAAACGGATAATCTTGCTGAAGTTTTGCACAAAATTGCTTTTCGCGAGGGTGAGTGCGCAGAGCTTGCAAACGGCTCGAAATGGTTAAGTGAAAAATATGGCGGCAAGGAGTATGCAATCCACGCAAAAGGCTTGGAGCTTGCATCCTATGAGCCGCGCCGCTCGGTGGGCATGGGCTTAGGCTACGCAACCGCAAACCGTGGCGGCTGCCACCTTAATGGCGGCTATCTTGCGCTGCTCGAATCGGTCGGCGTGCTGTCGATGGATGCGCAGACCCCTAAAGGCAAGGCGGAGTTTACCGTGTTTATGCAGGATGCGCTGGAGGCTGTTTCTTCGGCGGGCTTCTGCCTGTTTTCAGCGCAAACATTCGTAACGGCGATATTCTTCAAGCTTGGGCCAGCGCATTGGTTCACACGCTTTGTCGGCAGGGCCGCCACAAGGGTTGGCGGCGCAGTAAGGCTGATGCTGCGCTCAACATCGCTGCTGCGCTTTAACTCTTTCTATTTGCTGCCCCATGCGGAGGCCATAAGGCTTGCGACGGGATTTAAAATGTATACCGGGCAGTTTATTGATCTTGGCGAGCGCGCATTTAATCTTGAGCGGATGTATAATTTGCGCGAAGGATTAACCAGCGCCGACGACACATTACCATCCCGCCTCACTAAAGATCCGCAGGATAAAAACAGGCCGGATACAGTTGTGTCGCTGGATGCTATGCTGCCGCGCTATTATAAAACCCGGGGCTGGGATGAGCAGGGCAGGCCGACCGCAAAGCGGCTTAACCAGCTTAAGATCGAGGTGTGACATGGTTTTTGTTAAATATCGCGCCACTTTGGCAGAGTTAACCGGCAAACGCGAGGAGCGGATTGAGGCGCAAAGTATTAAGGATGTTTTGCGTTATATAAATGCGCAATATGGAAAGCAAACCGAAAAGGAAGCAAAACGTATGCTTATAACCGTGGATAGCGAAAGCATTCTTTTGCGCGATGGTTTTAAAACTAGGCTGAACGAAGACTCCGTAGTGGGGTTTTTTCCGATAAGCGGCGGCGGATGAAATTTTGCCGGGCATTTAGCTAAAGCGGCGCAAGGCCCAGCTTCCACGTGCGCTTCATGAGCAAAAGCCCGATAATTCCCGCGCCAAGCACAATGGCAAAAAAGAGCAGCGTGTGTATTGTTGGCGGAAAAACCTTATCAATAAGCATTGCGCGCGAGCATTCGGCAACATAATAAAGCGGGTTCAGGCGCATTAAAAAAAGCAGCATTGATGAGCTGCTCGTAAAGGGCCAGGCTATAGGTGCCGTCCAAAAAATAAAGGGCAGAGCTATGCGCAGGCCGTTTTGCGTGGAATTTCCGGCTATTGGCAAAAACGCGCAAATGAAAAGCCCCTGGCCAGCTGCGCTTAATATGTTGCACAAAATAATATAGGGCAAAAATTTAAGCCCCTGCATGGGCATGCTGTAAAAAAGCGAAGCCACCAAACAAACGCACATCCAAACAAGCAGCGTGGGCAGTGCGCTTATAGCAAGGCCCGGCGCAAGCGAGATGGGGCTGTTGCGGTTAAGATACGCGCGGAATGCGCCCGGCTGGCCGGGCAGCTTGTGGAGTATTTCACTAAAATAAAACCACGGCGCTATCCCATAAAGCAAAAATAAGGGATATGGAAAGTAACCCGTGTCCACCCGCCCGTTAAGCGCAAAAATCAGCGCCGCACAAAAAATAGCCTGCTCAAGCAGCTGCTCAAGTCGCTCGCTTATGGAGGCGTTCCACCACATATAATATGCAAACGTAAGCATGCGGGGCATGCGAAATCTCCTTTCAAGCTTCATTAAAAATAAAAAAACCTCCCGCCTAGCTTGTGCTTTGAGCGGGAAGTTATGCTTACAAAAGTTATGTTAAACAAAAGAAATGGTTATTCTTCATCCCTGAAACGAATATGCTCGGGCGTTGCTTCCTCAACGATAGCAAGCGATTTCAGGTTTACGCCCTGCTCTCTAAGCTTTGCGCCGCCCTGCTGGAAACCTTTTTCCACTGCGACGCCAACGCCCGCGAGGCTTGCGCCAGATTGAGTGACAATTTCAATGAGCCCGCGCAACGCCTCGCCATTCGCGAGAAAATCATCCACAATAAGCACATTGTCATTTTCGCAGAGCCACTGCTTGCTTAGCAATAAAGTCACTTTTTTCTTGTATGTGTAGGAATAAATGTCGCTTTTGAAAAGCCCGCCTTCGATATTATCACTTTTTGCTTTTTTGGCGAAAACAAGCGGCACATTAAACTCAAGCGCCGTAATTGCGCCAAGCGCTATGCCCGAGGCCTCAACAGTTAAAATTTTTGTTATGTCCTCCTGCGGGAAAAGGCGGCGGAACTCCCTGGCGATCTCCCTCATGAGTGAAATATCAACCTGATGGTTCAAAAAGCCGTCGATTTTGATTATGTTGCCCGGAAGCACTTTGCCTTCCTTGCGAATTCGTTCCTGTAGCAGCCGCATGAAAATACCTCATATATAATTGTAATAGATACATTATGGAACAACTTTACGCATAAAGCAACATTTTTGAGCTCAATCATTTGCTGGGGGCTTGAAGGCGAGGGCAATGTTTCTTATAATATACATTAAGAGGGGAATTAAGTTGGGAGGAAATTAGATTGATGAATGGTCGTAAGGTATCAGAGGCAGTTGTAAGGCGACTTCCGCGTTACTATAGGCGTTTGGAGCTGCTCAAGCGAAAGGGTGTGGAGCGCATCTCCTCAAGCGAGCTTGCGCAGCAAATGAACCTTAACCCTTCGCAGGTGCGGCAGGATTTGAACTGTTTTGGCGGTTTTGGTCAGCAGGGTTATGGCTATCATGTCAGCACGCTTTTTGATGAGATTGCCAATATACTTGGCCTCACTCAGCAATACAAGCTTGTGATTGTCGGCGCGGGGAATATTGGCCAGGCGCTTGTGCAGTACGAGGGTTTCAGGCAGCAGGGCTTTATGGTTGTGGCGCTGTTTGATGTTAATGAAAAAATTGTTGGCAGCGAAATTGCGGGCCTGCCCGTGCTGCATGTGGATGAGCTAAAGCAATTTATCGAAGAGAACAATGTCGATATTGGCATCATTGCCGCGCGCAGGTCCGCCGCACAAGATATTGCGGACACAATGGCGGATGCGGGAATACGAGGCATATGGAATTTTGTGCCGACGGATGTTACCGCAGACGTACCGCTTGAAAATGTGCATTTGAGCGACAGCATGCTGGTATTATCCTATCGCCTTAACGAGCAGGGCGAAAAATAGTTTATTCGTGCAACAAAAGTGCGAGTTTAGAGTTGCGCGGGCAAGCGTAAAACCGTATACTGTTTTTAGCAGAGTAAGCTGCATGCGTAAGCCATTTTAATGGCTTGGGCCGCACGGGGATGGGAAGTTGCCCCGGCGGGAAGAGGCAAGTGTCTTTTGCCCACGATGTGCTGCTGCGTCCGCTGCGCAATACGCCCTTGGCTGATTATGGTGCACTTTTAAAGTGCATGGCTTTAGGCATTTGCGCCCAACAATTCCCGGGCGTTATTTTTTTGCCGCCCGGATGGGAGGCGACATGATGCGTGTTCAATTTCAAACAAAACGGATTGTAGTTTGCGGCCTGCTGTGCGCAATTGGTGTTGTGCTTGGCGGGCTGCTTAGCGTTCCGGCATTTCCGCTTGGAGTGTATTCAGTAAAAATCAGCCTTGCTAACCTGCCGGTTATTCTTTCGGGCGTGCTGTTTGGGCCTTTATATGGTGCGATCGTTGGGGGGCTGACGGACTTTTTGCAGGCGCTTTTGTTCCCAAAAGGTGCGTTTGTGCCGTGGTTTACGCTTGTCAGCACATTATTTGGGCTTATCCCGGGTCTGTTTTTTCGTCATGGCGAAAAGGTTACATTCCCGCGCCTGGCGGCAGCCGTTGTAAGTGGGCAGGTGGTAGGCTCGCTTTTGCTCAACACACTTTTGATGGTTTGGCTTTATGGCCTTCCTTTTTGGTCGCTTTTACCCACAAGGCTTATCAACCAATCCATCATGATTCCGTTGTTTGTGGTGATAATTTACCTTCTTGTGCCGTTATTGGAACGGCATGGCGTTCGTTTTCCAAGGCAGGAACATTAAAAAGGGCAGCGAGCTTTGCTTGACGCACATTGCTTTGCAACAGTATACTACATATAGATCGTTAAGTGGTTTCACCACTGTTTTTGAAGTTAACCACATGAAAAAGCAAGGGGCTTGTGATCCCTTGATAATCCATAAAGAAAAGCCGCCTAAAGTATGCGTGGCTTGGCTGTTTGGAGCACGGGATGGAGCAGGGCAAACAAAATAAAAATGTATCGGTGAGCCAGGAAAACCGGCCGCCGCAAGAAAACATGCCTGCGCGGGCTATGCAAACGCAGGATATTGTATTTGCCCTGGATATTGGCACACGTACCGTTGTTGGTGTGGTTGGCAAGTGGGAGCAGCAGCGCTTCCGCGTAATTGCTTTTGAGCAGATGGAGCATCTTGGCCGTGCCATGGTGGATGGCCAGGTGGAGGACATAAAGCAGGTTGGTTCGCTCATACTTGCCGTTAAGCAAGCGCTTGAGGATCGGCTGAATATCAAGCTTACCCGTGTGGCAGTTGCCGCAGCGGGAAGAATGTTAAAAACCGTGCGCGCACGCGCCGAGCGTTTGATCGAACCACGCGCTGTTGCCAACCGCGAGCTTGTGGTGGGGCTTGAGGGCGAAGCTATTGAGCGCGCGCAGGCCATTATTTTGGAGGAGAACAAAAACGCGATGCTGTCGGGCGGGTTTTATTGCGCCGGATACAGCATCGTTCGCTATGAGCTCGATGGTCGGCCGATCTCAAATGTATTGGGTCATTTTTGTTCACAGGCGGCAGTGGAGTTAATAGCGGCGTTTTTGCCAAACAGTGTTGTTGAAGGTTTATATGCCGCGGTGGATGCCGCGCAGCTGGAAATTGTCAGCTTAACGCTTGAACCAATTGCCGCCATGAATGTGTTAATCCCGCAGGAGCTGCGCCTTTTGAATTTGGCGCTTGTGGATATTGGCGCTGGAACATCGGATATTGCAGTGTGCCGCGAGGGTTCCGTCTATTCCTATGAAATGGCGACTATCGCGGGCGATGAACTGACCGAGGCTATTATTCAAAAACTTCTTGTGGATTTTGAAACGGCCGAGCGGATTAAACGCACGCTAAACGAAAACAGTCAAGAGGATATCTCCTACACTAACATACTGGGCCTGGAGCTTAACGTGCCGCGCGTGGAGGTTATGGAGGTTGTGCGCCCGGCTATGGAAAGGCTTGCGGACACAGTTTCTGAAAAAATTCGCGCTTGCAATGGCGAGCCGCCCGCTGCCGTGTTTTTGATTGGCGGCGGCAGCCAAATTCCGGGTCTTGCGGAGCTGCTGGCCGAGCGTTTGCCGCTTGATTTAGCTAAAATTGCTGTGGGCGCGCGCCGCAGCCTCAAGAATGTCGATTTTGAAAAGTTTGAGCGGCTTAGCGGGCCGGAGTTTGTAACACCCTTAGGCATCGCGGTCACCGCACTTACTCAGGCGAGCTATCACTTTTTTGGCGTGAAGGTGAACGGCAAAAGCGTGCGCCTTCTTAGCACAAGCGTGATGCGCTGCATCGATGTGCTGATTATGGCAGGCTATCGCACCACGCAAGTGATCGGCCAATCCGGTCGCAACCTGATTTTCAACTATAATGGAAAACGTATGCTTGTAAAAGGCGGCCTACCAAAGCACGCTGAGCTTCGCTGCAATGGAAAACCGGCAAATATAGATACGGGCGTGCGCCCGGGCGATATGATCGAAATCAGTCCCGCGCAAAATGGCGCGCCTGCTCACGCAACGATACGCAGCGCGGCGATGCAGGCGGGGGATTGGAAGGAAGCCCAAAATGGGAGCGTAAAATTCCAGGGTGAAAAATATGCGCTTGGTTTAAACGCAAAAGCGAATGGAAAAAGCGTAAATGCGGATTATATTATTGGGCAGCAGGATGATATTGAGGTTGATTTTTTGCTGACTGGAGGCGATATTTGCCGTGCGTATGGCCTGCCCCGTCAGGGTAAACAACTGTTGGCATCGCTTGCAGGTGGGGAGGCAAGGCCAATTAGCTTCATAACGCCATTACAAAACGGCATGGAACTTTTTATGGTTGATGAAGATGATGCTCAAAATCAGCAAGCCAGCTTTGAAAAAAAAGCGGACAAACCCGGCGTTGAGGTGCTGCTTAACGGAAAACCCTGCAAGGTTGCGCAAGGGGAAGAAGGCGCGCAGGTTATGCATGTGCTTGAGCATGCGGGCATCGATCTAGAGGCGCCGCAGGGGATCATACAAATACTGGTCAACGGTGAAGAAAGCGGCTTTATGCGCGAGCTTCACGAGGGTGATGTTGTTAATGTTGGCTGGAAGCCGCGTTAGGAGGATGGATTGCATGGAGGAACAGCAAAACGAAACATACCTGAGCGTTTGGTTAAACGGGCAGCTTTATTGCCTTGCTGCGCAGTATGTTGTGCAGATTATGGCTGTGCCTGAAATTGTGCCTGTGCCCGAGTTTCCGCCCTATGCTTATGGTGTGGCGAACATTCGAAATGAGATTGTGCCCGTGTTGAGCACCAGAAAGCTTCTGGGTATGCCTCACGGAGAATTTGATGGGCGAACATGCGTGATTTTTGCATCAGTCCAAGGCAGGCAGGTGGGTTTTGTCGTCGATTCAGTTTATGAAGTCTGCACGATCGATAACTCGCAGATGCTTCCTGTTCCGGCTGTAGGTGGTGTGCAATACCGTTTTGTGGATGGCATGTGCAAGCAAAAGGATACTATTTTGCTGCGCCTGGCGGTGGATAGCATGCTCTCCCCTGATGAGCTTGCGCAGTTGGACTTAAAATGATGCAGGATAGTATTTATGCGCTATCCACCCCGGCGGGTGGGGCGATTGCGCTAATCCGCGCCAGTGGCCCGTTATGTGCCGATGCTGTTAGGGGGCTTACAGGGCGGGCGCTGATGAATAACCCAAGGTATATGACACGCGCAGTATTGACTTGGGAAGGCAGTGTTATTGATGAGGCGATGGTCGTGTGCTTTTGTGCGCCCAAGAGCTACACCGGCGAGGATATGCTGGAGCTGCACTGCCACGGCTCCAAGGCTGTCATAAAAAAGGTTTTTGCGGCGCTTGAGCAATGCGGGCTGCGCCCGGCGGAGCCGGGCGAATTTACACGGCGAGCCTTTTTAAACGGCAAGCTTGATCTTTCGCAGGCAGAGGCCGTGATGGATATTATTCAGGCCGAGGCGGATCAATCCGCACGGGCGGCGCTCGATCAGCTTCAAGGTAGGCTTAGCCATGAAATCCAGGCAATCGAGCAGATGCTTTATGAAGCGTTAAGCGGCATAAGCGCGGCGATCGACTATCCGGATGAAATGGATGAGGATGTGTTTTTTAGCCTGCCGGGTACACTAACTACTGCAAGGGATAGGCTTAGCGAGCTGATTGAGCAGGGCATGCAAGGCCGCGTGCTTAGGGAAGGTTTTCGTGTGGTGCTGCTTGGGGCGCCCAACGTGGGCAAAAGTAGCCTCCTAAATGCACTTTTAGGTTATGACAGAGCGATTGTAACCGCGCAGGCAGGCACAACGCGCGACACATTGGAGGAAACGCTGCTGCTGGATGGATATCCGTTTTTGCTAACGGATACGGCAGGGCTCAGGCAAAGCGAAGATGATGCGGAGCGGGAAGGAATAGCCCGAACAGAACGCGCGCTTGATGGCGCGGATGCGGCGCTGCTGCTGCTGGATGGTTCTGTGCCCTTGCAGGAGGATTTAGAAGAGCTTCTTGTAAGAACGGAAGGGATAAAGAGCCTGCTGCTGCGAACTAAGATAGATATTCCCTCACAATGGGATTGGAACGAGCTTTTAAAAGGGCGCAAGTGCTTGGATATCAGCGCAAAAACGGGCGAGGGCCTGCAGGCGCTAAGGGAAGCGCTGGTTTTAATGGCGGGGCCTTTAGCCGACGCATATGTCACTAACAGGCGGCATATTAAGGCGCTCAAACAGGCACAGCTTTCTGTGGAGCAGGCGCTTATTGCGCAGGATGCGGATTGCGCCTCAACGGATATCAGGGATGCGCTTGTGAGCTTGGGTGAAATAACGGGAAGCACGGTGGACGATCAGGTGATCGAACAAATATTTGCAAGGTTTTGTGTAGGAAAGTAACGGGGGGATTTTTATCGTGATGATGCTTGAGGAAATGCAAAAAAAGTTTACTATGTTTCCGGGTGACAAGTACATCCATGAAATACGCACGCTTTTGGGTGAAGAGATTGCCTCACACCCGGAGGATGGCTGCACGGATGAGCTTCGTTTTTTGTGCTATTTGCTTTTTTACATCGGCAAGGTAGAGGATTGCGAGATTATCTGGAAAGCAAAAAGCATAAGCATGGATACGAGCATTATGATTGACGTTGGTCTGCTTTTTGGCGCCGGTTATGAGGCAACAATGGAGTATATCGAAGATAAGCCGCACATGGCGGGCATGCGATATTATATGGAGGAATACAACGCAACGGTTGATGAGCCGATCGTTCGCGATGAAACCTTACATCTGTTCCTGATTTACTTTGGAATGTAAGCGTTAAGCCGCTTTATTTGCTGAGCGCCGATAAAAACAGTTAAGCCGCCGGATGCGTTATATATTATGTATTCTCGGCGAGTATCTATCATTCACAAAACAATCAAGCTATACTGAATATGCAGGATTCACAGCGCATACCTGCATAGTTTGTTTTCCTTTTTTGTTGCGCTGTGTGCGCGGATTTGTATGATATAAAGGAGGTCGGTTCATTTGAAACAGCTGATGTTAGGCAACGAGGCGATTGCCCGTGGCGTATACGAAGCGGGCGTTAAGGTCGCTTCTGCGTACCCAGGCACGCCAAGTACCGAAATCAACGAGAACGTTGCAAACTATCCGGAGGTGTACTCCGAGTGGGCGCCAAACGAAAAGGTGGCCGTGGAAGTCGCGCTGGGCGCGGCAATCGCTGGCGGGCGAAGCATGGCTTGCATGAAGCACGTGGGCCTGAATGTTGCGGCTGATCCGTTCTTTACCGCGACTTACACCGGCATAAACGCCGGCATGGTTGTTGTCGTTGCGGATGATCCGGGGATGCACTCATCACAAAACGAGCAGGATACCCGCATGCTGGCAGCTGCCTCACATGCGCCGGTGCTTGATCCTTCCAACTCTCAGGAGTGCAAGGATTTTATGAAGGTAGCGTATGAAATCAGCGAAAAATACGATACTCCCGTTATCGTGCGCCTGACAACACGCATCGCGCACGCGCGCACGGTGGTCGAACTGGGCGAGCGCGAGGAGCGCGAGCTGGTCGATTACAAAAAGGATCCCCGCAAGTATGTTTCCATGCCGGGCAATATGATCGGCCGCCACGTTGTGGTGGAAGCACGCGAAAAGCAGATGATTGCCGACGCGAGCGAGATGGAAATCAACCGCATCGAATGGGGGGATAAAAAGCTGGGCGTTATAACGAGCGGCGCCGCTTATAACTACGTGAAAGAAGCTTTGCCGCAGGCCTCGGTTTTGAAGCTGGGCATGGCTTATCCGTTGCCTGAGAAGCTAATTCGCGATTTTGCATTTGAAGTTGAAGAGCTTGTTATCATCGAAGATATGGAGCCATTCTACGAGAATGCCATTAAGGCGATGGGCCTTGAGTGCTATGGCAAGGAGCTTACCGGCGTGCAGGGCGAGCTTTTTGCAAGGAAGGTCGCCGCAAAGTTTGCAGGCGCCCCCGAGCCCGGCCCGATGACCACACAAAACATCCCCGTGCGCCCGCCGGTGCTTTGCCCCGGCTGCCCGCACCGCGGTTTGTTCTACATTCTTAACAAGCTTAAGCTGACGGTCGCATCCGACATCGGTTGCTACACGCTGGGCGCGCTTGCGCCGCTGGCGGCTGTTGACACCTGCATCTGCATGGGCGCTTCAATAAGCATGGCGCACGGCTTTGAAAAAGCGCGTGGCCGCGAGCAGGCAAGAAAGACCGTTGGCGTGCTGGGCGACAGCACATTCTGCCACAGCGGCATGACTGGGCTGCTCAACATGATGTACAATAGATCCGTCGGCACGATTATTGTTGCGGACAACTCCATCACCGGCATGACCGGCCACCAAAACAATCCGCTTAACGGCCTGGATATCCACGGAAATCCCGCGCCGCAGCTGGATTTGGAAATGCTCTGCAAAGCGATGGGCATTAACCATGTAGTGGTTGTTGATCCGTTCGACACGAAAGAGCTTGAGCGGGTTGTTAAGGAAGAAACCAACCGCGATGAGCTATCCGTCATCATTTCACGCCGCCCATGTGCGCTTATCATTAAGCCCACAGGCGCGCTTATGAAGTGTAATGAGGAAAAATGCAAAAACTGTGGCATGTGCATGAAGATTGGCTGCCCGGCAATCCGCAAAACGGAAACGGGCGTGTATGTCGATCAAACCCAGTGCGTAGGCTGCGGCCTGTGCAGCCGCGTGTGCCCGTTTGGCGCCATGCAGCTGTCCAACTGAGAAAGGAGCGTGTAAGTATATGATTGGTATCGTAATTGTTGGCGTAGGCGGCCAGGGCACGCTTCTGGCCAGTAAAATATTAGGTACGCTGGCGCTGGAGAATAATTATGACGTGCGCGTAAGCGAAGTGCATGGCATGAGCCAGCGTGGCGGAAGTGTTGTAACCTATGTGCGCATGAGCGCGGATGAAAAGGTATATTCCACAATCGTTGAGCAGGAGCAGGCGGATGTTGTGCTGGCGTTTGAAAAGCTGGAGGCGCTGCGTGCGCTCCCCTATGTAAAACCCGAGGGCACAATGATCGTTAACACACAGGAGCTTATGCCCATGCCGGTAATAATCGGCGCGGCGGAGTATCCGGCGGACTGCATGGAGCGCATAGCTGCGGGCGCGAAAAATGTGATTGGGCTTGATGCAACAGGCATCGCGCAGGAGTGCGGCACATACCGTGCGGCCAATGTTGTGCTGCTGGGCGTGCTCGCAAAGCTTTTACCCTTCACATATGATGATTGGATGCGTGCTGTTGAAAAGAACGTAAAACCCAAGTTCATCGACATCAACAAAGAAGCGTTCAAGCGCGGCTACGAATTCAAATAAGAGAATATTTTCTTAAACAAACGACCCGGGATTTTATATCCCGGGCCGTTTGCTTGTGACAATGAACCCAAACAAAAATGCGTTTATATTTTGAAATCGCATGAAAACAACAAAATCAAAATCAAACAGCTTAAGCTATTCGATTTGGTGAGAGCAACCATAAGAAAAACGAAATACAGCGCATTTTGCATAGCAAACTGCATAAAAAATGAAGGCTGGCAAGAGCGCTTGCAGGAAGGTAGACGAGTTTTTTCAGTTTGATCTTATTTTGCCATAATAATGCCATATATAAAAGTTATCAACATTATGCACAGAGTTATGCACCGATCCAGAAAACATTGAGCTTGTCTGTGCACAGAGTTATGCACCACCATTTTAAGCCGATCTTATTTTGAGAAAAAATGATTTTGACGCATTCAAATTCGCAAGGTATCCTGCAAAATGTTTTTTAAAGAAAAAATCATTGTATGCAAAACTTCATTAAAAAAACGACTTGACATAGAAAAATCTTATGTGAAATTGACTACGCATAAGATTTGCTTATTTGACATTATTGGATTTATTAGCTAAGCGTTACGCTTGTATCAAGAGCATATGTTTGTGCCTTACAACATGTGAAACATCGATTATATAAAACAAATATATGGCAATACTAGATTCTGCAACCATTCCGGTGCAGAATCGTTTATAATGAAGGAGGAACTATTGTGGATTATAATAATCCGTCAAAATTTGGGGCCTTTAAGGAACGCGCGGCAGGCTTCCTGAAGAAACACGGTTTTTATGTTGTGCTGGGTTTATGCGCTCTTTGTGCGGGTATAGCAGCGCTGGCGCATTACCTTCCCGGGTCGGGGCAAACACAGGCGCCCACACCCACCCAACAATTAGCGCAGCAGGTTGGGCAAAGTGATGATGAGCGGCTAAAGGATGTTGTTGAGCTTGCTACCCCAACGCCGACAATAACACAAAGCCCTCAAAGCACACCTGATGAGCCTCCAGCAGCAACACCAAAGCAGCCCGAAAAAGCGGTTTCGGCAGCAAAAGCGCCCAATAAGGCGGCAGCGCCTGTGGAGGGTAAGGTTATTTGGGGTTACGCTGTGGACACGCTGCTGTATTCAAAAACGCTCGATCAGTGGACGACTCATGAAGGCGTTGATATCGCTGCAAAACTGGGCGCAGCGGTAAAGGCTGTTCGTGGCGGGACGATACAAAAGGTATATGAGGATAATTCGCTTGGCATAACCGTTACGGTCTTGCACGATGATGGTGTTTTGAGTCTCTACGCTAACCTTGCAAAGGATCCGCCGGTCAAAGCGGGGCAGCTTGTAAACGCAGGCGATACGCTTGGTGAAGTGGGGGAGAGCGCAGTAAGTGAATGCGGGCTTGAGCCACACCTGCATTTTGCGCTTTACAAAAAAGAAACACCTTTAGACCCTTATGAGCATGTTCTGTTAGGCAAATAGTCGCTTGGAATAAAACGGCCGGGCCTTGTTGGCGGCAAACAAAAAAGGAGGAATAGAATATGAAGCGGTTAAGGTATGTTTTGGCTCTGATTTTACTGTTGTGTATTGCACTTTCGTTGGCGCCTGTGGCATTAGCACAGGGAACAGCAGGTTATGTCAAAGCAACAAGCAGCACGCAAATTCGTGAATCTGCGAATGGCGAAAGCATTGGAACGTTCCCTAAGGGTGAAATTGCGCAGGCGCTAAGCTCATCCGGTTCGTGGACTATGATTAATTACAATGGAACGATGGGTTATGTCCTGACTTCTAAGGTAAGCGTTTATACCGGAGCCGTTTCAGACAATGTGGTATCCTCAGTGAATGTAACATCCTCCAGCAATAAAAACACAGCCGTTGCAACGGCAACTGTGAACATACGCAAAGGCCCCGGCACCAACTATTCAAAGCTGGGCCAGCTTAAAAAAGGCGATACTGTCAGCGTTGTTGGTGAGGTTTCGGGCTGGACGATTATCGATTGGAAGGATGGCGTTGCATATGTCAGCTCCAAATATTTAAAGTCGGGCGGCACAGGCAGCGCATCCACCACTGTGATTTATGTAGAAGCCTTGCAAAAAGCAACAATTCACTCAGGGCCAAGCTCGGCAAACCGGGTTGTGGAAACCATGGAAAAAAACGAGCAGGCGGAGTATATTTCCACTTACGGCAGCTATTATAAGGTTTCGTTTAATGGTAGCACGGGTTATGTAAACGCGGGTAATGTTACGATTGTTGGCGGTGTGCCGGAAGCTACGCAAGGCAGAAGCTGCTTTGCCATTAAGACTGCCCGTGTGTTTAACGGCACCGGAACAAATGCAAAGGCATATACCTACATGCTTGCGGGTGACGGCGCACAGCTTGTAAGCTCAAACGATACATGGACATGTGTGTATTACAAGGGAAAAACAGGATATGTCTATTCGGATAATGTCGTCAAGGTAACGGGCACAGGAACATATTCCGTTTCGGATATCGGCAAATGGTATTATGCTAACGCCAGCAAAACAATGGCGTACTCCATTCCTTTGGAGAGCAGCAAATATAGAACGGGCTACCTCGATTATAACGAGGAGGTGTGGGCGTTTAGCGGCAACAGCTATTGGACAAAGGTATACATAAACGGCAAGCAGATGTTTGTGCCCACAGCTAACCTTAGCAGCCGCCCGCTTTCCGGCAGCGGAATAAGCGCCGGCAAATATTTTGCGGGTGAGGTTTTGAGAATCAAGGCGTGGGGCGGTGCGAGTGTGTACACAAGCACGCTTGGCCACCTTTATGTGCCGGAGGGAGAAAACACCGCTTACGGAGAGATTTTGCGCGGCACGCGCGTAACAGTAATGCGCACGCACGGCAATTACATTATGGTGTGCTGGGTTGAGGATCGCGATGAGCCCGCAAACAAATACCGCATGCACGTAGGGTTTATTCTTGAAGAAACTGTAGAATAGCCAGGGGAATGGGCAACAATTCCAGATTTCCCTTTTGACACATGAATATTGTATGAACTTTGTGCCGTTTGGTTTTTTTGATGGTGCGGAAGCTGTATAATAGAATTGGTCAAAGGTGATGCTATATGCAAAACCATTGAATGGATGGTTAAGGGATAATGTCAAAACGCAAAGGAGGCATTTCAACATGAAAAACAACAAACTGCGCCGGAGTTTGGCGCTTGCGCTTTTGTTTGCGCTGGTGCTTGCGGTTGCCGCGCCAGCGCTTGCGGCAAGCTATGTAACGGCAACGCAATCTTGCATGGTTAGAAGCGCGGCCAACTCCTCGGCAAGCATTTTAGGTACATTAAAAAAAGGCTCCACAGTCGAGAAGCTGGGAACCTCGGGTAATTGGACCAAGGTCGTTTTTAATGGCAAAACAGGCTATGTTTTAACGTCGTATGTGTCGTCCAGCGGCGATTCGAGCAGCTCCGACAGTTCGAGCAGCTCCGGCAGCGCAACAAACGTTAAGGGAAGCACGGTTTATGCAACATCAACCGTGAATGTCAGGAGCGGGCCAAGCACCAGCTACAAAATCCTTGGCGAATTATACAAGGGCGAAGCTGCAAGCAAGCTGGGTGAGGTTTCCGGCTGGACGATTATCGATTGGAACGGGGGCACGGCATATGTCAGCTCCAGTTATCTTTCAAGCTCATCATCAGGAAACTCAGGCGATTCCGGCAGCTCCTCAAAAGTTTGGGTAGAGGCCACTACCGGCGTTAACGTGCGCAGCGGCCCCGGCACAAGCTATTCAATCATCGGCGGCCTTGAGCGTGGGGATACCGTGCAGAAGCTGGGAACATCCGGCAACTGGACAAAGGTATACTATTACGGCAAAACCGCGTATGTCAGCAGCTCGTATCTACGCTCTGTTTCATCCGGCAACGGCTCAGATCAGGGCTCAACGAACACACACAACCGCATATACGCCTATGAAGATGACACGGCCATACGCTCAGGCCCCGGCACGGGTTACCGTGTGATCGGCTATATGGACGCGGGAGATTATCTCACATACACAAGCACGAGCGGTTCCTGGTATAAGGTAAGCTACGGCGGTTATTCCTCAGCGTATGTGCGCATGTCCGATGTGTATCTGTATGGTTCGAGCTCCGGCTCAGGCGGCGGCTCAGTTTCAAGCGGCAGTGTTGTGTTTGCAACAAGCAACTCAAGGGTTTACTCTCGTGCTTCGACAAGCGCAAGCTCGCTTGGTTACCTTTATCAGGGCGATAGCGCCAGGGTGATTAGCTCCAGCGGCAGCTGGTGCACAATAAGTTTTGATGGGCAAACAGGTTATGTGCAGACCAGCCGTGTCGAGGTTGTGAGCGGCACAGGCGCCTACACCTATAGCAGATATAACAGATTCCTTTACGCGCAGTACAGCAGAGTCTATTGCTATAGTGTGCCGCAGGCGTTGACGACTTATCGTGTAGGTTACCTTGACAGAAACGAAAGCGTATACGTGCTTGAGCAAAACGGCTACTGGGCAAAGATTGATATTGATGGCGAAGTAATGTTCGTTTACTGGAGCGATTTAGGCAGCTACCGTTCAGGTGGCAGCTCAGGTTCCGGCAGCTCAGGTAGTTCCGGCAGCTCGGGCTCGAGCAGTGCAAACACATATTATGTTGGCAGAACTGTGTATATCGCCAATTATGTGGATGCGCCAACGTACGCCAACCACTATAATAACGATGCTTTTAAGTATAAAAAATACAACAGCAATGTTGAAGAAGTGTATGGCAATTTAAAATATCAGTCTGCCGTTGTGGTTTCCAAAACACCGGTTGGCAGCCGCGTTGAGGTTAGATGGTACGACAGCAACGCACGCGGAAACCTGTTTGCGTATGTAGATATTGATGATATTTCAACGACAAGGCCGACAAGAAAATAACGCACATAAGCAAAGCAACTAAAAAGCAAAAAGCCGCCCTCTTAGGGCGGCTTTTTGTTGCGGATCAGCATTATAAGCCGATAATCATATGCTTTGGTTGACAGGGACGAGCGAAAATGCTAGCATCAAATAGAAAAAACAAGGAGGGTATTCTAATGTCAAAAACAATTATAGCAGCAAGCAACGCGCCCGCGGCTTTGGGCCCCTACAACCACGCGATTGAAGCAAACGGCTTTGTGTTTACATCCGGTCAGCTGGGTGTTGATCCTGCAACAGGGGCGCTCGCCGATTCTGCGGAGGATCAGGCACGCCTGGCGTTCAAAAACATCGTAAACATATTGGAAGCTGCTGGCTGCACGCTTAAAGATGTGGTCAAATGCACTGTTTTTTTGACAGATTTGAATGATTTTGCAGCGGTCAACGCAATTTATGCTGAAGCCTTTGGTTCGGATTTCCCTGCACGCTCCTGCTTCGAGGTTTCAAAGCTGCCCGCCGGCGCAAAGGTAGAAATTGAGAGCATTGCCGCAAAACCCCAATAAAAGAGCGCCGGAAGATTTTTATTGCAAATTTAAGAAAAATTCACGAAATAATGTCTGAATGATGCTATAATGTGTATAGATTATTCGCATTAACAGCAATGCCGCAAATACCGATAAAGGATTTTTGCTTTATTTATGGTTCAAAAGAAAAAAGGTCGCGATGTCAAAACTCATATCGTTAAGCGCAATGTGGAAGAAAAAACACAAAAGCGCTCTTCACGCAGCCGCGTGTTTTCACGGGCTGCAAAGGTAAAGTCACGCGCGTTTTTTTCGAGGTTGGGCCGCAAAATACGTGCGCTTATGGCACGAATACGCAAGTTCCTTAGCATGTTTTTAGCGCAGCTGAAAAAAGGCTCGGCGTCAGCGATTGTGGCGCTTGCGGTGGTTGTTATCTTAGTGGTCGGTGTTCCTTTAACGATTGTCCTGTCCTCAGCTCAAAAGGAAAAACAAAATACTGCCCCAGTCGTGATTGCGGCGCAGGGTGGCGTGGAGTTGGATGCGCCGTTGCTTGTGGGCTTGCCGGTTTCGGATACGGGGGTTGGCGCGGAAATTACACCTACGCCATTGCCCACCCCAACGCCTGAACCGCACCCCAACAAGGGGGATGTGCTCTCCCGCGGAATAAGCGCGGAGGTTGTTGCTGAAATTCAAGAACGATTGATGGATCTGGGATACATGGATCCTGATGAACCGACCACCTATTTTGGGCCGATCACAAAGGATTCGGTAATGCTGTTCCAACGCAAAAACGGCCTTAAGGAAGACGGTTACGTTGGGCAGGCAACCTACGAGCTTTTGATGTCGGACGAAGCGAAGGTTTATGTTGTTTCATCGGGAGATAGCGGCTCGGATGTTGAGAGCCTGCAGGTGCGCTTGCGCGAGCTTGGTTATATCGATAAAGCAACCGGCAACTTTGGCGATGAAACCGAAGCGGCAGTCAAACAGTTCCAAGAGCGTAACGGCCTTTATGCCGATGGCAAAGTGGGCGAGATGACCCGTGAAATGCTCTATAGCGAGGATGCTAAGGCTCAATACTTTGAAAAAGGCGTTGAAAACGAGAAGATACGCTCCTACCAAAAGCGCTTAACAAAGCTCGGTTATTATGCTGGCGATGCGGATGGCAAGTTTGGCAAGGGAACTGAAGAAGCGGTCAAGCTTTTTCAGGATAGCCACGGTTTGATTGCAGATGGTTACATTGGCCCGCAGACAGTTTCGCTGCTGATGTCTAACGATGCTCAGGCGTACGCAATTCAGTTTGGCATGAGCGGCAAAAACGTTGAAGCCGTGCAGCAACGCCTTAAAGAGCTTGGTTACCTTAGCGGAAGCAGTTCTGTTGATGGCCGCTTTATGAGCGGCACTGAAGCGGCTGTGCGCGCCTTCCAGGAGCGCAACAGCATGACTGTGGATGGTAAGGTTGGCAAAAATACACTTGCCGCACTTAACTCTTCCAGCGCGAAAAAGGCAAGCTCAGGCAGCAGCTCGTCGGGTAGCTCAGGCAGTTCATCGGGTAACTCGGGCAGCTCAGGCAGTTCCGGTAGCTCGGGCAGTTCAGGCAGCTCTGGAAGTTCGTCAGGCTCCGGCAGCTCATCAGGTTCAGGCGGTTCATCCGTCAGCAGCGGAGCAAGCCTGGAAGCCTTCATCTCGGTGGCAAAATCCAAGCTGGGCAGCAAATACGTTAAAGCAGGCAAGGGTCCCAACACATTCGATTGTTCTGGCTTTGTGTATTGGTGCCTCAATCAGGCGGGGGTAAAGCAGGCATACATGACCTCCAGCGCATGGCAAAAAACCACAAAGTATCAGCGCATATCCAGCATGAACAGCTTGCAGCGCGGGGATGTGGTGAGCTTCAAGGGCCACGTGGGAATATACCTTGGCGGCGGTCAAATGATCGATGCTTCCTCAGGTGAAGGAAAGGTTCGCATTTGCAGCAACATCCAAGGCAGCTCCTATTGGAAAAAGCACTTTGTTTGCGGATACAGGATATTCTAGTAAACAATTATGGGATTACACAAAACAGCGCCGCTTGCGTTTATAACGCAAGCGGCGCTTTGCAGTTAATCGGTGGTTCGTTTTTTTACGCTTCAGGCGCGGTTTCAAAAAAACCGGGGTTGATTACAAATCCATATAACAGGAAGGCGGCCATCAACACAACCAGCGTTATGATCATTGCGATCCTCAGTTTGGGCATCTTTCTCGCGAACTGCCGCTCGGCCGTGTTAGGTATGATGAGCGCAATCACGACGGCTATAATAAGCCCCATTGATGAGCCTGAGCTTTTGTTGAGCAATGTCAGGCTAAGCCCTGCGAGCAGCCCCAACAGCGCGCCAGCGGCAATTTGCAGCTGCAGCCATTTTTTTTCAGGGATTTCCGCGATCTTTTTTTGCAGCGGCGTTGGTTCCGGTTCGGGTTCTTCTTCCGCCGGCTCCTCGGCTTCTTGTTTTTGCGTTATGACTTCATCAGGGAATTTCCCATAATAATCGCCAATATCATCCAGGCTGGGGAACTTTTCAAGTTGATCATCCGATTGAATTTCGTTCATGCTTTCCTTATCGTTCTTTTTCAAAGGATTTATCCTCCATTGTGTCTATTCATTTTCGCCGTTGGCCCTGTGGCCGCGGATTATGTTTGATTATCGCATACCTAAACAAACGCTGCAAACAAAAGTTTTGCCACTTTAGTTCGAGCTTCCCCATATTGCCCTGCTTTTGCTCCTTTTCCCACAGTTGTGCCTGTTAAAACGGTTTACAAAGCGCAGCTTCGCTGATACAATAGTATAGAAAATGGACGCGCATACACGCTGGGGCCGCATTCATGCTGCTTCACGCTTCATGGGCTACTTTGCGGATGTGCGTTTTTTGCCGCAAATTAATCAGGAGGAAACAGCACGAATGAAAGAATATACCGCGGACAAAATTCGGAATATCGGCATTTTTGGGCATGGTGGCGAGGGTAAAACGACACTTACCGAAGCAATGCTTTATAACGCCGGGTTGCTGGATCGAATGGGCAAGGTGGAGGACGGCAGCACAACCACCGACTACGACCCCGAAGAAAACAAGCGCATGATTTCTATTGGCGCTGCGATTGCCCCATTTGAGTGGAACGGCACGAAGGTAAACATAATCGATGCACCTGGGTTTTTCGATTTTTATGGCGAAGTTGTCGAAGCGATGACGCTTGCTGATTCCGCTTTGATTGTTGTTGGCGCCGTTTCCGGCCCCGTTGTTGGCGTGGAAAAGGCCATGAACATGTGCAAAAGCACATCAAAGCCCCGCATGATGGTAATTAACCAGATGGATCGTGAGAACGCCAATTTTATGAAAACTTACGATGCCATTAAGGATAAGTTTGGCGCAAATTGTGTGGCGATACAGCTGCCAATAATCGAAGGTGGCGCATTTAAGGGTTATGTTGATATTCTTTCCATGAAAGCCAAGCTTTTTGATGGCAAGGGCGTAAAGGATGCGGATATCCCGGGCGCGCTGCAGGCAGATGCTGAGGCACTTCGTGAAGCGCTCATAGAAGCTGCGGCCGAAAGCGACGAAGCGCTCATGGAAAAATACTTTGAGGGTGAAGAGCTTACGCAGGAAGAGGTCATCAACGGCCTTCGCACAAGTGTGTTCGAAGGTGGTGCGACACCTGTGGCCTGCTGTGCGGCTCAGCCAAACATTGGCGTGATTACACTGGTGGATACACTCTTGCACTTTATGCCCACTGCGGATCAGGCTGCGGCACGTAAGGCAACAGATGCCAAGAGCGGCAAAGAAGCTGAAGTTAAGCGGGATGGTAAGTTTGCAGCGCAGGTTATTAAAACCGTTGCCGACCCCTTCGTTGGAAAGATTTCTATTCTTAAAGTTTATTCGGGCGTTTTGAATTCAGAATTCTCTTGCTACAATCCAAATTCGGAAAAATCAGAAAAACCGGGCACGATATACATCATGCGCGGCAAAAAGCTCATCAATGTGGATAAGCTGCACGCTGGCGATATTGGCGCAATGGCGAAGCTTCAGTTTACTGGCACGGGCGATACGCTTTGTGATTCCTCCGCACCAGTAATATTCGAGCCGATCGAATTCCCGCAGCCGTGCATCAGCCTTGCGGTAACAGCAAAAAAACAGGGTGAAGAGGATAAGGTCATCGCGGGCTTGAACCGCCTGCGTGAGGAAGACCCCACCATGTCGCTGGAAAAGAACGCGGAAACAGGAGATGTGCTCATAAGCGGCCTTGGCGAAATGCACCTGGATGTTATGTGCGCCAAGCTTAAAAACAAATTTAATGTTGAAGCGCAGCTTGTCGAGCCACGCGTACCTTACCGCGAAACCATTCGTGCGACTGCCGAGGCTGAAGGTAAGCATAAAAAGCAAACGGGCGGCAGCGGCCAGTTTGGCGTGGTGCAGATGCGATTCGAGCCTCTTGCAGAGGGCGATTTTGAGTTTGTGAACGCCATAGTGGGCGGCGTTGTGCCCAAAGAATACATTCCTGCGGTTGAAAAAGGCACACGTGAAGCACTGGTTCGTGGCGTGCTTGCAGGATATCCGATGGTTGGCGTAAAAGCAACCCTGTTTGATGGAAAGTATCACCCTGTGGATTCTAAGGAAGTTGCCTTTAAGTCGGCGGCGCGCCTTGCTTACAAGGCGGCCTGCGCAAAGGCCAGCCCTGCGTTGATCGAACCAATCTATCGCGTTGAGGTGCTTGTGCCCGATGAATACATGGGTGATGTTATTGGCGATATGAACCGCCGCCGTGGCCGCGTAATCGGCATGAACCCGGCGGAGGGTGGCCAGGAGGTTGTGGCTGAAGCGCCGCTTGCCGAAGTGTTTAAGTATGCTACCGACCTTCGCGCAATGACTCAGGCGCGTGGCTCCTTCAAAATGGAGTTTGTTCGTTACGAGGATGTGCCGCAAAACATCGCACAGAAGGTAATCGAGCAGGCCAAGCGCGAAGAGGAAGAGGACGAATAAGCCCCAACACAAAACTTGCACAAAACGAAAACCGGCGGAATGTTCCGCCGGTTTTGCTATGGTTTTTATTTTTTCTTCACAGGAATCCAAATCTCACTGTAATAGTTCTTATCCTGCACGCCATTGGCGAACTTAGCAGGGTCATCGTACATTTCGATGCAGTAACCCGCAGCAATTTCATAATCCTTGCTGTTTGGCAGCCATTCGGAGTAAATTTTCTTGTTAACATCCTGCATCACCTGCGGCATTTCGCCCTTGCAGGAAAACACCGCCCATGTGAACTTGGGGATTTGCTTTGTGACAAAACCAAGGGGTATGTCCATCGCTGCGTTGTAGTTGTCGGCTATGAGATACTCAAATTCGTTGCCCTGCATGGACTCATCAGAGTTGATGCCGTACATCGGGCAAATAGAGCCCCTTTCCGGCATTTGCTGAAACTCACTCCACAGCATAGGCACTTGTTGCGCGGCATTTTCATACTTAAATGTTCTCTGCAAGCCGATGACGGTAAAAGCATCTTTTTCTACAATCCTGTAATCCATTGAATAACCACCTTCTAAAATGAATTTGACGGAAAGCGGAGCAAAGGATTTAATGCCTGCCCCATCCTTCCTGACAGCAGTTGGCGTGCAGCCGTGAAAACGGGTGAATGCTTTTGTGAAGCTATCCGGCGAATCATAACCATATTTGAGGGCGATGTCGATGATTTTTTCATCCGATGCTGCAAGCTCGCTTCCGGCAAGTGCCAGCCTGCGGCAGCGGATATAATCACTTACAGTAAAATCACACAGCAATGCAAAACCTTTCTGAAAATAGAAAGGTGAAATATGCACCTGCCTTGCAATATCTTCGATGGTAAGCTCCTGTGCGATATTTTCCTCGATATAGCTTATAGCGTCACTGATACATTCCGTCCACCTCACGTTTGCCACCTCCTTACTATGTGGTTTGATTGTAGTGGGTTTGAAGCATTTTTCCCCGATTTTTTATGCAAAGATTTGTCCGCCCTGTTATTATTGCTCTTTAATAAACTCCCGCAAAATCATTTTTTGTCTATGTTCTGTGCTTGTTTAATCGGATGCCGAAGCACCGTTTTGAGCTTATCCGGCGCGGTCTTTCGAGCATCGCTCAGGTAAATTTCATGATGGAGTCGTTTATCGTTGATGTCCAGCTCATAGCCCATGGCGCTCATGTGCTCGTGCATCAGCGCAACAGTCGCAGGCTCGTCATCATAAGCGCCTATGTGCATACATTGAACGCAAAGGCCCTCATGGTAAGTGAAAAACTCAACAGCGGAGAAGTCCGTTTTCTTTTTCCTTGTGGCCTCGGCGGCTGCCCATTCAAAATCGGCCTTTGTTACAAAATCCGGCAGGCGGATGACCGAAATAAACTGAAAATCCTCCTTGCGGGTATAGTCAACGCCACGAATGCCATCCTGCCACCAAAAGCCCTCAAGAGGCGGCACGACATAGTCAAAATAACCGTCAATCTGGTGGTCGCCCTTTTTGCTCATTTTGATGGTAAAAGCAATGCCATAGAGCAAGCCGATAGCTGGCTTGTATTCGCCGCCGTCGTCATTAGGGTCGCCCTTGCCGCGAACTGCAATATAGTTCATGGACGGCACATCCACAATGCCCGGTTTACTTTTAGGCAAATAGAACTCCTTGTATTCTTTTTTATAATCGAATGCCATATTTACCTCTCAACTTAATGCTTTTATTTGCCGCTTTAGCTTTTTCATCGCCCAATCATAATGGCTGGAAGTTGCGCTAACGCAGTAGCTGCCAACATTTGTTGTGCCACTCCATTTGAAGTGCTCCTTTTCGAACAGTTCGTCATTTGTGTAGCCTTCGATTATTGCGAGCGCATCCTTATGGCTTTGCAGCAACATTTCCATTGCAGATTCCAGGCTTGTTTGCTGGGCTTTTTCCCAAAAGCCAATGTTCATGGCGCCATAGCTTTTCCAAGTGTAGGGAGCGGGCAGAAACGGAGTGGCCTCGTCACCGTTTTTATTGGCAGCGATCCAATTTATCAGTAGCTGGTGCCACTCGTAAAGATGAATGAGCACATCGCGCAGATTTTTGTCCCGCTTCCAGTGCGCTTCCTTATCCTTTTGAGTGATGGGAAAGCAAAAAGTGGCGTTTTGCTCCTCGGCGCTCATGCCGTCAATCATGTTGAGCAGCTTGTCGAATTGCTCGTTTGCGGTAATTATCAGGTCGTTTTTTGTTTGGGGTCTTGGCATATAGTCTACCTCATTTCTCTATTTTGCGTCGTATTTGAATTAGCCGTTTTACATCGTTGAGCGTTTGCTCATCCTTGACATTGATCATTAACCAGCGTGCGCCTGCAATGCCTCCGGAGGATCTCATTAAATCTTGAACCTGCCCGGTAAACGTGGGCATCATAAGCTCCGCTTCCGTTTGCTCCTTTGCGCCAACAACAACCAACGCAATAAAGAAGCCCTCCATTGGATAGAGTGTGCAGAGCGACTTGCCTGCTTTTTGGTATTTTACATTCCAGCCAGGCTGCCCGCTGCAAGCGCTGTAACAGTATTTTGGCTCGATACCATAGTTATCGCCAAGAAAAGAATTTATTTTTGACCATAGGGGGTTGGCAATAAAATCGGCTATTTGTTCCTTGGTTGGTTGCATATCGGCAGAGTATTTATCGGTCCAATTCATCCAGCTTCCTCCTTAAATCCTTCGGTGAAATAACGCTCACATTATCGCCAAATGTCAGCAGATAGCGGCAAAGCCATTCGTCCACCGGCATGGCGGCAGAGACACACAGGCGACCATCATCGCCTTTTTCAATACAGCCCTCGTCAAACTCATCGTAAACCCGATATGCCACATGGGGCGCAAACTCCAGCATAATAGGCTCAAAAGAGGGCGGCGGGGCAGAAGGATTGATCGGCGGCGGAATGTAATCGCCCGCAAACTGCTTGCCGGTGTCACAAACCTCAAGCATACGGTTGGTTTTGAAGGTGCGGTAATCTGATCTTTCTGTGCAAAAGCCCTGCAAATACCACGCGCGGGATTTGAACACCAGCTTGAGCGGGTAAACGCTGCGATTGGTTTCCTCGCTATAGGAGCTGACATAGCGGAATGTAATTCTTTTTCTGCCGAGAATTGCGTTCTTGAGTATTTCAAATTTTTTCTTATCATGCGCGCTTGTTCCCCAGCGGGAAAAATCAACCTCTATCCACGCGGTATCCGGCTTTTTAAACAAGCTTTGCAGCTTGGAAAGCACCTGCGTGCCATCGGCATTTTGCGTGGCGGATTGACTTTGCAGGGCGAAAATAATCTGATTTTGTTCGGATTCTGTAAGCACGGTTTTATTCAGGATAAAACCGTCCATAATCGCAACGCCACCGCCCTTACCCTGCATCGTGTAAAGCGGAATGCCAGCGGCCGCCAGCGTGTCGACATCACGCAGGATGGTGCGCTTTGATACTTCGAAATGCGCGGCAAGCTCAGCGGCGGTCATCTTCTGCTTGTCCATAAGCAGATATATGATCCCAAACAGGCGATCTATTTGCATCGGGCACCTCCGTGGCTTTAGTATAGCACATAAACATGACATCTGTACGTCATGTTTAATTTTTGTGTTTTAACACATGCTCGGATTATAAACAACTACCGGCGGCTGTGGTATAATGATGCTATTAAAACCCACAGAGGAGGCTTACATGGGGATCGTAAAAGCAATCTGTTTCAGTGAAAAAAAGGGCACGGAAAAAAAGGAAATAACATCAGCGACATTTGTGGCGGATCACGGCATGCAGTCGGATGCGCATAGCGGCAACTGGCATCGCCAGGTGAGCCTTTTAAGCGATGAAAAAGTTCAGGCGTTTCGTGCGCGGGGTGCGGATGTAGCGTACGGAGCCTTTGGCGAAAACATTGTGGTGGAGGGCATCGATTTTCGTTCACTGCCCGTTGGAACGAGATTGCAATGTGCGGATGTGCTCCTGGAAATGACCCAAATCGGAAAAGAATGCCATACGCATTGTGCCATATATAATAAAATGGGGGATTGTATCATGCCGCGCGAGGGTGTGTTTGCAAAGGTACTCAAGGGCGGCGTCATTACGGTTGGTGAAGAAATGATCGTTGCTCCATACCCCGGCAAGCGGCCCTATCAGGCGGCTGTAATCACGCTGTCGGATAAAGGCGCAAGGGGGGAGAGGGAGGATGTCAGCGGGCCGGTCATCGCGCGGCGGCTGGGTGAGGCGGGTTATGAGGTTGTGGAAACGCTGCTCATTTCAGATGAACGTGCGGGGCTGGAAGCGCAGCTGATACGCCTGTGTGATCAGCGGCAGCTGGATTTGATAATCACTACGGGCGGCACGGGTTTTGCGCCCAGGGATATGACGCCTGAGGCTACCCTCGCTGTGGCTGATCGTTTGGCGCCCGGCATTGCAGAGGCCATACGCGCACATTCCATGAAGATTACACCCAGAGGAATGCTTTCGCGGGGTGTTAGCGCGCTGCGGGGAAAAACGCTCATTGTCAACCTGCCGGGCAGCCCCAAGGCAGTGGCGGAAAGCATGGATTGCTTTTTGGATACGCTCCCGCATGCTCTGGATTTGCTGCGTGGATCGTCAGGGGAGTGTGCGCGCTAAAAGCGCGCACAAATTCACCCGCCTATTCTGCTCATTGTTTTATCCGGTGTGAAGCCTTCCTGGTGGAATGCGTGCCCGGAAGGTTTTTCATAAACTGCGGTGCGGATGGTTTCAAGCAGCGTGGTGTCATCCACATCGGCAAGTGCATTTAAGAGCGAAAGCTCGCTGTTTTTTCCAAGGCAGGGGCGAAGCATGCCATCGCTCATTATGCGTATGCGGTTGCATTCCCCGCAGAATTGATGCGAAATCGGGCTGATAAAACCCACCCTGCCGACAAATCCTTCGGCACCATAGTCTGCCGAGGGCTGGCCGGGATGCCGCGGCGGCAGCGGCTTTAGCCACGGCCTTGCAGCGAGTATTTCGTCGGTAGGTATGCGCTTTTTTATATCCGAATTGTCACCCATTGGCATGAGCTCAATAAAGCGCACATCCAAAGGATGCTGTTTTGCCAAATTTATAAAATCATCTATTTCGTCGTCGTTTACGCCGCGCATCAGCACGGCGTTTAGCTTTAGTGGCAGTAACCCGCAGGCGAGCGAATCCGCTATCCCTGCAAGCACGCAGGCAAGATCGCCTCCGCCTGTCATTTGAGCATAGCGCGCGGGCTGGAGAGAGTCCAGGCTGATGTTGAGCCTGGCAAGCCCCGCCTCCTTTAGCGCCCTTGCCCTGCCGGGAAGATGGATGGCATTGGTAGTCATTGCGATTTCCGAAATACCGTCAATCGCTGCAAGGCGCGAAATGATTTCTTCCACATCATGCCGCAAGAGCGGCTCCCCGCCTGTAATGCGTATTTTATTCATACCAAGCGCTGCGCAGGCGCGCCCTATGCGGACAAAATCATCCGCGCTTAGCTCCGCCCGCTTGGGGCAAGCGCCCTCATCAGAGCGGCAGTATGTGCATTTGAGCGTGCAGCGCTCCGTTATGGATAGGCGCAGGTATTCAATGCGCCGGCCTGTTTTATCAAGCATGTGCACTAGCCTCCCTTATTCCTTCGTTGCAGTAAAAGTGCCGGATTTTCCGCCGCTCTTTTTTAGCAGGCGGATTTGTTCAATGCACATACCCCTATCGACTGCCTTGCACATATCGTATATTGTCAGCGCAGCGGTGGAGGCCGCTGTGAGCGCTTCCATTTCGGCGCCTGTTTTGCCGCTTGTGTAAATGCTGGAGGTGATCAACAGGCTGTCATCGCCTGATTGTGCGATTTCGACATCTACGCCTTCCAACAGAATTTGATGGCACAGCGGAATGAGCGCTGGTGTGTTTTTTGCCGCCATTATGCCTGCTATTCTGGCGGTTGCAAGCACATCCCCCTTTGGCAGAGCGCCTGCAAGTATGAGCGATAGCGTTTCCGGCTGCATATGTATGAGCGCCTGCGCAACTGCTTCTCTTTGTGTGATGCTTTTTTCACCAACATTGACCATGTGGGCCTCGCCTTTTGTGTTCAAATGTGTTAATTCCATAATTGCTTCCTCAATAATGTTCTAAATAATCAATGGTTAAACGATAGCAGGCAAACCTGCGAAAAGTTATTTTTTTAAGCAAACGGTCACCTGAAGCTTCCGGGGTTGGCCGCTTCATAACCGCCCATCTCGCGGATGCGCTGTGAGAAGGCCTCGCTCTTGAGCGTTTCGAGCATACGCTGCACAGCGGGCAGTTTAAGCGCGTCATCCGAAACAAGAAAATCGTATTGCTCCATGCAAACTGGTATAAAATCCAGCCCGTAAATCTGCGCGGCGGAGTAAATGCCAAGGCCTGCATCTGCGCTGGATGCTTTAATCAGCGTGGCAACTGCGTTGTGGGTGAGCTCCTCGCGATCATAGCCGTATATGGTGCTCGTATCGATATTGTCCCGCTTGCATAAATAATCGCAGAGTATGCGTGTCCCCGAGCCTTTTTGGCGGTTCACATATCGCATGCCGGGCTGCGCGAGATCCGCAAGTTTTTTAATGCCGTGTGGGTTTCCCTTTTGCACGATCAATCCCTGCTGCCGCTGCACGCATGAAATGAGAGTGACGCCACCATCAGGAAAATACTTTTGAATGTAAGCTTCATTGTAGCCGCCCGTTTCCTCATCCAGCAAATGCACGCCCGCAACATGCGCTTCGCCCCGCTTGATGGCGAATATGCCACCCATGCTGCCCACATGGCTGGATGCTACGGCCGCTTCCGGCCAGCTGCGCCGCATGAGCTCGGCAATTTCATCGATTAGCGGATCGTGGCTGCCGGTGATCACCAGCGCATTTTCAATTTCTTCGATTGTGCGAAGCAACCGCACCCGCACAGTGCTGCCCGCCGGGTAACCTTCAACATTTTGTGGCACTTCCATAATTCCATCCGCCTTGGCAAAGGAGGATACAACACCCGCGCCACGTTGCAAAGGCGATGCAATTAACCTGCCCTGCACGCGACCCATACGAACGCGAACGAATTCACTGTATTTTAGCGATGAATTGAAGTTGCGCGATAGCGAAGCCTCAACATGTGTTGCCTTTGGCATTGGGCGTGCGCACATGCGGTTGAGTATTGGCTGCAGCAGATATTCAAGCACCAGTATCGCGGAGACAGGATATCCCGGCACGCCCAGTATGGGCTTGCTGTTGACATAACCAAGTATGGCGGGTTTTCCCGGGCGAATGGCTATGCCGTGGTAGAGCACCTGCCCAACATTGCGTATGGCCTGTGCGGCAAAATCTCCACGCCCGGCGGAGGAACCCGCGTTGAGCACAACAGCGTCGCATTCCTCCAACGCTTTGAGCACCGCGGCCTCGATTAAACTTAGCTCATCCTTGACAATCGGGTATACTTTAGCTTGAACGCCCCATTCTTCAAGCATGCCAGTAAATATAGTGGAATTAAATTCAATGATTTCACCGCTTTTCGGCTCATCTGTGGGCAGCACGATTTCATCCCCGGTGGGTATTATGCCAACAACGGGCTTTTTGACGACCTCCACGGATAATATGCCGCTTGCGAGCATTGCGCCGGTGGCGGCGGGGGAGATAACTGTAAAGCTTGGAAGTATCATCTCTCCTGCACAAATATCCTCGCCGATTTGCCGCACATGCTGCCAGGGTGTGGCGGGCGCGTGCAGCAGCACGCCACCTTCCGTTTGCACAACATCTTCGATCATAACGACAGCGTCGCATTCATCCGGCAGCGGGTCGCCAGTGTCAATGGGAACAAACTGCGCATCAGTCAGCAGCACGGGCGTGGTTTCCGTGGCGCCAAATGTCACGGCGGCATATAGCGCTATCCCATCCATAGCGCAGGCATGATAATGCGGCGCGCAGATGTTTGCATAAACCGGTGCGGCAGTAATCCGGCCGGCAGAAAGCGGAACGGGAACATGCTCGCTCTGGTGGGTTAGACCATTTTTCTCCAACACATTGAGATAGTCCTCCACCGCTTGCTCCAATGGAACATTTGTTAGATATTGAAATGCCATAAAAAACCTCCTGTTTAGGCAACGCCCGCAATTAGGAATTTGTGAATGGTATGATTTCGACTTGTGCGCCCTTTGGGAGTCCTTCCTGGTTTCGGGGGACGCGCAAGTAACCATCCGCCTGGGATAATAAAGTGATCAGGCCGGATTTTCCCATTATTGGCGTTGCGATAAGGCCATCCTCGCTTTGCTTAAGCTGCACCGCGACACATTCCTCGCGCCCGTGGTTGGAGGGAATAGCCTGATTAAGCATTGCCTTAAATGTAGGCTCCGGACGCTCCTTGATGCCCATAAGGCTGTCGATCAGCGGCGCGACAAATATGCGGAATATAAAATACGCTGCTGCGGGGTGCCCAGGCATGCCAAATATCGGTTTGCCGGATATTTCGCCCAATATGGTGGGTTTGCCGGGTTTGATGGCGATGCCGTGCATATGCAGCTTGCCAAGCTCCTCTATAACGCGTGGCGTTGCATCCTTTGCGCCTACGGATGTTCCACCCGAAAGCAGCACAATGTCGCACTCATCCGCCATTTTTTTGAGGGTATCAGTCAGCCTTTTGGGATCATCCGGGCAAATGCCATAAAAAGCCGCTTTGCCGCCCGCCTGCTGCGCGGATGCGCAGAGCAAAGGGCCGTTAACATCGCGGATTTGTCCGGCAGTGGGGGTTTGATCAGGCGTGATTACCTCATCGCCTGTGGAAAGCACGCCCACCAAGGGTTGCTTTGCGACCATAACATTCGGTATGCCCATTGCGGCCAGCGCACCAATATCATGCGCGCGCAAACGGCAGCCCGCCTCCAGCACAAGCTGGCCCGCCTGCACATCGTCACCCCGGAATATGCAATGCGCACCGGGCGCTGTGGGCTTGAGCATGCCAATTGTGCCTGCATCATACGCCTCGGTGTGCTCAATCATAACCATGGCGTCGGAGCCCACCGGCAGCTCGCCGCCGGTGGGGACATAGGCGCATTGCCCCGCCTGTATTGAAAATGGCGCGGGCGCTCCCATTTCAACCTCGCCAATCAGATTAAGAAGCGCGGGAATGGAATCCGAGCAGCCAAATGTATCCTTCGCCTGCACGGCATAACCATCCACGGATGAACGCGTAAAGCCGGGCACATCCTCCGTGGCATAAATATCGCGGCGCAACACATGCCCCAGCGCCTGTGATGCGGGGATTTCTATCTCGGGCGTCCGGGCATGCCCAAACACATCCTTAAGCAGCTGCTCCGCCTGTGCACTGGACGCTACATGCAACATAGTCAGTCCTCCGTTTTATTATTATTGTTAGTTGCTGGTTATAGGTTTTTCCAGCTGCCAAAAATTTAAAAATGCGCGCGCCTGTTCATTTTCCGATTGATAGAGAACCTCCGCTGTGGGGCCAAACTCAAGTATGCGCCCATGATCCAGCAATATAATTTCATCCGCCAGCCGTTCGGCCTGCGCAAGCGCATGCGTTGCGAAAAGCAGCGTGCAGCCGGTTTTTTTATAGTAGCGCAACAGCGCCTCTTCAACAAGTTGTGTTCCTGCAATATCGGTCGCTGAGGTAGGCTCATCCAGCAGCAGCAGGGATCGTTCCTGCACGAGCATCCGCGCAAATGCCATGCGCTGCGCTTCGCCGCCGGAAAGTGTGCCGCCACGCGCGTGTAAAAGGCTGGCCATGCCCACCTCGTCGAGCGCGCGTTTTGCGCGCTCATCCGCTGAGCTTTGATTTTTTGAGAGCGCAATACATACGTTTTTTAGCACACTAAAACCATATGCGTAGGGCTTTTGCGGCAGATAACCAACGGATTGCCTACACACATCGGGTATGTGAATGCTGCCCTCATCCGGCAGCAATGTGCCCGCCAGCAGCCGCAAAAGAGTGCTTTTGCCGGAGCCGTTGGGGCCGATCAATGCGTATCGCCTGCCGGGGGTCAACTGCAATTGCGGGATATCCAGCACGCAACGGGAGGCATAGTTTTTTTTGACATTTTCAAGCCTTACCATATAGCCCCTCCTGCAAGCGCTGTGCCACGGAGGTGACCACAAATGCGATGATTAGCAATATCACACCCAAAGCAACAGCCAGGCCAAAATTGCCCTTATTGGTCTCCAGCACAATTGCGGTGGTCATCACGCGGGTTTTGTATTGCACATTGCCGCCCACAAGCTGCGCTGCGCCCACCTCGGAGATTGCACGCCCAAACCCCGTGAACAATACGGAAAAGAGCTGGCGCCTGCATTCGTAGAGCGTATATAAAAGCTGCCTGCCTTTTGAAAGGCCCATGCCCAGCGCTGTTTCGCGCATCAATGGCGCCTGCGCGCTGACGATTGAGCTTGAAAGGCCAACAGCAATGGGCGTGATTAAGAGCACCTGCGCCACCACCATAGCGGTTACGCTGTATAGCAACCTGTATTGCCCTAACGGGCCTGAACGTGAGAGCAGAAAAAACACAAGCAGACCCGCAACCACAGGCGGCAGGCCCATCAATGTGTGCGTAAAGCGCAAAATGAGGCGTTTCCCGCGAAATTGGCGCATGCCTATGAATACCCCCAGCGGAATGCCTATGCAGGTTGAAATGATTGTGCTCGTAAAGCTCATCTGCAAAGTTACGCCAATTATCTGGCGCAGCTCGCCATTTTCACCAAACAGCAGCAAAAAAGCTTCGCGAATGACTTCCATAACGCCTCCTACAGGCTTTTTGAATGTGCGCCTGTTCGTTTATTTACTAGCTGCAAAATTTCCGCCATTATTGAAATGGCGATTTCCCCGGGCGTTTCCCCGCCAAGGTCAAGCCCTGCGGGTGTGTATACTTCGTTGAGCTGAGATTGTGATATGCCGCGCTCAAGCAGCTTTTTGAAAAGAGCTTCACGCTTTTTAACGCTACCTACCATGCCGATATATGCTGCTTGCTTTTGGAGCGCGGCATATAAGCATTCGCCATCATGCGCGTGGCCATATGTCGAAATCAGAAAGCAGGCGCCGGGCGCGATCATCAACTCGAAAATACCCTGCTCAAATTCATCCACGCGCACAAAACGATCCGCAAGCCGCACCGCCTCGGGAATGTGCTCTGGTGAACGCGTATCCACAAGCGTTACGGCATAGCCCGCAGCCTGCGCCAGCGGGATAAGCGCCGTGCCAACATGGCCGCCACCACACAAATATAGCGCGGGGCGTGCATTGAATGTTTCTATGAATACCTGCATGCTGCCGCTGCATGCAGTATCTTCTCCGGCGCATTCATCCACATTCTTGTAATGAAAGCAACCGTTTTTAGTTTCGTTAATGCAATGAATGGCATCCGATATGGCAGCGCGTTCAATCACCCCGCCGCCGATCGTGCCTGAGGTTGTTTTATCCGCATATATGAGCATTTTTCCATGCCTGCGGGAAACGGAGCCCTCCGTATCGATAATTGTTGCCATGGCGCAGGCCTTGTTCTGCTGCAGCGCCAACAGCAATTTTTCCAGCAACTGCATTTTGCTCATGCTATTATTTCCTCCTTGATTGGTTTAGGGTGCAACTTTCGCCACAGCCGTATTCCGGTAAACAAGGCTGCGGCAAGGTTGCCCAGGAAAAAAGCCCCCCATACGCCAGCGGCGCCCAGATTGCAGGCGATTGCGAGCGCTGCGCCGGGCAGCGTCACACCCCAGGCGCGCAATATGGTGGACCACAGCATGGGCGTGCTTGTGCCCATGCCGCTTAATATGGATGCAAAGGCCATATCCGCCGCAATTAGCGGGTAGGATGCGCCGAATATTCGAAAATACAACACGCCTGCCTGTTGCAATGCAACATCCGGCGTTAAAATCGCCCAAAGTCGGGGCGCAAAAACGGCCGCAGGCAAAAACAGCGCCACAGTGGGCAGCACTGCCCACAGCACAAGCCGGCCTGATAAACGCCGGATAAAAGCGGGATCGCTGCTCGCTTTTAAGCGGCTAATGAGTGTAAGTGCAACGGGGGATATTCCCACAGCGCTGATGTAGAAAAACATTTCCATGCGCCCCCCAAGCCCCTTCGCGGAAACAGCAGCTGCGCCCAGCGACAATAAAAGCCCGTTTAAAACCAGCTGAGCGACGGGGTTGACCGCCTTGCTCAGCGATGCCGGTATGCACAGGCGCATGATCTCTTTGAGCAGGCCCTTTTCGCGGGCAGTGTTTTTTTGAACGCCGAACGATTTTAACGCCCGAACATATAGCACAATGCCAAGCCCGCAGCCTGCGGCCTTTGCAAGCAACATGCCAAGCCCCAGCCCGATAAGGCCAATTTGATTATACAGCACATAGCTCAATGTTAGCTGCAAAGGTACGTTTACCAATGTCATCCACATGCCCGCCTTAGTGTGACCCATGCCGCGTATGCCCGCGACTATTGCGCCATACAGAAGAAATACTGGGCTGCCAAGCAGCGTGGGCAACAGGTAGGATACCGCAGCGGGATATAAGCCGGAGGCTTCCGGCGACTGAAACGAAACCGGAAGCAGCAAATATATGATGCAGGACATCAGCGCGCCACAGGCAAAAATAAGCATTAGCATCATATTTGTGGCAGCCCGCCCGGTGCGTGGCCATTCGTTTTTTCCAACAAGTGCGCCAATAGTCGCGTTGATGCCGATCGAAAGCCCATAACCCACCGTCACAATAAGCGAGCTATAAGGCGAGCAAAGGCTGACGATAAGAAGCTCAGAGGAGCTGTTGACGCTGACGAGCACACCCTCGTACATGCCCGCAATCCGTTCGATGACGGAAAGCAGCAGCACCGGCCATATTAACTTCCATATGGCGCGGTTGGCGTTTTCACCATCGATTTTAAGCACGGCGCTGCTCATATTCTGGGCGGAATGCACACATCCCTATCCACCTCAGGGATGTTGCACACATGCAGTTCAACGCCATAAAGCCCACGCAAAAACCCTTTGTTTAATATGGCGTTTGTTTTGCTATAATGAAAATCGCAGTTTTTGCCCATAACAGCAACAGCCGCATCAAGCGAAAGCGCATGATCCGGGTTATGAGTAGTAAACACAACACCATAACCGTTTTGCGCCATTGACTGTATGATCTGCAATACGCGAATCTGATTGCCATAATCAAGGTGAGCGGTGGGTTCATCCATCAATATTATAGCGGGCTGCTGCGCAATCGCGCGCGCAATGCTGGCCTGCTGGCGCTCCCCGCCGCTGATTTCGTTGTAATACTTTTGGGCAAGGTGCGAGATGCCTATGAGTTCAAGCGCGTTTGCGGCAATTTCATAATGCTCCTGCTTGGGGCGCTGAAACATTCCAAGCCGCGGTGCACAGCCGGTCACGACATAATCAATCACGGAGTAGGCAAACGTGGGCACTATTAGCTGCGGCACAAATCCAATGGCCTGCGCCACCTCTTTTGGGGGGATTTGCCGCATATCTTTTTTATCGATACAAACGCGTCCCGAGGTTGGGAGCTGTAAATTTGCGATGCAGTTTAGCAAAGTGGTTTTTCCCGCGCCGTTTGGCCCCAATATGGCGATCACATGCCCCGGTTCGATGGAAAAGGAAATATCCCGGCATATCATTGGGCCGCCCAGGTAGGAAAAGCTCAGGTTTTCAATCGTAATTTTCATGGCGTTACCTCACACTCGCCTTTTGCCGAAATAGCATCCATGCAAAAAACGGTGCGCCGAGCAATCCGGTCAAAATAGAAAGCGGTATTTCCAGCGAGGTTGCCGCGCGTGCGGCTGTATCCACCACCAGCATAAACAGTGCGCCAAGCAGTGCCGTCACCGGCAGCATTTTTGTGTGATCGGAGCCTGCGAGCATGCGCCCAAGGTGCGGCATTATAAGGCCTATCCAGCCGATGGTGCCGCTGATGCTGACTGCGCTTGCCGTTAACAGGCTTGCGATAACGATAAGCCCGCCGCGAAAAATGGGCACATTCATTCCCAGTGAACGTGCTTCCACCTCGCCAAATGAGAGTATGTTGATGCGCCACGAGAGGCACAGCAAAAGAACAACACCTATAAGGAAAATGGGGGATATGGCTACGATATCGGTGCCTTTGATGGAGGCGATGCTGCCCATTTGCCAGAAGACTATGGCGCTCATTTCAACCGTACCCTCTGCAATAAATTTCATAACGCCAAGCACGGAATCCATAAAGCCACGCACGATCATGCCCGCCAGCACCAGCATGAGGTTGCTTGTGTTGCGCATGACGCGTGGTATCATCACTGTGAGGCAGACCGCGCCGATGCCAAAAAAGAACGCAAAAAGCTGCCGCTGCAGCACGCCAAGCCCAAGCAATATTGCAAGCGCCGCACCTACACATGCTCCCGATGTAACGCCTAAAAACTCGGGTGAAACAAGAGGGTTTCGAAATACGCCCTGATAAACAGCGCCGGAAACTGAAAGCATGGCGCCCACCATCATGGCAGCAAATACGCGCGGAATGCGGATGACAAACAGCACGGTTTCCATTGTTTCATCCGTTGAAGTGTTTAAGCCAAGGCGGCTGCCTATTGCCCGCAGCACATCGAATGGGTTCATGCTGTAACGCCCTACGCACAAGGCAAGCATTGCCCCGCCAACAAGCAGCGCAGCCAGTAATATAATTAACCTGATAAAGGAGGTTTTGTTTTTCATCATAAATACCACACGAAATGCAAAAGCGTGCGCTTTTGCATTTCGTGCATTTCATAACAATCGTTTATTTTATGCCAAGCTCTTCTGCCGTAAAGGTGCGGCCATATACGAGAGTATAATATGCGTCCACATCCGCCATAAGCTCGTCTTTGGTGTATAGCTCCGGGTGCAGGTTGTTCGTTGCCCAGCAGACGCCCAGGCAGCATGATGCTGTCGGATAATCCCATGGCTCCAGCGCAGAGGGGAATTGATACACCGCTTTGTTTTTGACGGCATTTGTTGCAGTCCAGCCCGCATCGTTGAGTATATCGTCCACTGTGTAGTCGGCGTATGCGGGAATCCAGATTACATCCGGGTTCCAAACGATGATCTGCTCGAGATTGACCTCGGCAAACTCACCCTTTACATCAATGCCGGTAACGGCGTTTTTGCCGCCTGCGGCTTCAATGATGTAGCTTTGAATCATCGCTTCGGGCGCAACGGTCAGCATGGAGCTGCCGCCAAGGAACATTACGCTTGGTTGCCTGCTCGCCTTTGAGGAGACTTCCTTGGCTTTTGTCACCTGATTATCGAAGAATTCACAGATTTCAGCCGCGCGCGCTTCCTCGCCCAACGCCTTCGCAACCAGTGTCAGCGAGTTTTTGATGGTGTCGAAGCTTTCCGTATTGGGCAGCGCAACAATGGCGGGCACACCCACTGCCTCGTATTGCTCCGCCTGATCGGTGAAACGCTCGGGCAGTATCGCAAGGTCGGCGCCAATTGAGGCCACCGTTTCAAAGTTGATGTTTTTGCCCTTGCCAATGGAGGTCAGGCTATCAAAATTTTCGATGACATACTGGTATAGGCCATCCGCCATTTCCTTGTTGCCAAAGCCTGCAAGGTACTTCCCGCCTCCGCCAAGCACGATGGCGGTGTTCATGGATGGGTTGTGTGTGCCAACCACCTTTGTGGCAGCACCGGGCAGCGTTACCGTGCGGCCAACAACGTCAGTCAGCGCAATTTCACCCGCCATGGTGAAGAAAAGCTGCTCGCCGTATTCAGCAACGCCATATGAGTCTATCAATTGCGTGGCTTTTTCGCCCTGCATCCATTCGATGAAGGCGTTTGCGCCATCGATGTTGGTGTCCGCCCATTTGTCGGGGGAGATTGCCAGCATGGAGTATGTGTTTTTCATCTCATCAGAACGCTCCAACAGCAGATTAAGCTGTGGGCGCATTTCATGCGCGAGATAGGTGGCCTTGTCGCTAAGCACATATGCCTGCTCTTCGGCGGCCATTGTAATGCACGCGCCCATGCCCTGCCCGGCGGAAACATACCAGCTATCCTTTTCGGGGTTGGGTTCGATTTGCGCGGCAGCCCATATTTTGTTCTCCGCGTTGTGCGTGCCGCTGCTGTCGCCGCGGGAGATGAATGTAAACCCGCCTTCGGCAATGGCTTTAAACGCCTCGGTGGCGTTTGCAGCGCTTCCAACGCCTGCCGGATCGTCCGCCGGGCCAAGTATCACAAAATAGTTGTACATGAAGGGAATACGCTCAGCCGCAAAGCCTTCCGATATGAATGTTTCCTCTGCGGATTTTGAGTGCACGAGCAGCGCGTCGGCATCGCCTGTGCGGCCTTTTTCAATCGCTGCGCCTGTGCCTGCGGATGTGATTTCAAGTTTGTATCCGGTGTCCGCCTCAAATTCCGGCTGCAGGTAGGGCAACAGGCCGGAGTCATTAACGGATGTTGTTGTTGAAAGCCTTATGATTGGGTTGGCGGGCCCTTCGTCAGCCGGTTCAGGGCTGGGCGCCACATCAACAACGGGCGCTTCGGGTGTTGGATCTGCTGATGGTTGTGTTGCAGGCGTGCATGCAACCATGCCAAGCACAAGCAACAACGCAAGAATAATAGTGAGTGGTCTGTTCTTCATTTGAGTTCTCTCCTTTTCAAATTGGGAGGCATTGCCGTTTCCAGCAATACCCTATCGTGGAAAATCCATGGCGCTAACGCTTTAGGATTGAACCATCGGAGTAGAATTTGGATGCATCCTGTACAATGTTATAGCATTTTTTCAATATAATCAAGCTTCACATCACATTTTATAGACAACAAACTACAACATTTTTGTACTATACATAATATATGAAAAAATTGACCTAAAGCAAAAAAATGGTCATTTTGAGTGCGAATATAGCCGGTTTAGATAACAAACGGCAAAATCATACCCGCCCTTTTAAGGCGGGTATGAAAGATACATATTTTAGTGTGACAATAACATGGCTAAATCATTGTTAAAGGGGTTTGATACACTAACAAATGTTTAACCACAGTATGCCCGCTAATTTATGTAGCGGAGTAAACATCGGCCATAACAAGCGCAAGCTGTTTTTTGCGGCAGGCATCACAAAGTGTGCTGGGCTCGGTGCCAGCTTTTTCTGCTGCAAAGTTGAGCTCCTCTTGCGTGCCCATTTGTGCGCCGCAGCTTGCGCAGTGAACAAGTGTGAACGTTTTTTCCCACACAGTGCGTGTGGTTTCATTCTCATGATATTCAATGGCCTTTGTGGGGCAAACACGTGCACAGCTGCCGCAGCCAATGCAGTCGGCAGGCGGTTCATTAAAAGGCGGAGCAATTTCTTTTGTGATGCCACGGTTTACCGTGGCGATTGCCCCTGCGCCCAATGTGCTGCATGCGCGCACGCATAAGCCGCAAATTATGCACTTACCATCTTTTTCATTTAGCTTGTCAAGTGCGGGGGCGCTATAGGCCTTGCATAGTGCCGCGATGATTTCGCTTTGTGGCGCGCGCTTTTGGAGCAGCCTGAGTATTATACCACGCTGCTGTTTGATTTTTTCATTGTTGGTGTGCACCTCGCATTCGTTCAAAACGGGATAAATGCACGACACCACGGTTTTGCTCCAACCACGCTCAACAACCTCCACAATACACACACGGCAGCAGCCCTGGCCTAATAACCCTTCGTGGTTGCAGAGCGTGGGAATATATATGCCGTTGCGCCTGGCAACTTCCAATAAAAACTCACCCGGTTCACATGTGCAGCTTTTTCCATCTATCACGATATTCATTTTTGAGCCCTCCCCTGTGCCAGAATGGCCTCAAAGCGGCAGGCTTGCCGGCAGCTTCCGCACGCTATGCAGCTGCGTTGGTCAATTTCATAAGCTTGCCCTTTTTCGCCGCGAATGGCATTAACCGGGCAATTTTTCTTGCATAAGCCGCAGCTTTTGCATTTGTTTTTTTCAATAACAAATGTGGTGAGCTTTGAGCAAACACCCGCAGGGCAGTATTTGTTATGTATGTGTGCCTCATATTCATCGCGGAAGTATTTTAGCGTGGTTAACACAGGATTTGGCGCGGATTTACCAAGCGCGCATAGCGAGCTTTCCGCAATTGTTTGGCAGAGCTGCTCCAGCAGCTCCAAATCGCCATCTTGGCCACGGCCTTCGCATATTCCGGTCAAAATATCCAGCATGTGCCTAAGCCCTTCGCGGCAGGGTGTGCATTTCCCGCAGCTTTCCTCTGTGAGGAATTTTACATAATAGCGCGCTACTTCAACCATGCAATCCCTGTCGTCCATCACGATCATGCCGCCAGAACCCATCATCGCGCCATATTGTGTCAAGGTGTCAAAGTCAACAGGTAAATCGAGCATGGCGCTGGGGATGCAGCCGCCGGAAGGCCCACCAGTTTGCACGGCTTTAAAGGGCCGGTCATCTATTATTCCGCCGCCAATGTCAAAAATCAGGTGGCGGAGGGTGGCGCCCATTTGCACTTCGACAAGTCCTGTGCGTTTAACCTTGCCAACCAGCGCAAACACCTTTGTTCCGCTGCTTGTTTTTGTGCCAAGCGTTGCATACAAAGGGCCGCCATCGCGTATGATGACGGGAATGTTGGCGAAAGTTTCAACATTGTTTAGCACTGTGGGGCAATCCCACAGGCCGCGCTGAACTGAACGGATATATTTTGCGCGGGGTTCGCCCACACGCCCTTCAATCGAGGCCATTAGTGCGGTGCTTTCGCCGCAAACAAATGCGCCGCCCCCGCGAACAACCGAGAGATTTAAAGCCTTGCCGCTGCCCATGATGTTTTTGCCCAGGAAACCAAGCTCAAGCGCGGACGCTAACGCAGCATTTACATTTTTGAGTGCGAGGCCATATTCATCCCGAATGTAGAGGAAACCTTCGGTCGCGCCTATTGCCAGCGCACAGATTGCCATGCCCTCAATCACGCTATGCGGGTCGCCTTCCAGTATGGATCGATCCATAAACGCACCGGGGTCGCCTTCGTCGCCATTGCACACAACATATTTGGGGAACACATCGTATCCGGCGGCGGTTCTCCATTTGCGGCCTGTGGGAAAGCCCGCGCCGCCCCGGCCGCGAAGGCCGGAAAGCTCAACCTGCTCTATAATTTCACTGCCTGACATGTTGAGCGCTTTTGTAAGCGCTTCATATCCGCCCCTGGAAATGTAATCCTCAATGTTTCCAGGATCAATTTCGCCAATGTTGCGCAGCGCAATCTTATATTGTGGCTTGTAGAATGGGTTTTCTAGCTTGCTTTTTATGCGTTCGCCATTTTCGTTTTTGTAGAGCAGGCGCTCAACAACTTTGTTTTCCTGCAGCGCGCTTAATATATCCTGCGCATCATGAGGCTTGACTTTATAGTAAGAAATATCGTCCGGCAATATTTGAACGATTGGGCCATTCTCGCAAAATCCGTTGCAGCCCGTGCGCTTAATGTGCGCCTTAACCTCAATTTGCCCCATTACGCCCATCTTGTTTATGGCATTTTCAAGCGCCTGAACAACCTGTTCACTTCCGTTTGCCAGGCAGCCGGTTCCGCAGCATACTAATAGGGTGCGCTTCATGGTGTCACCTCCCTGTATGCGTCAATGATCTCTGGCAGCTTTTCAAGTGTGACCTTGCTGTAATAGGTTTCATCCACAACCATCACAGGCGCAATCGCACATGAACCCAGGCAGTTAACAAGCTCCAACGAAAAAAGGCCATCCTGGCTTGTTTCGCCCGGAGCTATGCCAAGCAGGCGTTCAATTCCGTCAATAAGCTGGTTTGCGCCCCGTATGTGGCAGGCCGTACCATCACAAAGCTTAATTATGTGCTTACCCTTTGCATCCAGGCTAAGCGCCTTATAGAAGGTTGCCATGGAGTAAAGTTGAGCGGTTTTGCAACCGATATGCTGGGCTAGCAGCTCAATCCCCTCGCGTGGCACATGCTTAAACTGGCGCTGCATGTCCTGCATGGCAGCAAGCGCATAACGCAGCTCTTTTGGGTATTTTGTAATGAGGGAAAGAATTTCTTCTGTCAATCTGATTCCACCCTTCGTTTGCGTTTAAAGTTTGTTTATCCTCCAGCAACCAGCGGGAATACAGCAACGACATTTTGCTCACTGAGCGTAGTTGCCACTCCATTAAGGTGCACAATATGGCGCCCATTAACAAGCACGATTGCGTCAGGCCCCAGCGCTTGCCTGTCCTGCGTGAGCAGTTTTTCGTAAAACGCGGGGAATTTTTCGCAAAGCTCAATTAAAAGCGCCAACACATCCTTTGGGGGAGCTATGTTCATCTGCGCGCATTTTGTGATTTCCCGGTAGGTTGCAAAAAACTTCACAGTCATATCAACATGTTAAACTGCCGCCACGCACAGCAGGCGCTATGCGTGGCGGTCTTTCTCCTATATGCTTAATTGTTCGAGCTTATCGGCGGTGGGTACGCCTTCCTTATCCCAGCCGCGCAAAGTGTAGTATTCCTCCAGCATTTCGTAAAGCTCCGCAACCTTGCCCTTTGCAGGGCCGCTTGGCAGCTTTTCACGCAGCAGGCGCGGCGGCAAAGTATCCTTCTCAACACCGGCGGCAATGTTAAAGCGCTTCTCCAGGTTCCAGCAGCGCTCGCCTTTGAGGAGAATTTCTTCATCCGTCTCATCTGAGCCTATCGCCTCGCGGTATTGCGCAGAAAGCTCAGGCAATCCAATGCCAAATGTTGTAAAAAGGCAAAGGCCCAAGCTATCCACAAGCGCCGTCAGGTCTTGGAACAGCTTTAACAGGGCGGGCTTTCCTTCTGTTTCAAGCGGGTCGGTCTTGAGCGGAACGCCGAGAATTTCTGGCGATGTCAGGTAACCGCGCACGTGGCAGCCGCCACGGTTGCTTGTTGCATACTCAAGCGCCATGCCCTGGATGGCCCGGCCATCATAGGCGGGCATTTCCTGCTTTTTGACTGACATTGAAAGCTCGGGGTGCCCATATTTTTCTGCCAGACGGTAGGAACCCAAAGCGAGTATTTCACCAAAACCTTCGCCCTTGCCAACGGCCTCGGTGAGGTTTACGACTGCGTGCGCATCGCCAAACCGCAATGGGAAGCCGATATCTTCCTCAGGGATGGCGCCCATTTCAAAAAGCTCCATCGCACAGGCGATTGTTGCGCCAAGCGTAATGGGGTCCATGCCGTATTCATTGCACAGGAAGTTCGCCTTGCAGATTGCCGCAAGATCGTTCACGCCACAATCCGCCCCAAAGGACCAGCCTGCTTCATATTCAGGGCCTTCGCCAAAGGAGGCAAACGGGCCATCCGGCACGCGGGTCACACGGCCGCAGGCAATTGAGCAGCCAAAGCAGCCTTTGTTTTTAACGAGGTAAGTATCCGCGAGCCGTTCGCCGGAGGTATCGTCCGCCTTATCAAAAACTGCGCCGTCGCGCCAGTTGCGAAGCGGGAGCGCACCACTTTCGTTGATAACGTTGACCAGCACCTCCGTGCCAAGCGCAGCAAGGCCTGCGCCCGAAACCGGGTGAGCCTTGAGTTTAGCGCGCGCATCGGCCATCGCATCCATAAAGGGCTCGGGGCGCACAACGGTTACGGAGCCTGTGCCGCGCACAACGACTGCCTTGAGCTTTTTGCTGCCCATCACAGCGCCCAGGCCGCCACGGCCTGCAGCACGGTGCTTGTCGTTCATGACTCCGCTGTAAAGGCAGCCGCGCTCACCGGTTGGGCCAATGCAGGCCACACGGAAGGATGCGCCGCAGGTTTCGTTGAGCATATCGGTGGTTTCATAAACGGTTTTGCCCCAAAGCTCTTCGGCATCCCTAAGCTCCACAATATCGTTATGGATAAACAGATAGACGGGTTTTTCGCTCTGGTTTTCGAATATGATTCCATCGTAGCCGGCATATTTTAGCTCGGGGCCAAAGTGCCCGCCGGAGTTTGCTGCGCCAATTGTGCCTGTTAGCGGCGCTTTGGCGACAACCTCGTAGCGCCCTGAGCAGGATGCGGCAGTGGCGGTCAGCGGCCCTGTCATAAATATTAATTTATTGTCGGGGCCAAGCGGATCCACATTGGGGTCAACTTCATCGCAAAAATATTTTGTGCCCAGTCCGCGTGCGCCTACATAATCGTTAGCCGCTTTCATGTTTAAGGGTTCTTTTTTAATTTCGCCCGTTGCCAGGTTTACACGAAGTAATTTTCCAATCCAGCCGCCCATGATTACGCCCCCTCTCCAAATACTTCTTTGAAGCTCTCGGCCACAGCTTTTTTCCTGTCCAAATCCTCCTGCGGCTCCACATATTCAATGGCTCCCCAGGGGCAGAATTTTGCGCACTTGGGGTCGCCATCGCACAAGTCGCACTTAAACACCTTGCGCGTAATAGGGGAGTAGCTGATGTTCCCAAGCGGGCAGGCATTTTGGCACATTTTGCAGACTATGCACTTTTGCGCATTCATCACAACCGCGCCGTTTTCGTTCCTTGAGATCGCCCCCACAGGGCAAACCTTCAGGCAGGGCGCTTCATCGCATTGAAGGCACATGATGGGGATGGAAACCGCGGCCTGCTCATAGTCCATCACAGTAACGGCGGAAAGACATGGGTTGAACTGTTCCGTGTGGCCAAACGAGCACACAAGCTCGCAGGTACGGCACCCTACGCATTTTTCTGGTTTGATGATCAGTTGCTTGCTCATTGTTCCTTTTCCCGCGAAAAACAACGCGGGAATCCACCTCCTTTTCTAAAATATGGCATTGGAAGGTTGAGGAAACGAAAACCCGCAGGAAGAAAAGACTTCTTCCTGCGGGCTCCTTTGCAAGAATGGCAGGCTGCAGAGTTTCCCCCGCAACCCATTGGTCGCAATGGCCGCCTGGGTCGATTGCGACTCGGAACGCTCCTCGCAGACTATAGTAAATAGTATACACTAAAGCTAAAAAAATGAAAGCTTTTCTTTCCAAAAATACGGTATATACTGCATAAAGAATCCCATTAAATCCGTGAGTGATCTGTACATTTTACGTGAATATAGTTAAAACTAAAGCCCAATATTATGAAAAGTCGTCCTCAAAAAAATCGCATTTTTCAAAATTGATGGGTGTGCGCCTCACCTTTTGAAGGCGATACATGCTATAATGACTTCGTATTGATTTGTAGTTATCGTTATGTTTGGTGGGGTGCTCTATATGGAAAATAAATTTGATAAAAAAAGTTTTCTGCTGATATTGGGCGGGTATGTCTTTTGGGGCCTCCAGCCGCTTTACTGGAAGACAATTGGCGCAACTTCAGCGATGTTTAACCTTTCTTGCAGGATAATCTGGGCAATGATTTTTACTGTGGGCCTGCTTGCGGCAACAAAACGTTTGCCTGAAATAAAGGCTCTGTTTAAAAACAAAGAAAAAATGAAATTTATTGTCCCCGCGGCGATACTTTTGCTGCTTGATTGGGGAGTGTTTATTTATGCCGTGCAGGCCGGGCATGTGCTTGACACAAGCCTTGGCTATTACATGGGGCCGTTTGTGGTTTTTGCGCTTGGAATGCTTGTGTTTAAAGAAAAACCCGCGCCGCTAACGCTGGTGGCAATGGGTTTGGCTGTTGTTGGCGTTGCGGCAAGCGTGATTTATTATGGGCAATTCCCAATATTGGCGGTGGCTTTGGCGTTTTTGTTCAGCGTGTATGGTGCGCTTAAAAAGTTTGCGCAGGTCGATTCGCTTTTGAGCATTGCCGTTGAAACGATCATTATGGTTCCCTTTGCGCTTGCGTATCTAATTTTTGTGGGCACAGGCGAGCCGGGCGGCATGGGCGAGCTAAGCGTGGGATACCATTTGCTGCTCGTAGGCTCCGGCATTGTTACAGCGCTGCCGATGGTGCTTTATAGCCTAGGCGTACTCAAGCTTCCGTTTGTGATGCTGGGCTTTATGCAATACATCAGCCCTACGCTTAGCATGATATGCGGTTTGTTTTTGGGTGAGCAGATCACACCGGATAAATTGGTTACTTTTATTTTTATATGGGCAGGCCTCATTTTATATTCAATAACTGTTGTGAGGGAAGAAAAGAAAAAACGCCTGATGGCAAAAAACGAATGAACAAAACCTCATGGCATCTACTATGACGAGAATGTGAAAACAATGTATGTTCGTTAGCTTATAGCTTTATTTTGGCAGTCTTTCGTGTTAATATAAGGGCAACAAAACATGGTATTGTGTGCGGGGGCGTGCGCAATACCTTGCTTTTATATTTTGAGCAATGAGGGTAATTTCGTGAAAATCGGATTGGACGTTGGCTCCACCACAATCAAAGCGGCGGTCTTGTCGGATGATAATCGCCTGCTGTTTTCAAAATATGAGCGCCATTTTAGCCAGATCAACACTAAAGCGGCGCAGTTGCTTGCCGAAATTCAGGCGCAGTTTTATGGTGCGCAGAATTTTCAGCTTTGCGTAAGCGGAAGCGCAGGCATGGGGCTGGCGGAGCTTTGCGAAATCCCATTTGAGCAGGAAGTGTTTGCAACGCGCGTTTGCGCCAAACAATTTGCGCCGCAGGCTGATGTAATAATCGAACTGGGTGGGGAGGACGCTAAGATACTCTTTTTAAGCGGACTTTCCGATGCACGCATGAATGGAAGCTGCGCGGGCGGCACGGGCGCATTCATTGACCAAATGGCAACCCTTTTGAAGCTCACGCCTGAGCAGTTAAACGAAAAAGCAAAGGAACACGAAAAGATATACTCAATCGCCAGCAGGTGCGGCGTGTTTGCAAAGAGCGATATTCAGCCGCTGCTTAATCAGGGGGCGCGTGTGGAGGATATCTGCGCCTCTATATTGTATTGCGTGGTGAACCAAACGGTCGCCGGGCTTGCGCAGGGGAGACCCATTGAGGGCAATGTGATGTATTTGGGCGGGCCGCTCACGTTCATGAGCGAGCTGCGCCTGGCATTTGATAATGTGCTGCATAACACAGGCATTCTCCCGCAAAACAGCCTATATTTTGTTGCGTTGGGCGCAGCGCTGCAGGCGCGGGGCTACCATTCCCTTTCTGATATTCAGCTTCGCCTAACTACCCGCCAAAAGAAATCTTCTTTTGCGCACACAAAGCCGTTCTTCGAAAGCCAACAGGCATATGAGCAGTTTGCTGCCCGCCACGCAGGCGCGCAGGTTTTAGAAAAATCGCTAAAGGATAGTTCAGGTAAAGCGCATTTAGGGATTGATGCAGGCTCCACAACGCTAAAGGCTGTTTTGATTGATGAGCAAGGCGATATTTTGTTTTCGTCCTATCGCTCTAACAGCGCAAACCCTGTGCCGCTAGTGAAAGAGATTTTGGAGCATATTTATGAAGAATGCCCGGATATTTTATTGTGCAGCGTAACGACAACCGGTTATGGCGAGCAACTGTGCCGCGAGGCTTTTAATGCGGATTACGGCGTGGTGGAAACGATGGCACATTTTGCCGCTGCCAAGCGTTTTCAACCGGATGTGGATTTTATAATCGATATTGGCGGGCAGGACATGAAGTGCTTTCAGGTGGAGGATGGCGCGATCAGCAATATATTCTTAAACGAAGCATGCTCATCCGGCTGCGGCAGCTTTTTGCAGACATTTGCTTCCGCGCTGGGGCAGGATATCGATAGCTTCGCAAAGCTTGGCCTGTTTGCCGATGCGCCTGTTGAGCTTGGCAGCCGCTGCACGGTTTTTATGAACAGCAGCGTTAAGCAGGCGCAAAAGGATGGAGCATCTATTGAGAACATTTCGGCGGGCCTTTCGTTAAGTGTTGTTAAAAACGCGCTTTATAAGGTGATCAGAGCTTCGGACCCATCGGAGCTTGGGCAAAATGTGGTTGTGCAGGGCGGCACTTTTTATAATGATGCGGTTTTGCGCGCTTTTGAAAACGAAATGGGCATTGAGGTAACGCGGCCTTCCATTGCGGGCCTTATGGGCGCTTATGGCGCGGCGCTTTATGGCCGGGAACAATCATCAAAAGAGCACAGAAGTTCAGTGCTTAGTAAAGCTGAGCTCCACGATTTTTCGCATCGTGTGCAAACAACAAGGTGCAAACTGTGCACCAACCATTGTGAGCTTACTGTCAACCATTTTTCGGGCGGGCGAAGGTTTATCAGCGGCAACCGCTGCGATAGGCCGACAACTAACCGTAAAGCGGAGCAGACACTTAACATTTATGAATATAAACTCCAACTGCTCGATCAATATAAGCCTGTTCCAGGGCCGAGGGGTAAGGTGGGCATTCCGCTGGGGCTTAACATGCTTGAGTTGCTTCCATTCTGGCACACTTTGCTAACCAGGCTTGGTTTTGAGATGCACATGAGCCCCAAATCCTCACGCGAACTGTACTTTGACGGCCAGCAAACCATACCAAGCGATACCGTGTGTTACCCTGCCAAGCTTATGCATGGGCATATTCACGCGCTTTGCAGTATGGAAGGTATTGATACGATTTTTTACCCCTGCATGACCTACAATGTTGATGAAAAGCTGGGCGATAATCATTTTAACTGCCCCGTTGTTGCCTATTACCCCGAGGTGATCGATGCAAACTGCACGGCGCAGCTTGAGGGCAAAAAGTTCATTTATGATTATGTTGGCATACACCGCCCAAATGATTTTGTTGCGAACTTTACAACCGCGCTAACAAAATATTTTACGGGCATAACCACCTCGGCGGTTGGGCGGGCAACGATTGCGGCCTACCGTGAGTATAGGGCGTACCTGAGGCGGGTGCGAAAAAGAGGCGAGCAGATTATCCAAACCGCCCGTGAAAAAAAGAAACCTATAATAGTGCTTGCAGGAAGGCCCTACCATGTGGATAACGAAATCAACCATGGTATCGATCAGTTAATTGTTAGCCAGGGCGCGGCGGTAATCAGCGAGGATTGTGTAAGCCACCTTATGAATAAGGAAAATGTGCGCGTGTTGAACCAGTGGACATACCATGCACGCTTGTATGCCGCTGCGCGCTACATAATAAACGAGCCGGATATGAACCTTGTGCAGCTTGTTAGCTTTGGCTGCGGCCTTGACGCTGTGACGGCGGATGAGGTGCGTGAAATATTGCAGCGAGGCAACAAGCTTTACACTCAGATTAAAATAGACGAAATTGCGAACCTTGGTGCGGTTAATATCCGGCTGAGGAGTCTTTTTGCGGCACTGGACGCGCAGGCAAAAAATAGCGCAAAAAAGGAGGCCATATGAAAAAGCAAAATTATAATGAAACAGGCTTGATAACAGCGGATTATCCTGTATTTACAAAAGAAATGAAGGCGACACATAAGCTGTTAATTCCACAGATGGCACCCATCCATTTTCGGCTGATTGTTGAGGTGTTCAGGCAGGATGGTTACGATGTGGAGGTGCTTAAAAACGATGGGCCATCCGTTGTGCGCGAAGGGCAGCAATATGTGCACAACGATGCGTGCTACCCTGCGATACTGGTTATTGGCCAGTTTATTGATGCGCTAAAAAGTGGCGCATACGATCTTGATAAAACCGCGCTCATAATCACACAAACGGGTGGCGGATGCAGGGCATCCAACTATATTCACCTATTAAGAAAGGCGCTTGTTAAGGCGGGTTTTCCGCAGATACCTGTGGCGAGCCTCAATTTTTCGGGCTTGGAGCGAAATTCAGGCTTCAGGTTGTCATTGCCGATGATCGGCAAGGCCCTTGCGGCCTGTTTATATGGCGATGAGCTGATGGCGCTTTACAACCAAATTAAACCTTATGAGCTTAGAAAAGGGGAGACCGACCTGCTTTTGAATGTGTGGCAGCAGAGGATAATTTCCTGCTTTGCGGAGGGGAAGGGCCTTAAAAGGCGCGAAATGCAAGACATATTTGAATGCATGGCGGAGGATTTTTCTAAAATTGCAGTTAAACGGACGCAAAAAACGAAAGTGGGAATCGTTGGTGAAATCTATGTTAAATACTCGCCCTTGGGCAATAACCAGCTTGAGGAGTTTTTGCTGAAAGAGAATTGCGAAATCAACATGCCGGGCTTGACCGGATTTTTACAATACTGCATATCCAACGTATCCCAAACAATAAGCCTGTATGGTGGCAGCGAGCTTGTAAAAAATGTTTGCAGGCGTGCGCTTGATTTTGTTGTTAGCCGCGAACAGTTAATGGTTGATGCGATCAAAAAGCATGATAACCTTCGCGCGCCCGGCCTTTTTAGCCGCACGCGTGAGCTTGCGCAAAAATTTATAAACCTTGGAGCCAAAATGGGGGAGGGCTGGCTGCTTACGGGTGAGATGGCGGAGCTAATCGAAACGGGTTTCCACAACATCATATGCGCTCAGCCCTTTGGGTGCCTGCCAAATCATATTGTTGGCAAGGGGATGATTTCAAAGCTTCGTGCGTATTATCCTGAAGCGAACATCACACCTATTGATTATGACCCAAGCGCAACAAAGGTGAACCAGGAAAATCGCATTAAACTGATGATTGCCTCCGCCGCTGAATCGTTGCGCATTGCAAAGGAATCTGATCGCACATCCGGGCATGTCATTGGCGGCGCGGGTAAGGATGATTTTTTGATAAATATTAAAAAAGTGACAGGGAGCCTTTACCTTTAAGCCTCACATGGTAAAATAGCACTGTAGGTAAAGTTTAACTCGCGAGGATACGCAATGACAACGTATTTTTACCAATACATTCCAATATTCAAAGCTTTGGCTGATGAAACGCGCTTAAAAATCGTTCACATGCTAACATGCGAAAGCATGTGCGCAAACGATATTTTGGATTGTTTTAGCATGACGCAGCCTTCCTTAAGCTACCATATGAAGGTTTTAACGGATTGCGGCCTCGTGAATGCGAAGCGGCAAAAAGGCTTCACAATGTATAGTGTGGATGGCGCGCGCTTAAAATCGGTGACCGCTTTGCTCGAAGAATTTTCCGATGGAATGGAAATAAACAAAAATTAGCCGGAAGCCAACAATAGCGCCGTGGGCTATTGTTGGCTTAACAAGTTGTGCGCAATCGTAAGTATTTCCTGCTCGCGGCTGCGGTTTATAAGGGCTTTTGATTGATCATACCCCAAGAGCCAGGAATTGAGTATTTCACTATCCTGCAAAACGGGTAAACCATCGTATGGCGCCAAAAAGTACACAACCTCTTTTTCGTTGTTCTTACGGGTGGTGTAAGTATATGTTTCTCTAAAGCCGTCAAAAAAATCGCCGACAACGAGGCCGGTTTCTTCAAAAATTTCACGGCGTGCAGTTTCTTCCTCAGTTTCGCCAGGCTCTATATGCCCTTTAGGAAAGCTGATGTGCCCGGAGGTTGTTTGCACAAGCAGGTATTTTATCTCGCCATCGTTTAGCGTATAAAGCACCGCGCCACAGCTTTTTTCTTGCTTCATGAAAAATTCCGCCTTTCAAAAGAATCATGCGTTTACGCAATCTACATTATAGCTTGTTTTGCGCTGCAAATAAAGGTGAGTTATGGGTAAATTGGATTGATGCTGTAGCACCTGAAATTGAATTGTTTTTATTTGATACTTTTATGCATATTAAGTTGATAAATAAACATTTATTATGATAGAATAACTTCAACTAACATAACATGTTAGTTGAAGTTATTCGTTAGTTATAAAAAACAAAATGAAAGAGGTATGGTATGCAATACGAAATCTTTGGCGGAAATTTACCTGCTGTGGAAATTAAGCTGGATGCTGGTGAAGCCATCTACACAGAATCCGGCGGAATGAGCTGGATGACGGAAAGCATCTCCATGGAAACCAACGCAAAAGGCGGTTTGATGAAGGGCTTAGGCCGCATGCTCACCGGCGATTCGTTTTTTATGTGCACATATAGGGCTGGGCGTCCGGGCGACACAATCGTTATTGCATCATCTTTTCCCGGTCATATTCTCCCGTTGGACGTGTCAGGCGGCAAAGAATACATTTGCCAGAAGGACTCCTTCCTGTGCGCGCAGCCGGGTGTGGAGCTTTCAGTAGAAGTGGTTAAGGGGCTTAAGGGCGGTTTCTTTGGCGGCGAAGGTTTTCTGTTGCAAAGGCTCAGAGGCAACGGCCTGGCATTTGTGGAGATTGATGGCAGCTGCCGCGAAATTACCCTTGCACCCGGCGAACGCCTAAAGGTGGATACAAGCCACGTGGCAGTTTATGAATCCACAGTAAAATATTCTGCCGAAATGGTTAAGGGCTTTAAGAACGTGTTATTCGGCGGTGAAGGCCTTTTCCTCACCACTGTTGAAGGCCCCGGCAAGGTTTGGCTGCAAACGATGACGATGCCTAACTTTGCAAGCAAAATCGTTCCATTCATAAGCAAAAAAGACTAAAGTTGTTTTAGTTAATAAAAAGGTGGCCTTTGGCCACCTTTTTTGTCGTTAAAGTTATGGAATGCAGGGCATCATTTTGGACAAATCGCCATGCAACGCATTGAAAAACCCGTGCCGCCCTCAAGCTTTGGGAACATGCAAAAGGCTATCGCGCCTGTAGCAGGCACCAGATCAAGATTTTTCAAAAGCTCAAACTGCACTCTATCTTGTTTTAGGATGTACTCTTCACCAGCAAAGCCGGATACATGCTGCAAAGCCGCAGGGTCTGTGTCGGGTGGTTCATGGCCGATGGAACCAATATTGCGCTCCTCGACCAGCCACTTAATGGTTTCAGGCTCCCAACCGGGGTAGTGCGCGTTGCCGTCTTTATCGCGATTTTCAAAAGCCACGGAATCGCGCTTATACCAATCGCTTCTAAAGGCAACGAGCGCCCCTTCAGGAATTTTGCCATGAGTATTTTCCCATTCACGAACATCATCGATCGTCAGTGCGTAATCGGCGTTTAGCGCGCAGGCGTCTGATTTGTCGATTACACAAAGAGGGTACACCATTTCTTTTATGTCGATCTGATCCATGGGGCGGCCCTCCGGGTCAAAATGAGAGGGAACGTCCACATGTGTGCCATATTGGCCGGGGGTGGTGTATTCAAATGTTTTGAAAGGCGCATTGTCAAAATCAAACAATATTTTTTCGCTTAGTGCGTTAAAACCATGCCAGTGTGGGGTTTTGGGGCTAAGCGTATGCGATAGGTCAACCCAGTTACAGTTCGTTTTCCAATTCGCCAAAACATCCCAAAGCGAAAGATCTGCATTTGCCATAAAAAAATCTCCTTTGCGGTTTTGCGTGAAAGCCTGCGCTATTCTGCCTTAATATCGTTTAGCCCAAGCTCCTCGCGAAGATAATAGCTGCTATATATAAGCAGGGATTCTAGATTTTCCGCAGTGCAAACAAGCGGCTCAAGGTATTGTGCCAATATTACGATTGTTTCTCCATTATCAAGCGTAAACGACAGGCCGTTGTTAGTGAACACACTCTCCGATTTGAGCAGCGAATTAATCATTGCCGCCGCCTGGGCTGCAAGCTGGCGTTCATCAAGCAAAACGGACATGCTCTGGTGGCCTGAAAGTATGTTGGCGAGCGCATCAATCGTGCAGCCGGAGCCTGTGAGAATGGGCATCTGTGAGGAATTATAACCGGCCTCAATCAAAGCAAGAGCTACCCCTACGGCCAAGCTATCGTCAAGCGCAAGCACGGCATCCAGCCGCACGCCTGAGGTGGGGCCATAATCAATTGCACGAAGCAGCCCCTTCATGCGTGCCTGTGCCATCGCTTGTGAGCCTACCCCACTATCCGCCTGAGCGATTTTGTCGGAGGGGACGAGCAGCTTGCCGGCATCAAGGTAAGGCTGAAGGACTTCCATTGCGCCCTCATACATTTCCTTTGCCTGCCAATTCTCTTGTGTGCCTGCAAATATTTCCATACGATAAGGGCCAAGTGCGGTGTCCAAATGGAGCGCGTCGCGAATGAATTCACCCTGCAATTTGCCCGCATGCCTATAGTCGAAGCTAACAAAATAGTCCACCGATGCGCTCTTGCTGGGATAGCCGTATGTAATTATGGGAACGTCAAGCGTTTTTGCGGTATCAAAAGCTGCATCCAGCGTGGCATCATCCACCGCGGCAAGCAAAATTAAATCGCAGCCATGCAGGAGCATTATTTGAATTTGCTCAAGCTGTGTTTGTGCATCGTTTTGTGCGTGCTGAATTTCCGCTTCGTATCCTAAAGTTAAAAGCATGCTCTGCAATAGCTCGCCATCCTTAGCAAAGGATGAGTTGCTTGTGCCGGGAAGCGAAATGCCAACCTTCTTAGCCGCCGGGGTAGGCGTAGCCTCAGGTGTTGAGGCAACACCCGGAAAGGGCTCCAGGTTAGGGTCTGCGCCGCCTGACGTTAAGTCGGTTTCCGGTGCAAGCTGTTCGGCTGGATCAGCATCAATAGGAATGCCCATCTGGCTTAAATCTTCCTGTGCGGCGCAGGAAGAAAATAAAAAGATAGAGAGCAATAAAAAGATTGCAAGCATTTTTCGCATAATTGTGCCCCCGTAAATACCACAATAGGCGAACGAAAATCGTTCGCGGCTACATTACAGTATACACTACTTTTCGCACAAAAAAAAGGAGGCCGTTTAAGCCAGCCTTCCTTTTGCTTTTGTTACGCTGTTTGTCCGTCAACCGTCGAAGTATTCGCCACGCTTATAATCGTATACCGCGCCGGATGAATAAACATCTATGTTTTCGAGCACCTTGCCCGTGCCAATGGCAACGCAGCTTACGGGATCCTCCGCAACATAGCAAGGGACCTTTGTGTGCTCGGAGATGAACTTGTCCATTCCGTAAAGCAGTGCGCCGCCGCCTGTAAGGCAAATGCCGTTTTCAGCGATATCCGAGGCAAGCTCCGGTGGGGTGCGCTCGAATATGGCGCGCACACATTCTAATATGCTCTGAAGCGGCTCTTCAAGCGCTTCGATCATTTCGTTGGAACCTACAACGATCGCCTGCGGCAAGCCGGAAATCAGGTTTCTGCCCTTAACATCGATAAATGTTTGATCCTTGCGTGGGTATGCAGAACCAATGGCGATTTTCATTTCTTCAGCGGTGCGCTCGCCAATGAGCAGATTGTGCTTTTTGCGCATATAGCGAACGATCGATTCATCGAACTTATCGCCCGCAACCTTTATTGAATCCGACAAAACAGCGCCGCCCAATGAAATGATGGCGATATCCGTTGTGCCGCCGCCAATGTCGAGCACCATGTTGCCTCGTGGCTGTGCGATATCGATGCCAGCCCCAATCGCAGCCGCGATTGGCTCTTCAATGAGGAATGTGTGCCTTGCGCCTGCTTCTTCGGTTGCGTCGATCACGGAACGTTTTTCAACTTCCGTTACGCCGGAGGGAACGCAGATAACCACACGCGGCTTAAAAAACACGCGCTTGCCAACCACCTTTTTAAGGAAGTGGTTGAGCAGGCGCTCGGTGATATCGTAATTGGAAATAACGCCGTCTTTTAATGGGCGAATGGCAATGATGCTGCCCGGTGTGCGGCCAAGCATCCGCCGCGCTTCTTCACCCACGGCGCGTATGTTGCCCGTGATGCGTTCCACAGCAACAACAGAAGGTTCACGCAGAACAATACCCTTGCCCTTAACGTAAACCAAAACAGTGGATGTGCCTAAATCTATTCCTACATCACTAAACTGAAACAAACCCATGTATATAATACCCTCTCCACTTTATAGCGGCTGTGCCTGGTTAAAACACGCGCAAGCAGGTAGCTCTTGAGCCACCATATAGTATCATACCGCATGTGCAATCTTTTTTCAAATATTACAAACATATTTCCTGAAATTATTTTATCATTTATTATAGCATATGGATACACCTGATTATAACTGGAGATCATTTCAAGTGCCAAAATATATGTCAAAAACGTAAAATCGCACAGGTTTTATTGCGGCTCAAGTGCTCTATGGAGTACAATGGCATTGTGAGCAAATGCACATTTGCGTTTTATGTGCGGGAGGGATTATGAAATTGAAAAAACGGGTGACACGCGCCGCCCTTTTATTATTATTGGTTGCTGTTTTAACAGGTTGCAGGCCCGAAGAGAGCACTGTGCTGGAAGTTAGAAAACCCACACCGGACGTTACACCGCCCGTTGTTGAAACAACACCAACGCCAACAGTAACAAACGGAGAAAATCCGCCGGAAATAACACCAACGCAATCAATAGAACCGGATGATATTGATGGACAAGCCGAGCCGGACGATGTGCTGCCGCCCGCCAGAACATATTCTGAATATAAGCAGATCAACAGCGATGTGATTGGCTGGCTAAAAATCGACAATACGCAGATCGATTATCCTGTTGTGCGTGGTTCAGATAACGATTACTATTTAACGCACAATGTCGAAAAGAAATCCTCAAAGCATGGCGCAATTTTTATGGATTTTCGCAATGCCGATGAGGATCAGCAAAAGCATCTGATTATCTACGGCCACAACATGAAAAACGGCACGATGTTTCATGGCTTGCACAATTATAAAACTGCTAAGTTTTTTGAGGATAATCCAACAATCAAACTAAAGCTTGGCACGCAGGAAATGGAATTTGAAGTGTATGCGGCTTATGTTTGGCAATCTGGCGAAGCATACTATTATCACACGCGTTTTGGTTCGGATCAAAACTTTGCGGATGTTATGAACGCGCTTGTGGATTACGCAAAAAAATCTAAAACAAGTAATGTGCGAGAGGGCATCACAATTAAATCTACGGATGTAGTGCTCACTCTTTCCACCTGCACATATGAATATGACAATTCGCGCTTTGTTGTAAGCGCCAGAAGGATAAAATAGCAAAAGCACAAATCAAACAAAGCCGCAGCAATTTTTTGAAACTACATCCGCCCCAATTTAGGGGCGGTTTTGCGTTTAGCGTGGTTTCGCATAATGGTGTTTTTCTGGTATAATTGGGAAAGATAATTGGGAGGTTACATTTGTATGGATACACGATTGCGTAAACTTGCAAAGCTTTTGCTTACCCATAGCCTGCGCCTTGCGCCAGGGGATATGTTTGAAATCAATGGCGGCATTTTAGCAAAGCCGCTTATTAAGGCGCTTATGCTTGAAGCGAGGCAAATAGGTGCGATTCCTTATGTTCGCTTGGAGGATGATGAGCTAAACCGGCTGTTTTTTGATTCGTTTGATCCCGAGCAGCCGGAAAAAATGGAAGCGACAATTTCAAAACAGCTCGATTGGGAGCGGGCAAGGTGGGGCCACCTTGCCGCACATGTCGATATCGGGGTGGATGAAAACGATGCGGAGCTTTCAGCAGCCGATCCAAAAACAATAGCGATGTATAGGCAGTTAATGAAACCCATACGCGATATTCGTATTGATGAGCGCAAGTGGGTCTACCTCCATTGGCCCACCATGGCGGATGCACAAAAGGCGGGCATGTGCTACGATGATTTATATGAGTTTTTTTTGAATGCCGCACTTGTTGATTATAAACTCATGCGTAGCGCCATGCAGCCCTTGATAGAGCTTATGCAAAACACCGATTTGGTGCGGATTGTGGGGTCAGGCACAGACATATCGTTTTCTATTAAGGGCATGCCCGTTGTTCCATGCTTTGGGGAGCGAAATATACCCGATGGCGAGGTTTACACCGCACCAATTAAAGATAGTGCAAACGGGCGCATAACCTACAATACGGCGCTGCACATGCTGGGCAGGCACTATCAATCGCCATACCTTGAGTTTGAAAACGGCAAAATCGTAAAAGCTGCCTGCGAAAACGACACCGAGGGGCTAAATAGACTATTGGATACGGATGAAGGCGCGCGTTATTTGGGCGAATTTGCAATAGGCACCAATAACGAGGTTAACCGGCCGATTGGAAACACACTTTATGATGAAAAAATAGGCGGCTCCTTCCATCTCACGCCCGGCAATGCGTATGCTTCCGCATTTAATGGGAATAAATCCGCGCTGCATATGGATATTGTTTGCTTGCAAACTCCTCCATATGGCGGGAAAATTTACTTTGACGGAAACTGCATTCGTAAGGACGGCCTGTTTACTTTGCCGGAGCTTAAAGGATTAAATCCGAAACAGAGGTGAGCTTGTGAAAAATCGGTTTGTATCGCTTGTGCTTGATGGTGTGCTTATTGTGCTGGGCAGTGCGCTCACCGCGCTTGGGCTTGCGGTGTTTACAATTCCCAACAACATTGCCCCGGGCGGACTTTCGGGCATATCCACAGCGCTGGCGCATGTAACGGGGCTTTCTGTAGGTGTGCTTACGCTTTTGCTTAATATACCTTTGCTCATAATTGCGTGGAAGCAGTTGGGCATTAAAATGCTTTCAAAAACGATATTTGCAACGGTCCTTCTTTCTGTGCTGACAGATTTGTTTAGCGTTTTTATTCCGCCCTACACTAACGATAAATTGCTAGCCGCCCTGTTTGGTGGCGGCGTAACAGGCATTGGCATGGGCCTTTTGCTTGCGCGTGGCATAAGCACCGGCGGCACCGACCTTATTGGGCTGATGCTGTATCGGAAAAAACCATCACTTTCCATGGGTCAGCTTTTGCTGCTCATCGATGCTGTTGTTGTGCTTTTTGCGGTTATTGTGTTTAGGAATATTGACGTTGCGCTTTATTCCGTTGTGACATTAACGGTCGCCAGCAAGGTGATCGATATGCTTCAGCAGGGTGCGGATCACGCAAAGGTGATATACATAATCACAAAACGGCCTGAGGCCATTTTGCAAAAGATTGCAACTGAGCTTGGGCGGGGGATAACCGTTCTTCCTGCTAAGGGTGGCTTTTCAGGGGAAGATAAGTCCATGCTGATGACGATTGCGCGGCGCAATGAAATCGCGCAAACATTGCAGATAATACGCACGCTGGATCCGGATGCGTTCACAATCCTTTCGGACGCTACTGCCGTTTATGGTGAAGGTTTTAAGGAAGAAACAACCACATAATCACACACCACCCCTTCTTTGCATATATTGAAAATGGAGGAAAAGGGCGACGCTTGTTTTCGCGCGCGCTTTTGAAGGGGGAATTTTTTATGGAAACCAGAAAACGCACCGGCGGCAGGCGGCGTGTGCTAATGCTGTTAAGCTGCATCTTGCTGCTATGCGTGCTTTTTTGTTGGTATTTGAATGTGCAAATACGCCCGGCATTGCGCGATATGGCGCTCGTGCGCGTAAATGCGCTCACATCCGACGCCATGTATTCCACAGTGCTGGATTGCCTAAATGGCGATAAGGAGTGGGCGCCGTTTGTTGACACCAGCTTTGAAGGCGGGCAGGTTTATTATGTTGAGATGAACAACAAAGAGCTGACGCTCTTTGCATCCGAGTGCGCGCAGGTGGCGCAGGCACGGCTGGAGGAGAAAGGGAAGCAGGGGCTGACAATACCGCTTGGTTCAGTCAGTGGAGCATCATTTTTTGCCGGCTGGGGTCCGGATATTCGCCTTTCGTTTTCTCCGGAGATCAACGCACAAGCATATTTTTATAGTGAGTTTAACGCAGCGGGCATTAACCAAACAATACACCGAGTTATGCTCAAGCTGGAAGCGCAGATGGCAGTTGTTTTGCCCGGAGGATCAGAAATTGTCTATTCCTGTGTGGATGTTCCGGTTGCGGAGCATATCATCGTGGGCAATGTGCCTGAGTTTTATGCCGATATGGGCGCTGTAAGTTCGCCGCTCAACCTCATACCAAAACAATAGGACAATACCGCACAAAAAGGCGCTTGATGACGTCCGTGCCCTAATTGTGCGGCATAGCTATATTTTGCAATAAAAAAGGCTGCCCGTTTTGGGTAGCCAAATTTACTATTTGTGTTACAAAAGGCTGTTAATTAGCAGCCGAATGCTTGACTGCAAGTTGAGCCTTTTTGCGGTTGGCGGCGTTTTTATGGATCACGCCTTTGCTGGCGGCTTTATCCACATTGCTGACAGCTTTTATATAGGCCGCTTGCGCAAGAGTCTGGTCGCCGCTGGCCAGAGCCTGATCGTACCTCTTGAGGGAGGTTTTCATAGCCGACCGAACCATACGGTTGCGCAGGTTTTGCTTCGCGGTAATGCCTACCCGTTTTTTCGCGGATTTGATGTTTGCCAAGTTTGTTCACCCCCTGTATATTGATGCGCTGCAGGCGCATTTAATGCTCAAAGAGCACCGATCACTCTTAATTTCGCCCGAACAATGCAGATTATACCACGCTCGCCTGTCGGATGCAATAGCTTTTTAGCGGCAAATCACGCCTAAAACCTGTTGCGGTAAATAAGATTTTTGTTATTGACCTATTGTGGGTCATAGTTGAGCGCGGCCATGTTTACAAGGCGAACTTCAACGGAAAAAGTTTTCCCATCGCGCCACACTTCCAAACGTATGGGTGTGCCTGACGCCTGGCTGGTGATATAGTCTGACATTTCCGTTGTGCTATCAAACACAACATCGTCGCAGGAAATGATGATGTCATTCTCCTTAAGTCCCGCCTTATCGGCAGGGCCGCCCTGAGTAATGCTATGGATTAAAATGCCATAGCTAAGGCCAATATCGTTTAGCTCCGCGCGCGTTAACTGCTTAATTCTTACTCCAAGCGCTGCTTTTTCAACATAGCCCTTTGTAATTAAATGCTCAGCGATGCGCACCACCTTGTTAATGGGCAGTGCAAAGCTCATGCCCTCGGCACTGATGGATGAACCCTGTGAATCGTAACCTGCATTGATTGTTTTTGCGGTGTTAACCCCAATAACCTCGCCTTTCATGTTAAAAAGCGGGCCGCCGCTGTTGCCAAGATTGATTGCGGCATCCGTTTGGATATAGAGGTTAACGCGGCCATCGATCGTGACTGCGCGCGAACGAGCGCTTATTATTCCTTTTGTGACGGAACCTTCAAAACCGCGGCCAAGCGGATTGCCAATCGCCACAACGTACTCACCTACGCGTGTATCATCAGAATCGCCCAGCTTGAGCGGCACTAAACCATCGTGCTGCACCTTTAGCACGGCAACGTCTGATTCATTGTCGGCGCCAATCAGCTCGGTTTCGATTTCCAGGCCGTTTGAGAGTGAAACAAACACAGAATCCGCGCCGCTGACCACATGCGCGTTAGTAATCACATAACCTTCCGAGGAAACGACAAAACCGCTGCCCATGCCCTCTAAGCGCTGATCGCCTGACAGATTGTTTTTGTATACGACAATCCCGACAATACTTTCGGAGACAGCATCGTAAATATCAGGCACGGGGTTGCTTTTGTCCTTCACTAAGGGGGCGACCCCATCAAGCTTTGCCATTGGGCGCTGGGTTGCCAGCGGAGTGGGGGAGGGGGACGATTTTGAGGGCACATCGGAGTTTGGCGAGGGGTTGTTATATAGCCCGGAATCGTTGCTTTGTTGCGGTTTATTATTGAAAAAATCCGTAACGGGCGCTTTTGCAGATTGAATTAAACCAAACAGCAGCGAAACAGACACGCCCAGCACAGCAACAACGCCAATAATCGCAAGAATAGTCGTTCTTGCGCGTGATTTCTTTTTGCCTTTTGTTTCCTCCGGGTCAACTATAATGTAGTTTTTTTCATTATCCATTTTTGTTCAACCTCCAGCATCCTTGCTTTTCAAATCGGTACGTTGTTCGATTTTGCGTCGAAGCTCCTGCTGCACATGCTTTAGCGTAAAGAAGAACGTGCTGCCCGTACCCAACTCGCTTTGTACCCAAATATCCTGACCGTGCAGATCAACGATAGTCTGCGCGATCGATAGCCCAAGCCCGGTTCCCGCCTGAGCAGAAGGTGTGTGCGCCTTTTCAGCCTTATAGAAGCGCTGAAAAACATGCGCCACATCGTCGGCAGGTATGCCGCTGCCAAAATCCTGAACCGATATTATTGCCGTGCGCCGATCCTTAAGTGCGGTTTTAACGATGAGGCGGCTTTTATCCGGCGAATACTTAATTGCGTTATCAATCAGGTTGCGCAGCACCTGCGCGATTTGATCAACATCCGCTTCAACAAAGCAATTTGGCTCAATCAACTCCAACTCAACATCCAAGTGCTTTGCGTTTATCCTCGCCTCAAAAGTGATTATTGTGCGCCTGACAAGTTCGTTGATGTCAAACTGTGTGAGCAAAAGCGCGTTTTCGCCACTTTCCATGCGGGCAAGGTCTAAAAGGTTATTGACCATTGCGGTCATCCGCTTAGTTTCCATGATAACAATCTGCATGTATTCAGCATGCTTTTCCGGCGGTATTGTCCCATCCTGCATTGCCTCTATGAAACCGCCAATCGATGCTAACGGGGAACGCAGCTCGTGGCTGACGTTAGCAACAAGGCTGCGGCGCGTAACCTCCAGCGCGCTTAGCTCCACCGCCATTAAATTAAAGCTTTTAGCAAGCTGCGCAACCTCATCCGCGCCAGAATCATCAAGCCTTAGCTCAAATGAACCCTTTGAGTATTTGCGGACGATCGTGTTCATGTCGATTATAGGCTTAGTGATGTAGGTTGTTAAATAATACACCACCAGCACAGCCACTAAAACCGCCAATAATCCTATCAGCAACACATCCAGGTATACCTGACGAATGGATGTGTTGACCGATGACATGTCAAGCTGCATCAGTATAATTCCCTGCGCCTCGCCGGAGCTGTTCACATAGGCTCTGGCATAGGTTAGTGTTGGGATATCCAGCACATCGGCGGAAAGGTTAGTGTAATACACACCGTTTTCAGTGATTAAAGTTGGGGATCCGGATGAAAACAGCTTCCTTGAAGAAGCATTGGTGGGCTGCACTAAACGTTCAATAGGGTAAACATCCAACCCCGGAAGACTTATGCGCTTGGGGTCTTCCTCCCAAAAAAGCTTTGCGGCATCCTCCGCCTTGCCCCATTTATCCTCAGAGTTAAGCTCATCATAAAAGGATACCAGGCCGCCCTTTGTTGAGTCGATCACCTGAATGATCGAGTCATAGGTGCGCGCAATTGTCTTTAGCTCCTCCACCGCGCCCGGGCGTTTATTTTCATCAATGTAGCGCTCGGTTATTATCGTGTTAATGCGCATCGTTTCATTGCGCAAGGCCTGTTCCTCTTTGTTAATGTACTGATTCCGGAACATGCTCGCCACCATAACACCCATCAGCAGCAGCAAGCAAAGCGTGACGGTAAGGTAGGTTGTGAGCATGCGGGAAAACAGAGTTTTGAACAGATCCTTCCTTAGCATATCAGCCTTCGCGTATTAGTTCGAATTTATATCCTACACCCCAAACGGTTTTAATCTGCCAATCGTTGCGCTCGCCCAGTTTTTCGCGTATGCGCTTAACATGCACATCAACCGTGCGGCTATCTCCAAAAAAGTCGAAACCCCACACCTGCTCTAAAAGCTGTTCGCGGGTAAACACTTTGCCTTCATGTGATGCGAGGAAATACAAAAGCTCGATTTCCTTTGGCGGCATCTCAATTGTCTTTTTGTTGAGCGTGACCGAATAATTCTCAAGCGAAACAGTAAGGCCGGGCAGCGTTATTGTGCGCTCCGCCTCAATGCCGCCTGAACGCCGCAGCACGGCCTTAACCCTGGCAATTAGCTCCTTTGCATCAAATGGCTTAACTATGTAATCATCCGCACCCAAGTCCAGCCCCTGCACACGCTCGAGTGTATCGCCCTTGGCGGTTAGCATGATAACAGGAATATCGCTCTCTGCACGAAGCTGGTGCAGCACCGTCCAGCCATCCATGCCGGGCAGCATCACATCAAGCACCACGAGCATTGGCTTTACCTCACGGAAAAGCTCCAGCGCAGTGTCGCCACGCTCACCGCAAAACACGGTAAAGCCTTCTTTATTAAAATAAAGCTTTACTATTTCAAGTATGTTTTTGTCATCATCAATTACAAGTATGGGTTGGTTATCCACAATAATTACCCTCCGTTTTAAGTGTTTCTACCTTTATCCCGTTTTTTTCAAGCAGTGCGGCCGTTACGCCGCTGCCTTGGCATTTGCGGCCGGTAAACGTTCCGTCATATATTTCACTGCTCCCGCAAGATGGACTCAATGCCTTGAGTATTGCCCTTTGCACGCCAAACATGCGGCAAAGGCGCAAGGTTTGCTCAGCGCCTGAAATAAACTGGCTGCTCACATCCTGACCAAAACAGGTCAATACACGTGCGCGCCCTGAAAGAACATCCTCACCCGTGCCACTAACAATTTCAGCTGGTGGGCGAGGGGTAACTAATCCGCCCAACAATTCAGGGCAGCCGGTAATCGCACATCCGCTTTGCACAAGCGCAACAGCAGCAGGTTCGGTGCGTGCGCTGCCATCATAACGGCAGGGTGTGCCTGCCAAGCAAGCGCTTATGAATACCTTGTCATAATCGTTTCGCATAACTGCATTTTATCATATCACATTCAGCGTATGGTAGTCTGTTCGAATAGCAAACGTTTCATGAACTTTTAAGTCAAAAAAATGGACAAAGCACACCTACGGGGCGCTGATTATGAGGTTGCGGCGCATACTTTGCACAATGGGTTTCTGGCTGTTTGAATTGTTTCAAACTCGCTGTGCAGCAAATCAAAATACAAAATCTTGTTTATCAGCGGCTCACCGGCTTTAAGCAGCAGCTTTATGCACTCCGACGCCTGAATGCTGCCCGCAACACCGGCAGTTGCGCCCAACACGGGGATTTTACGGCCGGTTTCAACAGCAGCACCAGAATGCAGGCAGCCATAACATGCTGAGTTTGGGATGTGGCTCATGACAAAGCCGCTAAAACCTTCAATGCCCGCTTCAACAAGGGGAATTGAATGGTCAGTGCAGGCTTTGGCGACTATCAAACGGGCGGATTGAGAATCCACACAATCGACCACGATATCGTAGTCTTTTACGATTTTATCGATGTTGCCTTCATGTAGGCGTTCGCGGTATTCAATCAAATTTGCGTGTGGGTTTAGCGCGGAAAGTTTCTTAATGGCGCTTTGCGTTTTAAAAAGGCCGATATCCTGTTCGGTGTGGAGTATTTGTCGGTTAAGATTACTTTTGCTGACGGTGTCAAAATCCACTATACCAAGCGTGCCAATACCCGCCGCGCAAAGATAATAAAGCGCGGCGGATCCAAGCCCGCCGGCGCCTACAACAAGAACGCGGCTGCCAAAAAGCTTTTTTTGCCCGATTTCACCTATTTGTGGCAGGGCGGTTTGGCGGCTATAATCTCGAACATCCATAAAAAAACACCCCTGTATTGCGGCTTTTCGGTAGTTGAACATGCCGGAAAATACTTGATTAAATCATATACAATAGGGTATTTACTGTCAAGAAAGCAAGCGCCATTTCAAGCCCAAAACCCTAATTCGGCGCAATAAACCGGTGCGCTTTATAAAATTCGCGTGGTTTGCGCCCTCGCATAAATATGGTATACTATATCCGTGTTGGTCTGCCCATTTTTTTGGGCAAAGCCAGCCGATACCCAGCGGGTTGGGAAATTGCACGGAGGCGTTTTTTACGTTGATTAAAAATATAAAAAGCCGGATTTTAGAAAAGTGGAACAGTATAGCTAAAGGTGGCAAAAAAGCTTCCAAACAAGGCAGGCAAAGCATGCCGGATGAATTTGATGGGGCGCAAGAAACACGCCTGTTTGATAATAGCTATATCACTCAAAATTCGCAGTACGAGTTAAGCGAAAAAGATAACGGTGAAGATGAAAACGAGCCCGCTTTTAAGGAGCATGTGCGAAGAAAACCATTTGTGTTAAGCGTGCTGTTTACAACCATTCGCTTTTTTATGCTGGGCGCAGTTTTGGCGGGCCTGGCTGTGTTGGGCGCTGCTGTTGGCGTTGCTAAGGCATATGTTGAAACCACGCCGGTGCTTGATCAGGCTCAGCTTACAAAATCTGACCGCACCTCATTTTTGTATGATATGGATGGCAACCTGATTACCACAATTGCCGATGTTGAATACAGAGACTGGGTCGATATTGAAGATATACCGGAGCTTTTGCAAAACGCGTTTATCGCTGTTGAGGATGTGCGGTTCTATTTGCATGGTGGTGTGGATTTTAAGCGCCTATTTTCAGCCGCGCTCGAAATATTGGGCAACAAAAACGCAAGCGGCGGCAGCACAATTACCCAGCAGCTCATTAAAAACAAGATACTTGGCACTGAGCGGACATATAAAAGAAAGGTTCAGGAAGCATATCTTGCGCTTGAGCTGGAAGAAGAAATCGAAAAAGAAGTTATTCTGGAAGCATACCTAAACGATATTCACCTGGGAGAATCCAATTACGGCGTAAAAACCGCCGCAATGGATTACTTTGGAAAAGAGCTTAGCGAGCTTACCGTGCGCGAATGTGCGATGCTCGCCGGGCTTACGCAAAACCCATACCGTTATAATCCAAGAAAGAACAAATACCAGCGCGATGAAGCATATTGGGAATATACCACCATGCGAACGGATAAAGTGCTTGGAAATATGTATGAAGCAGGCGTCATAACCTTGCAGGAATATAAAGAAGCGCTTGAAGAGGATGTTTATATACTTGAGGTTTCAGAGCAAAAGCAGATGTACGATATGCCATACTTTGTTGAGTATGCAATTCGTGATGTTGTTACGCATCTTTTAACCAAGCGTGGTTTGGATGATACGCTTGTTAACCGCAGCACCATCGAAAACGAGCTTCGTACAGGAGGCTACCACATATACACAACTGTGGATACTCAAATGCAGCATCTCGTGCAGGATACGCTTGCCAATTGGGATAGTTATCCGCCGCTGAGCGATCCTAACAACAATGTTGTTACGGAAAAAAAGGCGGATGGTTCCGTTATTGAAACGCAGCAGCCGCAGGCTTCCGCCGTTGTGTTTGATTATCACACGGGCGAGCTTCGCGCGGTGGTGGGCGGAAGAACCTCACCTAACATCCGTAAAGGCCTTAACAGAGCTTACCAAAGCTATATGGAGGTGGGCTCCTCAATCAAACCCTTGGCGGTATATGGGCCCGCGCTCGATAATGGGGCAGGCCCAGGCACTGTGATCGGCAACTTTGAAGCGCCAATCGATGGCTGGGGCGGCGATAAGGGATACCCTTATGTTGGCGATAAAAAACACATTGGCCCCATCACAATCAGAAGAGGTATAGTTTCATCGCTTAACGTTGTTGCGGCGCGTACTTTATTCGAATGGGTCACGCCGGAGGTGGGCGCGCAATATCTTATCAATCTTGGTGCAAACGCATCCAAGGTTAATGTGGATGGGCCGGGCCTTGCGCTAGGTACATCGGGGCTGACAACCATTCAAATGGCAGCGGCATATGGCGCGATTGGGGCAGGTGGGGAATATAGGGAGCCACTCGCATTCAGGCAGGTAATCGATAATGAAGGCACGGTTATATTAGATGCTGCCGAGGTGCGTGAAGTCAGGCGGGTTTATAAGGAATCGACTGCTTATTTGCTTGTGGATGTGCTTACAAATGCAGTAAACAGCGGCACAGGCACAAACGCAAAAATATCAAACATGAATGTTGCAGGTAAAACCGGCACAAACTCGGATTATGCGAGCGTTTATTTTGCAGGGCTGACACCTTACTATTCCGCATCGATCTGGATAGGGCATGATAACCCCAAATTCATACTCAAATCAGGCTCTTCGGGAGGAAAATACGCTGCACCTGTGTGGCAGGCGTTTATGAAGGAGATTCACGAGGATCTTCCAAACAGGAACATAATCGACACCCCGCCATCAGAGCTGGGGCTGGTTAAACAATCCATATGCACGGTGTCCGGAATGCTGGCGACAGATGCCTGCCATGCCGATGTTGGCGGCCACACGCCTTCGACCGATTGGATGCTTACTTCTAACAATTTGCAAACATGCAATCTGCACGCGTTGGCACAGATATGCAGCGAAAGCGGGCAGATCGCAACTGCCAACTGCCCCAATGTTAAAATTACAGCGGGCTCGGTTGTGCTGGTTTCACCCGGAAGCTATTACGACCAATTCTCGGATGAGGTGCTGTTAACGGGCATTTCAAACTTTGTGCGCACGCCTTACACTCTTGAAGAATATCTTGAGTACGGCACTACGGGCAACCGATGCACGCTGCATTCCGGTGGCTGGAGTGGCGGCGGCATTAGCTCGAGCCTTAGCCTGCAGTGGCAGGCGGCCAACCTGCGCGATGATATTATCGACTATATGAACGAAAGGGACTTGCCTGCGGATACGCACAACATGCTGCGCGAGCATGTTATAGCGCTCAACAGCATGGTGAGAAGCTCGGATTCATCGCTAATCCGCTCGACTATTTCGGCAGCGGAGCAGGCGTTTGCAGGGGTGCGCAATGTGTATGGAAGATAAAGCGCAGCAATTACAAAACCTATATGAAAAAGAGCGCAAACGCCTTTTAACAAAAGAAGAACCGGCGGGCATGTATGATTTACCCGTGTTTGGTGAAGGGAGCCTAAGCCCGTTTCTTGTTTTAATAGGCGAAGCGCCCGGGGCGCAGGAAGCGCAAACGGGGCACCCCTTTGTCGGCAAGGCGGGGCGGCAGCTTGATGAGCTTTTGAACCTCGCAGGCATTGCGCGTGAAGATGTTTATATTACAAATGCAGTTAAGTACCGGCCGGTGACAATTACACGCAGCGGCAAAAAAAACCGCACGCCCGGCAAGGCTGAGGTTAGCGAAGGATTGCCTTTGCTCGAAAAGGAAATCGCTATTTTAAAGCCGACATGTGTTGTAACCCTTGGCAACACGCCTTTAGGGGCGTTGCTTACGCTTGCCAATGAAAAAAAGCATACGATTGGCGAGCTGCATGGGCAGGCGCTGCAAATAAACCTGCAGGGCCAGCAGACGGTGCTGTTCCCGCTTTATCACCCGGCGAGCACTATTTATAACCGCGAGCTGCTCCCCACCTGTGAGGAAGATATTCGGGCGCTTGGTAGGCTATTTGCTGTGAACAAACGGTGAAATCGGCAGGCAGCGGGGTGAGCAGCAGCATGTTTGTGTGCTATACTGTTTTGCAAACAAAGAAAGGATGCGTTTATGGCAAAAAGAATTATTAGCCTGTTTATGTTAACGGCCTTCCTTTTTGGTGTGGCAAGCGGGGCGTTGGCGGCATCCAGCAATATAGGCCAGGTAACGGCGCAGGATGTTAACCTGCGCAAGGAACCGAATACGGACGCTGATATTTTAGCGGCGCTGCCGCTTAACACGGAGCTTGAGATACTCGAAGAAAGCGGAGATTGGTATCGCGTGCTCTATGGAGATAAGGTGGGCTACGTAAGCAGCCGCTATCTTTTTGTAAATTCCATGGGGAGCCGCGCAGCATATGTGCTGCAGGATGGCGTGAAGCTTTTGGGAGGCCCAGGCGATTTTTCTTATGTGGTGGCGGAGCTTAAGGGCAGCCAGGGCGTAAAAATCAAGTTTATGGTGGGCGATTGGTATTTTGTCGTCGCGGGCGATCAGGTTGGTTATGTGGACAGGCGTTACCTGACAATGACCAAGGGCACAAATGCCGCGGGCAATCAGCTCAAAACAGGAATGGAGGGGCAGGAAGTTCTTAGGATGCAAACTGAGCTTCACGAGAGATTGTTCCTCGCAAAAGCGGATGTTACCGGAACGTTTGGCGCAAAAACACGCAAGGCCGTTGCGGAATTTCAAGAAGCAAACGGCATTGAGGCCGATGGTGTTGCCGGGGCCGTAACGCTCGATTTACTTTACGATGTTAACAACAAAGTAACAAAAACAATTGCCATGGCAAGCCAGGTGAAGGGCAATGTTGAGTTGTTTGATTGGTTTAAGGGCGGAGCGGATTGGCTTGCTAAAGGCTCACAATACTTAATTATTGATGTTAGAACCGGCCTTTCGTTTACAGCGCGCAGGTTTGGCGGCTGGTATCATGCGGATAGCGTGCCGCTTACAGCGGCCGACACCGCAACTTTTAAAAAAATTGTGAATGGTAAATGGACATGGGATCGCCGGGCGATATGGATCAGCTACCGCGGGCGTGTGGTGGCAGGCAGCATGAACTGCATGCCGCACTTATCATCGCCAATTAAAACGAATAACTTTCCGGGGCATTTTTGTGTTCACCTTTACAAATCAAAAGTGCACGAAAATAGCAAGGAATGCCCGCGGCACCAGGCAGCCGTGCAGGAAGCTTACAGAAAAGGAAAATAAGCAATTATTTGGAGGGGGAAACTATGAAAATACTCATTGCGGACGATGATCAGGTTGTGCACGAATCATTAGGCCTATACCTTAAAGCAGAAGGTTATGAGCCGGTAGATGTGTTTGATGGCGAGGCAGCTTTGCAAGCGCTGGATGCGGAAATTTCACTTTGCGTGCTGGATATCATGATGCCGGTAAAGTCCGGCATTGAAGTTTGCAAGGAAATTCGCAAAAACAGCCAGGTGCCCATCATCATGCTCACGGCAAAGGGGGAAGAGGTTGACAGGATAGTTGGCCTTGAGCTGGGGGCGGACGATTATATCGTCAAGCCCTTTAGCCCGCGTGAGGTAGTTGCGCGCATTAAGGCTGTTTTGCGGCGCACGCAGGAGCAGCACGATGGTGACGACAGCGCCATTACATTCAACGGACTTGCAATCGACCTCAAGAGCTACACGGTTACTCTGCGTGGCGAACAGGTGGTTTGCACACCAAAAGAAATCGAAATTCTGCACATGCTGGCATCCAACCCCGGGCAGGTGTTTACAAGAGAGCAGCTGCTAAACCGCGTGTGGGGTTATGATTTTGCGGGCGAAACACGCACGGTTGATACACACATTAAGCGCATCCGCGCCAAGCTTGATAATGTTGACCTTGGCTGGAGCATAAAGACGATTTACGGAGTGGGATACAAATTCGAGGTAGATTGACAGGAGCAATATGAGAAGTATTTTCTTCTGGCGTATTATTGTGATTTTGGTTGTTACGGTGCTTCTTGCCTCCCTTCTTATGACGGGAGGCTATATGTATTTTAGCAGGGATGCATACACCGCAATCAAACTCAACGAAATGGTGCCGGAGGCGGAGGCAATTTCACAGCTTTATATTGAGCACGCGCAAAACAAGGTTACGGATGAAGCTTTTTTGCGCATGATTGAAAAGCTGATGCTCGCTTCAAACACAACAGGGATAATAATAGATAAAAACACAAACGAGATATACAACTCCATCGTGTTTTCGGAGTTTCGTGAGCAAAATTATAGCAGCGTTATTCAAAAGGATTTGCAGGGCGCGCTGGAAGGGCACAGCACCCGAAAAACGGATATTTTGCTTACAGATGCAAATGCGGCGCTTTCAGTGTGTTTGCCGATACGTTATGAAGGTGAAATCCTTGGCGGAGTTTATCTGTTAAAATCGCCCACCGAAATAAAAAGCACCACAAACAGGCTAAACAACTCGCTCGTGTTGGCGATGGCGATAGTTTTGCCGGTCATGCTGCTGCTTTCCACATTTGGCGCAAGGCAGGTGACAGAGCCGCTGCGTAAAATGGGCGAGGTGGCCTTGCAAATGAGCCAGGGCGACTTTAAGGTGCGCGCTGATGAAACAGAAATTGGCGAGGTTGGCTTGCTTGCGCGTGCGCTTAACAACCTTTGCGACACACTTTCGCAGATGATACAGCAGCTTAGCGCGGAAAAAAGCCAGCTAAAGGCAATCATGGCGAGCTTCTCGGAGGGTGTGGCCGCGACCGATAGCGAAGGCTTTTTGACGCACTATAATCCGGCGCTTATGCGCATGTTTGGTTCGGTGCGGGCAGGCTCAAGAAGCGAGTTGATTTCGGATGAAGCGGTGTGGGCCGCATTTGACGAAGTTTATACTACGCGGGAGCCTCAAATTATGCACTATCCAATGCAAAACGACCGCATGATTTGGATTACACTTTCACCAATACTGACCGATGCGGAAAAAGAGTGCATAGGTGTTGTTGGTTTGTTTAAGGACATGACCGAGGTCGAAAATCAGGAGCGCAGCCGCAAAGAGTATATTCAAAACATAAGCCATGAGCTGCGCACTCCGCTCACAGCAATGCGTGGACTTTTGGAGCCATTAAGCGATGGAATGGTAACCCAGGAAGAAGACAGGCAGCGCTATTATAAAATTATGATGCGTGAGGTGCTGCGCCTTTCCCGCCTGATTACGGACATGATGCAGCTTTCACGCCTGCAAGCCGGCACGGAGTATATGGAATTTGCCGAGGTGGATATCGTGGAGGTTCTGGAGGATATCCACATCAATTATCAAAAGGAATGCGCACAGCGGGGAATAAATTTAGAGCTTGATGCACCGCCTATGCCGCATGTTATTACCGACCCGGATCGCGTTGAGCAGGTGATTATAATATTGCTCTCTAACGCAATGCGCTACACACCGGAGGGCGGAACGATTACAATTCGGGCGGAAAATATGGCACGAGTAAATATTTCTGTATCGGATACGGGGACGGGAATTGACCCGAAGGATCTGGAGCATATATTCGAGCGGTTTTATACGGTGGATAAATCCCGCAAGGAAGGCACCACCGGCCTTGGACTTTCAATTGCGCAGCATATTATTGAAAAACTGAATGAAAAGATCATTGTGCAAAGCGTTCAGGGTGAAGGAAGCTGCTTTACATTCACTTTGAAAAAGTATGTCAGCAACGCAATTGCATTGGGGCCTGCGCATGAAAATTGGGATGGCATACCTACAGATCAGGAGTTCTTGCAGCTTATGAATGAGGAGATTGTGCAGGACGAGCAGGATGCGTTTTACGAACAGCTCCCTCCTGATGAGGGGAAAAAGAAACCTCGAAAAAAACCGAAATAATGATAATTCCCCCGGCTTAGCCGGGGGAATTATTGCTATTATAGAGCATTTGGTCTATTTTAAAATGGTTTCATAGTCTAGCTTCCTAAAAGAGCTATTCATTAAAAATAGTGCAAGCACGGCAAAAAGAATGCTTAAAACCAGCAGCATCCAAATATTAACCAACAGCAGGCCGGTAAACTGTCCAACGATCAGCAGAATAACAGGCAGCACCAGCAAGCCGCTGCGCTGTTGGGCCTCCTCTGTGGTTTTTGCGTTTGCGGAGCCACGCACGATTATTGTGATTGCAATTAACGATACTGATGGGGATAGCAAAAGCATAACAACCAGCCAGCTTATATCAGGCAACAGTAAACTTCCTGTAGTCAGCACAATTTCAATCTGAGTGACTATCACCATCACAACAAAAGAACAAACGGACACCAGCATGCTCATTAAAGATGAAGCCAATATTTTTGCGCGGAATATTTGCTTTAAGGCAAGGGGGCTGTATAGCAGCGTTTCCAGCGTCCGCTTTTCTTTTTCACCAACAAAAGAGCTTGCAGCCATTACCGATGACACCATTAGCGGAATTATCATAAAAAAGATGGGCATTATGTTATTGAGTATTAACGAAATAACCATACGGTTGATGTCCTGCCCATCGCCAAACTCGCCTAACAATGCCCCAAAATCACTTACGGATGCGGGCTCAAAATAAGTCGTCAGGATAAAGATAGACGGCAAAAATATCACCATAACAAACGGCACAATCAGCATTACGGAAAACATACGCTTATTGGATGTAATAGCTTTTAGGTCTTTTAAAATAATTGCGTTCAGTTTTGTGTTTTTCATATTGCCGCCTCCCTTTTTTCGGTGCGCTTTTTAAGCAGGGCGAAATAAATCTCTTCTAGCGAGAGCCTTCGTGATGACACTGAATAGATGTTGCCGCCTGCATCAACAATGCTTTTAACAAGCTGTGGTATTTCGCTTTCAGATTGCACATTTATCTCACGGAAGCTGCCCTCGGTTTTGCTAAATATCAACCCCTCGGGGAAGCTGTCGGCGTTAATTCGGACTGTCAGGCCAGGAAAAACCATTGAGCGCAACTTTTCTATGCTGCCCATTGCCAAAAGCGTACCCTCGTCAATGAGCCCATAACTTGAGCAAACCTCCTGGGCGTAACGCAGCTGGTGCGTGCATAAAAAAACTGTGGTGCCATGCTCCAACGCCAGGTTTTTGATTATGCTATTTACGCTTTGAGAACTTTCGGGGTCAAGGCCGGAGGTGGGTTCATCCAAAAACAAAATCTTTGGTTCATGAATCATCGCACGCGCAAGCGAGAGCCGCTGGCGCATACCTGTGGAATAGGCGGATAGTTTTTTATCCTTAGCGTCGGTCAGATTCAATTGTTCCAAAAGCTTGCAGGCGCGTTTTTCGCCTTCGCTTGCCGTTAAACCAAACACGGAAGCGTAGAACAAAAGGTTTTGCAACCCTGTCAGGTTATCATACATCTGCGCATGCTCAGTTACTACGCCTGAAATCTGGTGAACCTTCTCAGGCTGCTTTGAA
>JAJDHH010000030.1 GCA_030266105.1 Eubacteriales bacterium OttesenSCG-928-K08
GGGCGCAAAAAAGATCGGCCACCTCAGGCAGGATTGGGATGTGCTCGTGCCCATCGGCGGGCTTACGCACTATTTGGGCGATGCAATCGTGCTTGTTGCGGCGCAGGATCGCGAAACGCTGCAAAAGGCGATTGAATTGATTACGGTGGATTATGAAGAGCTGCCCGGCGTATTTTCGGCGGAGGAAGGTCTTGTGCCCGATGCTCCTGTTGTGCATGAGGGCAGTGAAAACAACATACTCGTAACGCATCATCTTGTGCGCGGCGATGCCGATGCGGCCATTAAAAACAGCAAATACGCAGTTACCAACCACTATAGCGTGCCGTTTACGGAGCATGCTTTTTTGGAACCCGAATGCGCCGTTGCCTATTTTGAGGGCGATGTGCTGCGCATAACAAGCGCCGATCAGGGCATCTATCAGACCCAGCATGAATGCTCGGACATGCTCGACATGCCGCGCGAAAGCGTCCGTGTCACGGCGGCGATGGTGGGCGGCGGGTTTGGCGGCAAGGAGGATATGAGCGTGCAGCACCACGCGGCGCTTTTAGCATACCACACAAAGCGTCCCGTTAAGGTTAAGCTTGCGCGGCAGGAGAGCATACTGGTGCACCCCAAGCGCCACGCTATGGAAATGAAATTTACAACCGCATGTGATGAGTCGGGCAGGCTAACCGCCATGAAGGCTGAAATTGTTGCGGATACCGGCGCTTACGCAAGCCTGGGCAGCCCCGTGCTGCAGCGCGCATGCACGCACGCTGCAGGGCCATATAACTATCAGGTAGTGGATGTGCTGGGCCATGCGGTTTACACAAACAACCCGCCTGCAGGTGCATTTAGAGGCTTTGGCGTTTCGCAAAGCTGCTTTGCGACCGAATGCAACCTAAACCAGCTTGCCGAGCTTGTGGGGATTTCGCCATTTGAAATTCGTTATCTGAATGCAATACGCCCCGGGCAGGTGCTGCCCAATGGGCAGGTTGCCGATGAAAGCACCGCGCTTGTTGAAACGCTCGATGCTGTTCGTGAAGCTTATGAAAAAAATCCAAGCAGCGGCATAGCCTGTGCGATGAAAAACAGCGGCTTAGGTGTTGGGGTTCCCGATATTGGGAGGAGCCGCGTAACCGTAAAGGACGGTATTGTGCATTTGCACTCAAGCGCGGCGTGTATTGGGCAGGGCATGGGCACTGTGCAAATACAAATGTTTTGTGAAACAACAGGCCTAACTCCGGAAGTTGTGCGTTATGAAGTTCCGGATACAGCGCTTGCGCCGGATTCGGGCAACACAACAGCTTCGCGCCAAACCGTGTTTACTGGCGAGGCGGTTGTTCGCGCGGCAAAGCAGCTTAAGGCTGCATTGGAAGAAGCGGGCTCTTTAGAGGCGCTTGAGGGCCGCGAGTTTTATGGTGAATATGTTGGAAAGACAGACCCCATGGGCGCGGATAAGGAAAACCCGGTGAGCCACATTGCATATGGTTATGCAACGCAGCTTGTGGAGCTTGACGAAAGCGGGCTTGTTAAGCGCGTGGTGGCAGCGCATGATGTTGGAAAGGCGATTAACCCCATCGCGGTTGAAGGGCAAATTGAGGGCGGGGTTGTAATGAGCCTTGGTTACGCGCTAACTGAAGATTTCCCGCTAAAAGAGGGCAAACCGCTTGCTAAATTTGGCACGCTGGGACTTTTTAAGGCGGATAGAACGCCGGAAGTGGAAAGCATCATAATAGATAGAAGCCAGGGCGGGCTTGCGCTTGGCGCAAAGGGCGTGGGGGAAATATGCTCCATACCCACGGCGCCCGCAGTGCAGCTTGCCTATTATAATCGTGATAAAACTTTCAGAACAAAACTGCCGCTGGAAGATACGCCTTACAGCAAAAAGAAATAAAAAACGTGGGAAAATAAAGCTTAGCGGATGAGAGAATAGAGCTGATCCACAGTGTCCACATCCATAAGCTCCCGGCCATCCTGCGCATAGCAAAGCAAAAGCTTATCCTCATGCTGCTTTATGACGCTCATGCCGCCGGTGTCGCCCTCCAAGGCAAACAGCTCGGGAAAATAGGCGCGGGGGAATATGCACGGATTGCCGCGGCGCTCGCCAAACGCCATTGCAATTATGTGATCCGGATTGGCGCGATAAAGCGAAATTGCGTTGCGTATGCTCTGCTTGCGCAAAAGGGGCTGATCCGCCACAAGAAAAAGCAGCGCGTCAGCATCGTGCAGCGTGCCAATGGCAAGCGCGATCGTGTGGCTAAGCCCGGCATTCGGGTGATCGTTCTTCTGGGCGAGGAAGCCGCGCTCGTGCGCCTGCTCAATGAGCGGCATGTATTGTGAAACAACAAGCACCTGATAAAACGCTTCAACCGGCACCACATCAAGCGCACGTTCAAAGAGCGTTTTGCCGTTAAACATTGCGTTTAGCTTATTGGAATGGAAGCGCTCCGAGCTTCCGGCAGCCATGAGCACACAGCCGATGCGGCAGGACGCCTGAGGCAAAAAAATCCCTTCTTTCATGGTCTTTTGTGGATTAGTATACCCGTTATGCGCGTGAGAAATCAAGGGGCGTTCTATCTTAGGAAAAATAACGAACATTGATGATTTTACTTTTCGTAACCATAAGCGCATGTTATAATGATACTTGTGTAGATGCAACGAAATTAACGCCCGGCAGCTTGGCCGGAGCAAAGCATATAGGAGGCCGCGAGGATGAGCGTAGGAAAATCTGTCCCAAGAGTCGATGCATACGATAAGGTGACCGGCCGCGCAAAATATACCGACGATATGGTCGAAAAGAACGCGTTGGTGGGCAAGGTGATGCATTCGACAATCGCCAACGGTTGGGTAAAATCCATGGATATTTCAGAGGCGGAAAAAATTCCGGGCGTCGTAAAGATTTTAACCTGCATGGATGTGCCCGACATTCAGTTCCCCACAGCAGGGCACCCATGGTCCACGGATGCATCGCATCAGGATGTTATGGATCGTAAACTATTAAACAGGCGCGTTCGCCTTTATGGTGATGATATCGCGGCAGTTATTGCTGAGGATGAAGTTGCCGCGAGCCGCGCAATCAAGGCAATCCGTGTTGAATACGAGCAGTATGAGCATGTGCTTGATCCTTATGAGGCCATGAAGGAAGGCGCAAGCCAGCTTCACGATGAATACCCCAACAATATACTCAAACACTCTGGTTTTGAGGATGGCGATTTTGAAGAAGCCATTAAGGAAGAAGGCTTGATTAGGGTTGAGGGGACATATGAAACCCCCATCGTTCAGCATTGCCACATAGAGCCGCCGGTATCATATTGCTATATGGAAAATGGCCGCTATGTTGTTGTGGCCTCCACACAAATTCCGCACATCGTGCGCCGTGTGGTGGGGCAGGCGCTTGGCATAAGCTGGGGTAAGGTGAGGGTGGTTAAGCCCTACATCGGCGGCGGGTTTGGCAACAAGCAGGATGTGCTCTATGAGCCGCTTAATGCCTACATGTGCCAGCAGGTTGGTGGGCGGCTTGTTAAGCTTGAAATCAGCCGCGAGGAAACATTCTACGCCACGCGTGTGCGCCACGCGATGACATTTAACATCGTTTCATATGTGCGCCCGAGCGGCAGGATAGTTGCAAGCCAATGCAAGGTTGTTTCAAATCAGGGCGCTTATGCTTCGCATGGGCACAGCGTCGTTTCAAAATCGATGACGAGCTTCCGCCAATTGTATAATTATGAAAAAGCCTGCAAGGTGGAGGGCTACACTGTGTATACAAACACTGCTGCGGCTGGCGCGATGCGTGGTTATGGCACGCCTCAGTCGGTGTTTGCAATAGAGTCGCACGCGGAGGATATTGCCAACACGCTTGGCATGGATCCGCTTGAATACCGCCGCATGAACATGATGCCTGTGGGGTACACGGACCCATTCTCGAAAAACGTCAATTATTTTGATAGCCTTAATCAGTGCATAAGCCGCGCGCGAAAGGCGATAGATTACGATCAAAAGCGCAAGCTCTATCAGGAGCAGACGGGACCTGTTCGCCGTGGCATTGGCATGGCGCTGTTGTGGTACAACACGGCAGTGTGGCCAATTTCGCTTGAGGTTTCCTCATGCAGGATGGTGCTTAACCAGGATGGTTCGGTGCAAATACAGCTTGCTGAAACTGAAATCGGCCAGGGTGCGGACACTGCTTTTGCGCAGATGGCTGCCGACACGCTGGGTATTCCATTCGAAAAGATAAACACGATCAGCACGCAGGATACGGATGTAACCCCATTTGGCCTGGGCGCGTATGCTTCCCGCCAAACATATGTGGGCGGCATGGCCGTTAAAAAGACGGCGGTTTTGCTCAAACAAAAAATACTAGATTACGCGCACGAAATGACAAGAATGCTGCCGGAGGACATTGACCTTGTTGACGGCAACATAGTTTGGAAAACGAATAAAAACAAGATATTGCTTAGCCTTGAGGATTTGGCGCAGGAGGCGTTCTACAGCATGGAGCATGCCCAGCACATTACGGCTGAAGCAACGGCGCAATGCAAATCGAACGCATATAGCCTGGGTTGCGCTTTTGCTGAGGTGGAGGTCGACATTCCGCTTGGCAAGGTCACATTGCTCAACCTGGTTAATGTGCACGATTGCGGGCAGCTAATAAACCCGCAGCTTGCCAAGATGCAGGTGCATGGCGGCATGAGCATGGCGATAGGCTACGGGCTTTCCGAGCGGCTGATGTATGACGAAAAGACGGGCAAGCCCTTAAACGATAATCTCTTGGATTATAAGCTCTCCACCACTATGGATCACCCGGATTTATCGGCGGACTTTGTGGAAAACTATGAACCCACAAGCGCCTATGGCACAAAAGCGCTTGGCGAGCCGCCCGCTGTTCCGGGCGCGCCGGCTATTCGCAACGCCATACTAAACGCAACGGGTGTTGCCATTAACAAGCTGCCCATGAACCCACACCTGCTGTATCCCGCATTTAGGGATGCTGGGCTTATATAAGGAGGCATTATGTACGATATCGAAGCGTTATACGAAGCATCCTCAGTTGAAAATGCTGTTGAGCTTTTGCAGGAGCATCCCGATGCGATAGTTATTGCGGGCGGCAGCGATGTGCTCATCAAAATCCGTGAAGGAAAGCTTGCTGGCTGCTCGCTTGTGAGCCTGCAAAAGCTCGATGAGCTGCGCGGCGTGAACATGGATGAAGATGGAACATTACGCATACTTCCACTCACTAGCTTTTCGCACATAACCAAAAACCCGCTCATTCAGGAGCACATAAATGTGCTCGGCGAAGCTGTGGATATGGTGGGCGGCCCACAAATACGAAACATAGGCACAATCGGCGGCAACACCTGCAATGGTGTAACATCCGCTGATTCAGGCTCAACGCTAGTGGCATATGACGCAATCATGGAAATTACCGGCCCAAATGGAAAACGTCAGTTGCCCATTTCGGAATTTTACGTAAAAGCGGGCAAGGTGGCGCTTGAGCCAGCGGAGATACTGACTGCCATACTAATTCCAAAAGAAAGCTATAATAACTGCAAGGGGCACTACATCAAATACGCCATGCGTAACGCTATGGATATTGCAACGCTGGGCTGTTCGGTGAATGTGCGGCTTTCGCAGGATAAAAAAACTGTCGAGCGCCTGCGCATAGCTTATGGTGTTGCGGGGCCTGTGCCCATGCGTGCGCCCACAGCTGAGGCAAAAGGCGCGGGCAAGCCTGCGAGCGAAGAAACAGCGGCGCTTGTTGCCAAAGCCGCGCTTGAGGATGTGAACCCCAGGGATAGCTGGCGCGCAAGCAAGGCGCTGCGCCTGCAGCTGGTGGAAGAGCTGACAAAGCGTGCGTTTATAAAAGCGGTTGAGCTAAGCGGAGGTGCGTTATGATACAAAGAAAAACCATCCAATGCACAATTAATGGCAAACAGGTGGAAAATGTGGTGGACGTGCGCGCTTCGCTCACAGATATGCTGCGCAATGATTACCGTATGACCAGCGTTAAAAAAGGCTGCGAGGTAGGCGAGTGCGGGGCATGCAATGTTATTATCGATGGGGAGTGCTTTAATAGCTGCATTTATCTTGCGGTTTGGGCGGATGGAAAACAAATCCGCACGCTTGAAAGCTTAACCGGTCCCGGTGGTGAGCTTTCGGATATTCAGCAGGCGTTCATTGATGAAGGTGCGGTGCAATGCGGCTTCTGTACGCCGGGCTTTATTATGACGGCGATCGAAATTCTCGAAACCAAAAAGCTCTACACGCGTGATGAGTTGAGGAAGCTGCTCTCAGGGCATCTATGCCGATGCACGGGTTATGAAAACATAATCACGGCAGTGGAAAAAACGATGCTCCAACGCTTGGAAGCGTAGAAAGTCTTAAAAAGTGCTGCGGCGTAGCCGCGGCACTTTTTTTAAAAATGGACATATTTAACGGCGTGTGAAAACAAGGTGAAATTGGATCATAATGCCTTGCCGCGGACAGACTTTTTATATACAATAGTTCTTGTGCTTTGCAGCAATGATTTAATGCGGCAAAGTGTTGTTGTCTGTATTTTCTTCATGGAGGTAATATGAACCACTATCTTGAAACTAAGGAAGCCGTTTTTGAAAACGCTCAATCCACACCGGAGGGGCTAAGCAGCACAACTGCGGCGCAAAGGCTTGAGAGGGATGGCCGAAACAAGCTGGATGAAGGGGAAAAAGTATCTCTTTTCAGGCGCTTCCTAAACCAGATGGCGGACCCGATGATTATCATTTTGATCGTTGCGGCCGCCATTTCCGGCGTTACATCCGTTTATGCAGGGGAATCCTTTGCGGATGTGTTCATCATTTTAGCAGTGGTGCTTATTAACGCCACGCTGGGTATGGTGCAGGAAAGCAAAGCAGAGCAGGCGATTGAAGCGCTGATGGAAATGTCCGCAGCAACAAGCAAGGTGCTGCGTGATGGCAAGCTAATCAGCGTCAAAAGCGACGAGCTGGTTGTGGGCGATGTTGTCATTTTAGAAGCGGGAGATGCTGTGCCTGCGGATTGCCGCATAACCGAATGCTTTAGCATGAAGGTGGAAGAAGCCGCGCTCACGGGCGAATCGGTGCCTGTTAACAAACAGACCGAACCTGTTGCGCCAGCCGAAAATGGCGATGTGCCTTTGGGGGATCGCGCAAATATGCTCTACATGGGCAGCGTTGTTGTTTATGGCAGAGGCCGCGCGGTTGTTGTTGCAACCGGCATGAACACGGAGATGGGCAAAATCGCCAGCGCGATAATGCTTGCTGAGGATGGCCGCACGCCGCTGCAAAAAAAGCTTGCGCAGCTAAGCAAGATTTTAACGGTGCTTGTGTTGGGCATCTGCGTGCTGATATTTGGATTTTCCGTTATCCGCGCGGGCGATATTACGGGCGAGCTTGTTTTAAACAGCTTTATGATTGCCGTTAGCCTTGCCGTTGCCGCCATTCCTGAAGGGCTTGTGGCGGTTGTGACAATCGTGCTTTCAATCGGCGTAACAAAAATGAGCAAACAAAATGCCGTCATTCGCAAGCTGACGGCCGTGGAAACGCTTGGCTGCACACAGGTGATCTGCTCGGATAAAACAGGCACACTCACCCAAAACAAGATGACCGTTGTGGATCACTTTGGTGATGACGAGCGGCTTCTTGCAACGGGCATGGCGCTGTGCTGCGATGCACAGCTTGATCAGGACACAAACAGCGCAACAGGCGAACCGACAGAATGTGCGCTTGTTAACTACGCAAACGCGCTTGGACTTAAAAAAGACGCGTGCGAGAATGTCACGCCACGCGTTGGTGAAGCGCCGTTTGATAGCGGCCGCAAAATGATGAGCACAGTGCATAAAACAAACGATGGTTTTGTGCAATATACAAAAGGGGCGCCGGACGAGCTGCTAAAGCTTTGCACGGGTTTCTATCGCAATGGAGAAGTTGTGCCAATGACAGAGTCGCTTTTGCAGGAAATACTAAAGGCAAACTCAGCCATGGCAGAAAAAGCATTGCGTGTGCTTGCGCTTGCTAAAAAAGACTATGCGCAGATGCCCGCCTCAATAGAAGCTAAGGATTTGGAGCAGGAGCTTGTTTTTGTGGGCTTGACGGGCATGATCGACCCTGTGCGCCCTGAGGTTTACGCAGCGATTGAGGAATGCCGCTTAGCAGGCATTCGCCCCATTATGATTACGGGCGATCATAAGGACACCGCCACGGCAATCGCGAGGGAGCTAAAAATCATCGATGAAAAGTCCGAGGCAATCACCGGTGCGCAGCTAAATACGATGAGCGATGAAGAGCTGGAGAAAAACATCGAAAAATACTCCGTATATGCCCGCGTTCAGCCCGAGCACAAGGTGCGCATTGTAAACGCGTGGCGTGCAAACGGCAAGGTCACCGCCATGACAGGCGATGGCGTAAACGATGCGCCAAGCATCAAAAGCGCCGACATTGGCGTGGGCATGGGTATCACCGGCACGGATGTCACCAAAAACGTGGCGGATATGGTGCTTGCGGATGATAACTTCGCAACAATCGTTTCGGCGGTGGGCGAGGGGCGCAGGATATACGACAACATCCGCAAAGCGATACAGTTCCTGCTTGCAAGCAACCTTTCCGAGGTGCTGAGCATATTTGCGGCGACTGTGATGGGCTTTACAATACTGCATCCTGTGCACATACTTTGGATCAACCTCATTACCGACGCATTCCCGGCCCTTGCGCTTGGCATGGAAAGCGCCGAGCCGGATTTGATGCAGCGGAAGCCGCGTCCATCAACAGATGGCATATTCTCCGGCGGTGTGGGTGTTGATGTTGCCTACCAGGGTTTTATGGTGACCTGCCTGACGCTTGCAGCCTACTTTATCGGCCACTTTATGGAGGCGGGCGTGTGGGAAATCGCCAACAGTGATGATGGCATAACGATGGCATTCCTCACGATGAGCATGGCGGAAATATTCCACAGCTTTAACATGCGAAGCCAGCGCGGCAGCATTTTCCGCCTGAAAAAGCAGAATTGGTATCTCTGGGGCGCTATGGCGCTAAGCCTGCTTTTAACAACAACCGTAATTTATGTGCCTGCGCTTTCCAACCTGTTTGAGTTCACCCACATCAACATTGTGGAATACTTTACGGCAATGGCGCTTGCGGTTTCTGTTATCCCCATTACGGAGGTTGTTAAGCTTATCCAACGCTTGGTGGCAAAGGCAAAGAAATAACCGTTGCAGCGTAGCTGCGGGTAAATATCGTGTGTCTCAAAAAAGCAGCTTTGCTGCTTTTTTGAGAAGGAGGGTTTATGGCAAAAGTGCGTAAAATGCTGGGGGCGGCGGATTCTCCTTATATCCTGTCGCTGATGAGGGTGATCGAAACGCAAAGCAAGGCAACTATTGCAGCCTGGTGTATGGATTATGCGCAGGAGTTTATTCTGCCGATATTCATTAAGCACAGGCCGGGCGATAATCGCCCGCAAATGGCGCTGGATGCTTCAAGGCAATGGTTTGAAGGGAAGGTTAAGCTACCCGAGGTTAAGCACATCATATTGCATGAGTGCCACGCTGCAGCAAGAGAGCTTGAGGATAACCCGGCGGCTCAAGCCGCCGCTAGGGCCTGCGGGCAAGCCGCAGCATGCTTCCACACGCCCACACATTCGCTCGGGCTCGCCTTTTATGGCGCGGCGGCCATTGCGTATGATAGGGTGGGCACAGACCAGACACCGGAGGTTTACGACATCATTGCCGCAGAGGAATGCGCAAAGATGGAAGAAACCCTGCGCGCCGTTGCTGTGGAAAACGAACCAAACCCCGCAAAGCTCAAATGGAATTGTTAGAATACGGAGAAAAGTTAAAGGTGCTGTCGCAACTGCGACAGCACCTTTGTTTTTCTATTTGCTTCGGTCCTCGACCAATTTAGCCCAGCTGCGGTCGTAGGTGGCTTCCGCCTCTTTTGAGTAAAAGCAGCCGGGGAACCCACCACGCTGGTTATGATGCTTTACGCATTCGCAGCATTTTCCATGCCTTGAGCAGTCGTAGGTGCAGGGGCATTCAATGTTTTTGTTGGTCTCACAGGACATTTTGTTCTACCTCCGTGCTTTCTATTATAGTTTTTTATTTTGCGAGTTTTAGCGCACTCTTTTTAGATAAACCATGTCGATCAGTTGTGTTCCATCCTCAAACATTGGGTGGTCGTAATTATCCGTAAAAAAGTTTTTGATTCTGTGCGATTCTTTAAAGCCGCAGTTCTTATAAAAAGAAAGTGTCGATTGGCAATCACCCGTGCCAACAAACATAACCTTGCAGTCGGCATAATTGGCAAAAACAAAATCAACAAGGGTTTGCCCATAACCTTTTCGCTGGCAGTCGGGCAAAACGGCTATGTTTTTAAGCTCATAAACGCCAGCATCTTCTTTTGTCACTACGCATTCGGCCTTAACGCCATTATCATCAAGCACAAACATTTCGCCACGCTCAAGGTATTTATCTATCATGCTTTCCTGCTCGTCGGCCAACAGCAACAAAGTGAGGTACTGTTTTTTATCGCTTGTGATTTTTCTGATATCCATGAATGTTTGTTCCTAACACAATTAGTACATGGTTTTCACTTGATATTTGATGCCTTTTCATATTCCGCGACCTTGTGGCGGAGCATTTCGCGTATCAAATCATAAGGCATGGGTTTGTTGTGCGGGAATTGTATTGTGCCTTTGGATGTTTTGTATGCTGTGAGCTTGCCGGAAAACGCTTCAATCGCTTCCGGCTGCGGATAAAAACCAATGTGCTTTGCAAAGCCCGCAAAGTGCACAAACCATTTGCCACCCAGATCAAATGTTGGCATACGCATGCAAATGCGTTCGGTCGCCTGTGGCACTTCTTCACGGATTATGGCGCAGACCGCCTCAAGTCGCGCTTTCACATCGCCGGAAAATTCGCAGATATACGCATCTATTTCATTCATGAGGCGTCTCCTTTTTTATGATAGGCAATGAGCTTATTATATACTACATTGCATGCCAAAACAACGCCTAAATATGGGCGTTTTTTTTGAAGCATTTATTGTAGTGAAATTTTCTTTTTGTTATAGTTATAAAAAGGGGTGTTTTTATGCAGAAAATCAAACTTATTGCTTCTCTAATTGCTTGCTCTTTTTTACTAACCAGCTGCACAAACTCCCAGTTAGCGACAGAATTGCCCTTGCCAGAAAACTTTTTACTACCGCAAAAGCAGATTTATAGCTTTGGCGAAGCCACACATGGCAGTGCAGAATTTACGCTGGCAAGGCAGAGCATATTTGAATATCTGGTAATCGAACATGGTGTACGCGCATTTTGCCTTGAAGCAGACTTTGGCGAAGGGCAGATGATAAACAATCTGCTTTATGATGATAACTGGAATGCTAAGAATGTAATGAATATGTTCTCGTTTTGGATATACCGGCATGAGGAAATGGAAAACCTTATGCAGTGGCTGCGGGATTATAATGACGCTGCCGCAGAAAACGAGCAGGTGAGATTCTATGGCTTTGATTGCCAGCAGTGGGATAAAAGCAAGTGGATTTTACAATCCTATCTGGAAAGTGTTTCGCCGGAGCTTTTGCTGATGCTGCAGGCTGAGCCACTTTCTAAAATAAGCGACAAAAGTATACCCTCGCAAGAAACGGAAACCTTCGCCCTTGCCATCCAAGCTATGGATAAACTGATATTAAGCCTGGAAGAGAATAAGCAACAGTATTGCGCTAATTTAGAAGAGCGCGAGCATGATATTGCTATGCAGGCGGCAAAAAGCATGCGTGAATGCCTGCGGATGCAGCTTGTCGCCCCGGATGCTGAAAGATTGTTTGAAAAAAACTTAACCGAGGAAGAAGCTGAGCGAATACTCGCGCAAACCCTCGCTGCAGGGAATATGCGAGACGCTTTTATGGCCGAGCACGTCGCTTGGATATGTGAGCACGAGGAAAAATACTACGGCAACGAATCCATTTTTATCACCGGTCACAACGGGCACATTACAAAAGAAAACGATTTTCCTGAGGATGTGTGCTTGGGAGAGCTGCTGTTGGAAAGCTATGGCGATGAATACTATGCCATAGGCTCTGATTTTGTTGGCGGCTGGTTTAAGGCGGTGGAGCTTGGCGGGCGCGGAAGACTTAAAGTATTCAAGCTTGAGGATGGCCCGATGGCAGAACGTTTTGCGGCTACCGATAAAACGATGCTGTTTCTTTTGAGCGATGATCTGTCAAACGAAAACTATTTTAAAAACACACAAAGCATGCACAGAATAGGCGCTATGTTCAGCAAAGAGATGGCTGCCATGCCGGATACATATTTTTCAGAGGTGATTCCCGGTGAATGGTACGATGCTGTGCTTGTGTTTCGGAACATACACGCATTTCATTAAGCTAAGCGCAGCGCGCGGTAACCCTGGCCTTGCCGCCGGGGGTGCAGGTGAATAATGTGAGCGCCCAGTCGCCTTCAAGCATCGCTGAGGTGTCGCTGCCGTCTATCGTTTCAAGCTCAACTACGGTGAAATGATAAACATCGCCCAGCACGCCGGTGAATGTAACAGCATCGCCCAATTGCGCCTGTGCAAGCATTCCAAAGTGCCGTTTATAGTTATGCCCGGCCAATATCATGTTGTTTTCTAAAACGGAGCCTTTATAGCGGCAGGGCGATACCTTGAGCAGGTCGTCGCTCCACCCAGAGAGCACCGGGAGCGACAGGCCCAGCGCCGGATATTCCAGCAGGCCGATGTATTCATGCTCATCTATCACCACGCTTTGCATCTGGCGAACAGTTGTTGTTAGCTTATTGATCTGGGCGGATGTATTTCCATTGCTGTTTTGGGGAATTACGCTTTCGCGCAGCACATGCACCGCCATATCGGCGGTTATTTGTGCGGCCTCCTCCTCGCGCCGGTTGTTAAAAATCAGCATGGCGGCGCCTGCCAGCAGCAAAACGCCAACAAGCATCAGGATATATCCGCCTATTCTTTTTTTCTCATTTGCGCTTTTCATTTGCCACTATCCATCCTATGCCAAAACAGCCAAGGCCCATAATCGCCATCACGGGAACAGGCCACCAAAGCTGGCCCGTTTGCGGAAGCCCAAGCGGGATTTCTTCATCGCCGGGGGTACCGCCATCATTTGGAATCCCGCCGGGGATTAGCGGATCGGGGTTAGTGCCGGGGCCCGGCCCGGGCTGGCCGCTGTTGGCATCGAGAGTATTTGTTATATAATAAACGCCTGCGTCCTGCGTATACTGCACCGTATAGTCATCAGGCACGTTTTTTTCAATCGTTGTCCAAATAATAGGTTTGCCTTGCGCATCCGTTGCGGCAAGGTTATTCCATGTGTGCCGCCAGTAGTTTTGTTCATTCAGCTCAATCTGGTCATAAAGCACGCCATTTTGATAAAGCTCTATTGTAAGGCGCCTTGGCCGGGAAGCATTGCCGTTCTTATCGTTCCAAATTTTTTGGAGAGGTATATCCACATTGAGCCCTAAAGCAGGCCCAAGGGCAACTTTTGTTGTGATGATTGCATCATAAGTCCATTTTTGAGTTATTGCATCCAGAGTGGGGAGGGATACTACAAATGGGTCGATCGTATACATTGTTTCGTCGATTATTATTGCATCGGCCACAACAAGGTATAGCCCTGCTTCAAGCGATTGAAAATCGACATTTCCGTACTGATCCGTTGCTTTTGTGGCGGTGGGCGTGATGCCGTTTGCCAAGGCGTATGTGAACACGGAGCTTGCAAATGCCTGCCAGTTGGCCTGAGTGAATGCTTCATGGTTTAAAGCGATATCCGAACGCGCAAATTCATCGGTAAACGTAAAGCGAAGCTGCTCGGATACGCTCGCTACACGATAAATGCGAAACTCCACATCGCTTAGCCCTATTTCGTCTGATCGGTGCGTAAGCGTCAGCGAGCAAAGCGCATTTACATCCACGTTTGAATACGCCAGAGCTGACGGGGCAAAACCCATCAATAGCAATATTGCCAGTAAGGCACTCGTAATACGGGCGCAAAGCTTCATTACCGGCACACTCCTTTCCATTTGGGCACTCATTTTCCATCCTTTTTTCTGTATCTTATCAACAGGAATATCAGCATTGCCAGCAGCAGCGGCGCTGCGATTATGGGCGCAACCACCAAAGTATCGAGCTTTGTTGCATTGGCTTGAACGTTTATCATCAGCTCAAGCGTTTGAGTGTAGTCAACCCTCTCGCCGCGCAGCAAAAGTCGGTGGCTGTTTACGCCATATGGCGTGCAGGTTACCAGCGTGCAATAATCCTTGCCTGCTTCGATTTCAAGCGCCTGCACATCGCTTGGGTCAACAATTAATATTTGGTCGATCTGATAAGCGAATGTTTCCCCTAAAACATGGAGCAGGAACACATCGCCCTCAGTGAGCTTATCAAGGTCGGTAAACAGCCTTGCAGATGGCAGCCCCCTGTGCCCTGAGATTGCCACGTGCGTGCCCGGCCCGCCAACTGGCAGGGATGTTCCTTCAATATGCCCGATTGCCACCTGCAGCACATCCTCAGTTGTGCCGTGATATAGCGCCTGGTTTAAGCGAAGCGTGGGGATTTCGATATGCCCCATCATGCCGTTTCCGGTCAGGTTAACAAGGCTCATGTACCATTCTTTTTCGGCTTCGTCCATTGCGTATTTGTCCGCTTTTGTCATGAGATACTCATTGTATTCACGGGCAGCCTGAATTTCACGGCTAAAATCCTCCGGTGTTTTGTCCGATATCTGCGCGTCATAATCCGCTATGGCGCGACTTTGTATCGAGACATTCCAAAGGTTGGCGATGGTCGGGTAAAGCACAAGCGAAAGCCCGATTACGAACACCAAAACCAATATGATTGTGGGCAAACGCTGCTTCATTGTGCGCTCCTTGTCGGTTTGGGGAAGTGAGCAGGAGGTGTGAGGGCGGATTGTTTTGTGAGGGCGCTGCCCTCACACTCCCGCTTAGGGCCGTTATGACCCTAAGAACCCACTTTTTCCGGGCGCACTTGTGCGCCCGGAAAGGAGGAGCAGGGGGGACAAAACCCTGCCCGCTAAATTGAGGTGTTTATTTTCCGCTCATCTTCTTTTTGGTGATCAACACCACGGCTGCGCCTGCCATGAGCACAATGCCCAGTATGGTGAATATGGTTGTGCCAATGCCGCCGGTTTCGGGCAAAGTTGCGCCTTTGACGTTTTTAACGGTTGCGGTCAGCAGGGTTCCTGCTGGATTTGCTTCAATTTTATTGTCATCTACCGTTACGGCGAATTTTTTTTCAGCCGCATCAAAAGTAACTGTAAACTCAACATCTGCCATTTTGTTATAGCCAGCTGGCACAGTAAACTCTTCAAGCTTGTATAAACCTGCGCCAAGGCCGTTAAAGGTTGCGATGTTTTTGTCAGCAGTCTCACTTGCAGGCACCGTACCCGCGTCTTCCCAGACAGGTTGTGGCTTTGTTCCTATATTTTTTAGCAGCCTAAATGTAGCGCCTGCCAGTGCATTGCCTTCCCCATCCTGCTTTATAACTACCAGGTCGGTTGTGTAAACTGAAGGAGTTACTTCCGGTTTAGCGCTGCCGCCGCCATCTGTATCAGGATCCCGATCATATACAAGCTCGAAATTATTGTCGAGCGTTGAGCCGACTGCGGCAGCTTGAGTGATTTCAGCGCGGTATTTGATTGTGACAACATCGCCTTTTTCCAAAAAGCCTATTACATCGTCAAAAACAAGCTCGAAACCATTCCCAGCAAAAGGTAAAGTGCGCTCCCACAAATCATCGCCATCGGCTATTTGTTTGCTGTATGTAACCACGATTGTACCCTCAACAAGCGCCAACCCTGGGCTCATGATATCTTTTGCGACCAGTTTATAAGTGTTGTAATCTGTAAGCTCGGGAATGGTGATCGTAATGGTATAACTCTTTTTGTCGCCAACTGCACCCGCACTGGCTTTTTTTCCGGCATCTTGTGCGTCATCCAGTGTTTTGTTTACGATAGGCACAACATTTTCCTTCGGTGTTACTGTTTGATTTCCAATAACCTTAAGCAAGGCGGCAGTGGCGTTAACGTCAGGGCTGCCTGCAACTGTTTGTTTGATGAAGTAGTAACCTGCACCTGGCGCAGTGTAAGTATATTTATAAGGCGAGTCAGTGTCAGTTGTGTCACTAAACTTATTTGCATCGGCGGTGCTTGTCATCACTCCACCTATGATTTCTGCAATTTTTTCATCTGTGAGAGTTGTTTTTCCCAATGCTTCGGCAACCTGTGCTGCTGTCATATTTGCAGCGCTAAAATAATTGTCTCCCTCTGCTTCACCGGCCGTTTTAAGGGCTGCAATCAGGGCGGCGCCATCATCGGTTATGTCAGCACCCCACTCAACGTCGGATAGAATGTCGCCACTTGCTACACCCTTGAAAATTTGATACGCATAGTAGGTGTTACCCTTACCTTTGGACGAGATGGTTAGAACGATATCGCCCTCCGCCGCAAATGCCGGGGCAGCCAGTGCCAGAACCATCATGATTGCCAGTGCCAGCGCAAAAATTTTATTAGCCTTCATTTTTCTATTCCTTTCTGTTGTTACGTTTATTTTTGTCCTCTTCGCCAACTCAGGTGGCGGCCTGTTCTAAAGAAGTCCTATGGATGGGTCCCGCGTGTTTGGAGGGTTCTTGCGGTTCAAGATGGTTCACACCTCCCCTCCGCTCGTTTGAAACGTTGGTATACATGGTAAACAGCCAGGCCCAGCGCCAAGGTAAGCAAGCCTGCAAGTATATATGGGCGGTTGCCCCTGCCGCCCGTTTCGGGCAGCGTGTAGCCTCTTTGGTTTTTTACTGTTAGCACATGGCCGCTTGCCCCTGTTGCAACCGTGGCCCATGCGCCGCCTGATGTGATTGCCACCTCGCCGCTTTGCGATATTGTGAAAACAATCGGCTCGTTTAGCTTGTTGTATCCATCCGGGGCGAGGGTTTCGATAAGGTAGTAGGTGCCTTCTTCCAAGGCGCTTAGCGTAGCATAGCCTTTATTTACATCTAAGCTTGAACTGGTGTAAGTGCCGCCCACGCGAGTGCCAGGCACATCGGCAGTTCCGGGAATTATGGCCGGAGCGGTGCTGTCGAACTTATAAAGTGCAAACTCCGCCCCGCCAAGTGGGATGGGGGTATCATCCGCACTGACTTTGTAGAGATCAATGTCAACAGCCGGTTTATAAGTGTTTGTGATGGTGTAGCTGGTTTGCGCGTTGCTCGTGGTTGTGCCGGTATTTAGCTTGTAAATAATAAAGTCAATTGCGTTGTTTATTGAATTGTCAGTTTCGTAGTCATTTGCTCTACCGGCCAAGTAAAGTTTTGTCCCACTACTTGTTCGTATTTTATTTCTATCAGTTCCGGAGGTACTGTATGTAAGCGCAACTCCGCTGCTGTTCAACGACAAATTGCCGCTTTTTATAGAGATATATCTTGCAGGAGAAATAGATTTTGCTTGCAATAAAAATCCGCTTCCACTTGCTGATGCAACCCACTGTATTGCATCAGCTGGTGATTGGCTGCCGTTAATGTAACTGGTTGATTTCAAGCTAGAATTAATAGCATAATCCTTGCCGCTTTCCTTATGAACCAACAAATAGGTACCCCCATCGATGAATTCTTCAGCAACAGACCACCCCCCCGCAGTCGAACTCGTTATGGGCGGAGTATATGTTGACGTTATGGCCGCTTCATATCCCGGCACATCATCTTCACCAACGGTGTAATTAATCACGTTGCCGTTGCTGTCCTTCATCGGCAGGTCGGTCCACGTGCATTCATTGTTGTTTGTATTGTTAAGAGAAACAGGGGCGCCCTCAGCCTGGCCATTCTTATAGAGCTGAACGGTTACGGAGTCTGGTTGATTGCCGTTGTTGCCATCGTGATCCCACACTTTTTTGACTGAAATATTTGTTTTTGCGCCATCAGGCACATAAGTGTTTGTGATGGTATGGTGAATTTCCCCATCAACCTCGGTTGAGGTGGGGCTTGCTTTGTAATTCGCAATTTGATTTTCCTGCACGGTGTAGCTTATGGCGTTGCCTTCTTCGTCCTTTATCGGCAGGTCGCTCCATGTATGGGTATCATCGTGCCCATTTAATGTGGCAACGACTTGGTTTTCGGCCGGAGTACCATTGCTGTAAAGCGTAACCACAGCCTGAGTGGGGCGTGTTCCTGTATTTCCTGTGTGATCCCAGAACTTTGTAACCGAAACAGAGGCCGCTTCATAAGTGTTTGTGATGGTGAAGTTGATTGTGGGTTGTGTGTTTACTTCAAGTATAAAGAAGTCCAGATGATTTTCATCTTCCACACTAGATTGATACCATTTTGTGCTTGTTCCTTGAAAGTCAATATAGCTAGTATCATCTGAATTGTTCATCTGCGAACCTATTCTTATGGTTTTATACTGGTATAATGGGCAATTTGCAGGATAGTTGTTTTGATTTGGCGAGTACCAAACTATGTCCGTTCCCAAAGTGCTAAGGTAGGGG